>PBSV01000108.1 GCA_002726435.1 Opitutia bacterium | reverse complement strand
TCGTCGATTGCTTTGGCTTGGATAAGGAAGGACTCGAGTTTGTCGAGAGGGAGGGCACAGGGGCCATCACACTTGGCTTGGGTGGGATCGGCGTGGGATTCAAGAAAGAGCCCGCCAATGCCCTGACTCATTCCGGCAAGCATCAATTCGAATACGGATTGACGGCGCCCCCCTGCGGAATCGCTTCGACCACCCGGGACCTGCAAGGAATGAGTGACATCAAACACGACCGGACATCCGGTGCGTTTCATGATTCCGAAATTGAGCGGATCAACCACTAAATTGTTGTACCCAAAAGAAGTACCCCGTTCGCAAAGCAGGATTTTTTCATTCCCCGCTTCCTTAAACTTGTGAATGATATGCCCCATTTCATGGGCAGCGAGAAACTGGGCTTTTTTGACGTTTACCGGACGGCCGGTCCCGGCAAGGGCGACCACCAAGTCGGTCTGGCGGCAAAGAAAGGCGGGCAATTGAAGAACGTCGATCACTTCAGCGGCGGGCTCGGCCTGGTGGGGTTCGTGAATGTCGGAAATGACTGGCACCCCATAGGTTTCTTTGACTTCGGCGAGAATCTCACAGCCCTTCTTCAATCCCGGACCACGAAAGGAAGAAATGGAGGAACGGTTGGCCTTGTCGAAGGAAGCTTTGAACACGAAGGGGATTCCGAGTTTACTAGTAATTTCCTTGTAGGCGGACGCGGCTTCCAAGGCGAATTCACGGGATTCCAGTACATTGATGCCTCCAAACAGGGTGAATGGATGGTCGTTCGAAACTGAAAACCCACCAATATCAATCTCGTTTTGAGCAGTCACGAATACGCGATTTCGGGAGGGGTTCCATGTTCTGCGGATACCACGATTCCGATCCCGCCCCGGGCGTTGAAGTCAACTTCCACGCGGCACCAGCGGGGGTCGAGGGCGGCGACCAAGTCGTCGAGCAGGAGGTTGGCAAAATGTTCGTGAAACGTGCCCTGATCCCGGAATGTCCAGAGGTACAGCTTCAGGGATTTGGATTCCACGATCTTCTGATCGGGCACATAGCGGATGAGAATATCTGCGAAATCAGGCTGACCAGTCTTGGGGCAGATGCAGGTAAATTCACTGGTTTGTAGTTCCACCACATAGTCGCGTTCGGGATTTCGGTTGGGAAAGGTTTCCAGTTCCCTCTTGGGCTGTGTGCCGCCTTGGCCCAGTTTGGTTAGGTTGTCATGTTCGGGATTCGATTCAGCCATGGGAAAGACTTTGTCATGAGACTTTAAAATGAGCAACCTTGAAGCTTAGAAAATCGCCTTCCAGTCGACCACGGATGGAAGCGGATCGAGGAACAGTTTAAGATCGCTGAGGAATTGGTCGCGGGGGATTTCCCGTGCACCCAAGCTGGCAAGGTGAGGAGTGTGGACCTGGCAATCAATCATCTTGATTCCGTAACTACTCGCCAACTCGATCAAAAAGGCAAAGCATACCTTGGAAGCATCTGATACTTTATGGAACATAGACTCTCCAAAGAATACTTTCCCCATTGCCAATCCATAAAGACCACCGACTCTTTCCCCGTCCAGAAATGCTTCAATCGAGTGTGCGATTCCTTGTTGATGAAGGAGTGAATAATCATGAATCATATCGTCTTCGATCCAGCTTGATTCCTGCTCGGGACGCTCGATGGTCGAACACTCCCTCATGGTTTGTGAAAATCCGTGGTTTACCCGTACCTCAAAGGTGTTCTTTTTGATTATTCTTTTCAAACTGTCCGAAAGTCTGAATTCGGAGGGGTATAGAACCATCCGGGGATGGGGAGAAAACCAGCACCAAAAATGAGGGGAATATTCCATTTTCATCCAGGGAAAAATTCCTGATTGATAAGCATGAATCAATCGTTCGGGACCAAGTTTTTCACTGACTGCGACCAAGCCTTGTTGATCGGTTTTTGCAGGATCTGGAAACCAGGTCGGAATTTGCTCGTCGAGGAGCGTGATCATAATAGCTCAGCTGTTTACCAGTTCGAGCAGGCTGACTTCAGGCCGGCAATTGATTCGTACTCCATAGACATTTCCCACTCCACGGGTAATGAATATTGGTTTTCCATGAGAGGAGTGCAGACCCTCGGTCATTGACAAATCCTTGACCGGGGCGAAGGGGGCAAAATTGACAAATGGAATTCGGAACTGCCCGCCGTGTGTGTGACCTGCGAGCATCAGGTCCCAGTGATAATCACGGAGAATGTCTTTAGCATCTGGGTTGTGACTGAGAAGAAGATGGGTGGCGTAACTTTTTTTGTTGAGGCATTTTTCTGGCCTGCACTGTTTCGACCATAGGTCGCCCAGTCCAGTAATGGTAAGTGGTACGCCCTTGATGAGTACCGAGACTTGTTGATTATCGAGGAGTCGTACCCGGGCGTCTTTAAGTACCGCCCTGATTTTTTCATCTGTTTGAAATCCACCATTCTTGCCCGACCAGTATCCTCCATCATGGTTGCCCAGACAAGCAAAGGTAGGAATTTTTTTTGAATATTGAGCAAGGCAATTTCTTAAATCCAGCAGTTGAGCATCAGTCGGCTGACTGGTGATAAAGTCCCCGGTGAGCAAGCAGACATCGGGTGAATTTTCCATTCCTTTTTGGAAGGCTTGATCAATATGTTTGATGGAAACGACTTCTGATAAATGAAGATCGGACAAATGAAGGACCTTTACTTTTTTTCCCGCGGGAATTTTTGGAATATTGATCTTTTTTTTGGTCACCTCGAACCATCCCGCCTCGAACCAGGAGTAAGAACCGGCGAGAATTGTTGGAACGAGAATAGAAAGAAGATTCCAAAACCAATCGCGCCGCCCGTACTTCCCGCTCGCCGACTTTACTTTCTTGATTTGCTCCTTGTGGTAATCCGGAACTTCGCTGCTCATGAATTTAACAGTTCCAAAATATATCTATTCCTGAATTCCACCTTCAGAATCAAATTCGTCGAGTTTGGCGAGAAGTGAATTTTGAGGGGTCGTGATTTCCCCGGAACTTCGCAGGTCCTTAATTTTTACCTGATTGGAATTTTCTTCATCCTCGCCGACGATCAGGGCATAACGGGCACCCGATTTTCCGGCTTCCTTGAATTGTTTTCCAAATCCAACTTGCTTCAGGGAATAGGAAATCGAGAATCCCCCTTTGCGAACTTGGGAGGCAATTGAAATTCCGAGCTTTCGTTGACCTTCTCCGGCAATCAAAAAAAGATCGGGTGCCATGATGTAATTGGGCAAAAGGTTTTTGGATTCGAGACAATCGCTCAAGGTCATATCTCCAATCGCAAATCCGCAGGCGGGAAGATCTACATTACCGGAAAGTTTTTTCAGCAAGTGGTCATACCGACCCCCTCCGGCGAGTGCCCGTCCTTCCCCTGAGGCTTCAAATGCTTCGTAGACAAAACCCGTGTAGTAGGCCAATCCCCGAACGATTGACAGATCAATTTCAATGTAGGGGAGAACGCCATGAGCTTCCAAAAGGGACATTAATTCCTTCCATGAACTAGCAGTCCCGGGTGCCTCCTCTCCACAGGTTTCTATTTTTGCAAGAAGATCATCCAAACTTCTGATCCGCTTGATTTTTTCAATTTCATCCTGCAGGTGTCTTCCTTTTCCAGGCATTGCCTGTTCGAGGGATTCAACAGTTTGTTCCGGCTTTCGTCGCCCGCTTTTATCAATTGCGTCGAGGACTTTCGGCCTGGCTTGCTCAGAAACACCGAGTGCATCAAGAAATAAAATCCAGGTGCGTCGATCGCTCAGTCGAACCCGAAAGTCGGTTTGAGAAAGGCCGAGGGTTTCAAAAATAGCCACTAAAAGAGCGATTAACTCAGCATCAGCTCCTGTGTCTGATTCTCCGAGGAGGTCAGCGTTGAACTGATAAAAGGAACGCCCGCGTCCCTTTTGTGGCCTTTCATAGCGGAAGTGCTCTCCTACATTGAACCACTTGATTGGTTTGGCCAATGAATTTGCCCGGGCAGCAACCATACGGGCGAGGGTAGGGGTAAGCTCAGGACGAAGAGCGACTTTGCGCTCGCCCTTATCTAAAAAGTGAAACAATTGCCCAACAATTTCTTCGCCGGATTTTTCGACATACAAATCAAGTGGCTCAAGCACCGGGGCATCGTATTCCTTGAAATCAAAAGCACGGGCCACTGTCCGGAAAACACGGAAGAGATGATTACGACGGGCACATGCTTCGGGAGGAAAGTCCCGAAAGCCGGGTAATGAATCGAACATCTTAGATGGGTAGTGGGGACTTAGAAATGATCAAGGTCCAACTTGTCCAGCCCGGTCTTCATGTCCTTGCCCGCTTTAAATTTCACCACTGCCCGGCGGGGAATAACAACATCGGTTTCCGGCCGGTTCGGATTTCTTCCCACTCTTGCCTTGCGGACTTGAATTTCAAAAACTCCAAAGTTTCTCAACTCGACATTCATTCCCTTGGTCAATCCTTCCCTGATTCCATCGAGAGTTTTTTGTACGATTTCAGTCACGACTTCATGCTTATAATTCGTGGACTCATAAATTTTTTGAACGATTTCTCTTTTGGTTAAGTTTTTCGACATAATGGGAAACTGTTTGAAAGAGTGCTTTCTTAAGGTTAGGGTAATGATTGAAGTTTTTCATAAATTCCGATACATCAATGACCTGTCAATTTTAATTTCATTTATTATGCCTAAAAAAGACGACGATAACCCCCTCGAAGAAATCCAAAAACAGCTTCGCGACTTAATGAACAACAAGAATGTACAGGTCGCATTCGCCCCATTTATGCAGTCTATGAAGGATCAGGCAGCCGATGGGGACGATGGTGGAAAGAGTGGTGGAGGAAGCGATGAAAAAAAAGTTGAGGAGGATCCGACCCGGGATGAAAAACTGGAGTCGATTCGTGAATTTGACCGCAAGCCCAAGGAAATTCGGGATTATTTGGATCGATTTGTGATCAAGCAGGAACAGGCCAAGCGGGTCTTATCGGTCGCAGTGTGTGATCACTACAATTATGTCCGTCGATGTTTGGATGACGCAAAGCTGGATGAAGCGGAATATGTTAAGCCCAATGTTTTACTCCTTGGCCCGACCGGGGTGGGGAAGACCTTTTTGATGCGCAATGTCGCGAAATTGATCGGAGTTCCTTTCGTCAAGGCTGACGCCACGAAGTTTTCGGAAACGGGGTATGTGGGATATGATGTGGACGACCTGGTGCGTGACTTAGTCAAGGCGGCGGAGGGTGATGTTGAATTGGCCCAGTATGGAATTGTTTACATCGATGAGATCGACAAGATTGCTTCCGAAGCATCCCGTTCCGGTCGTGATGTTTCCGGGCGGGGCGTGCAAATCAATTTGCTCAAGTTGATGGAAGAGACTGAAGTCAACCTGCACTCACCACAGGACATGATGGGACAAATGAAAGCATTCATGGACATGCAGAAAGGCGAGAAGGCAAAGAAGGGGAGCATCTCGACTAAAAATATTTTATTTATTGTGAGTGGAGCATTTGATCAATTGGAGGAAGATGTAAGGAAACGGTTGGACTTGAACCGTATTGGATTTGGATCCTCTGAAGAAGGTGTGGAAAGTAATACCCAGGGTATAAATTTTTTGTCTCAGGCAGAAACCCGTGATTTTATCAAATATGGATTTGAGCCCGAATTTATAGGCCGACTGCCGGTGCGTGTGGCCTGTGATGAATTAAAAAAGGAAGACCTTGCGGAAATTCTGCTCTCCTCAGAAGGGAATGTACTGGAACAATACCGAAATGATTTCCGTGGGTATTCAATTAAATTTACGATATCGAATGACGCGATTGAAAAAATTGCGGAACAAGCTGCAGAAGAAAAGACGGGGGCCCGTGGCCTGGTGACTGTACTGGAAAGAACCTTCCGGGATTTTAAGTTTGAACTTCCCTCCACCCCGGTCCGAACTTTTTCCGTGGATGCTGAAACTATTGAAGACCCATCCAGTAGTCTGGCACATTTACTCGAAGAAAACCGTGACCAACTCGATGATTCAATGCTTCAGGATGTCGACCGCTACGAGGAGTATTTCAAACGTGAATTTGGGTATCACTTACGATTCCGAAAAACAGCAAAAGTGGCGATCGTGAAGGAGGCAATTGCAGAGAACAGATCGGTGCGGGCAATTTGCGAGCGTAAGTTTTCTGACTTTGAACATGGACTGAGCATCATTTCGCAACGCACCGGAAAAAAGGAGTTTACGATCGATAAAAAAGTTGTTGATAATCCGGACAAGGAACTTTCACGCTGGGTCGTGGAAAGCTTTGAAAAATCGGCGGATTCAACGAGTGAGTAGTCCCGATCCGGTTGCGGTACGAGCCACATTTACAAGTGTCGCTCCGCGCTACGACTTGGCAAATCATTTACTTTCCGGGGGCATTGATTTTTGGTGGCGCAGAAAACTGGTACAGTTGGCAAAAAGTGGGCCTCATGAAAAAATTTTGGATTTGGCAACCGGGAGCGGAGATGTCGCAATGGCCTTGCGCAAGGGATTGCCGGAAAAGACAGAAATTACCGGGGTCGATTTTTGCGAGCCAATTCTTGAATTTGCCAAACGAAAGCGGGCCCGAAATAATTTACCGGTTGAGACCAATCAATTTTTGGTTGGCGATTGCCTTGATCTCTCCTTTGAAGATAATTCCTTTGACTTGATTACGATTGCATTTGGTCTGCGTAATTTGGCCGACCGAAAAAAAGGGCTATCTGAAATGTGGAGGGTATTGAAGCCAGGCGGAAGGTTATTAATTCTTGAATTCAGCCAGCCATTCTTTTGGTTTAATCCATTTTATTATTTTTATCTTCAGGGAATTCTTCCATGGTTGGCCCGTTTTGTAACCGGAGACCGGGAAGCCTATTTATATTTGGGCTCAAGTATTTCCGCTTTTCCCAACCGGGCAGAATTGTGTGAGGAATTAAGATCTGCCGGATTTAGTGAAGTGTCTGCAAATCCGCTGACTTTTTCGGTGGTCGCCTTGCACCAAGGAAGAAAAAAGAACTAATCCGGTTTAGTTTCGAGGGCCAGTTGTTTGGCCAAGCCAGCGGGTTCGGTCTGTGGTTTTTGGCAAGTCTGATTTCGACAAACAAAAACCGTCGGAGTATCTTTAATTTGTTGATAGTTTTCGAGGTAGGGGGCTACACCAAGAATAGATTCACTGTTGGAATCGGTTGGTTTATTCAGAAGGACTTTGGCGGGAAGAAATCGTTGGTTGATTTCGTTGAGTAACTTTTTTGTCCGCCCATCTTCGAGTGATCCACAGACCACGATTTCAAGGGCAGAGGAAAGTTCAAAATCCAGGGCTTGCAGCAAGACTTCCGCCCCCTGTGGATTCTTTTTTAAAAAGCCGGAGAATGCTGAAAATAGATCATGAACGATTTCCTTGTATTTATTTTGCCCGGTGAATTTTGCCAAGCGCACCAAATTTAGAGCCATCACTGAATTCCCGGAGGGGATCGCACCGTCATAAATCTCCTTGCTTCGAACGAGCAGTTTTTCCCCATCGTCCGCAGTTAAGAAAAAGCCTCCTTTTTCACGGTCCTGAAAATGTTTGCAGGCAAAATCTATGATTTGTTTGGCTTCTTTGAGGTAACGAGCTTCCAAACTTGCCTCGTAGAGATCGAGCAAGCCCTGGGCAAAAAATGCATAATCTTCAAGATGGGCGGGTAATCCGGATTTTCCCCGGCGCCATCTTTTCAAAAGGCGTCCTTCTTCGACTTTTAAAGTACGGAGGCAGAAATCGGCGGCTTTTTTTGCAGCCAATAAAAGTTTGTTATCGTCCAACACACGAGCCGAGCGGGAAAAAGCGGAAATCATCAAGCCATTCCAATCAGTGAGTACTTTATCGTCCTTCTGGGGATGGATTCTAGTTTTGCGGAATTTGAATAAGCGGGTGCGGATTTTTTCCATTCGTTCATTTAGGGAAACGGTAGACATTTGTTTCTGCAGGGAAATTTCTTGAATGGAGAATCTCAAGTGGGGAATATTGGAGCCAGTCTTTTTATGGGTCACTTCATCCAAATAATTCCCTGACTTTTCAAACTGAAAAATTTCAGCAAACAAGTCGGCGTCTCCTTGGCCCAGTGCGTCCCTTAACTCCGCCAGCGACCAAACATAGAATTTGCCTTCC
>PBSV01000107.1 GCA_002726435.1 Opitutia bacterium | reverse complement strand
CATAAAGATTCACGTTAGTTCTCACCCCACAAATGGGACAATTATTACTTACGATGATGGTCGGCAGACTATTTATACTGCGACAGGAGAGGTAAAGAAAAATGAACCGCAAGAGGAGACCTGATACAAGAAAGCAACCAGAGCCCACTCCATTTAAGAGCAACGCACAAAAGGCTTATAAAAGACAGCGTCGTAAGAATGATATCTATTCTACGACTGGCGGACACAATAACCTACAATCTGGGGCTCCATATAACTTAAAGACTAAGCGCGCTGGCACAGACCGGCTGCGCTTTGAAGTGTTAGAAGTTGACCCCGAGGGATTCCCAATCAACGACGAACTGGAACCTCGCATTTGGAAGGGCGAAGAATTGCGTCCATTTATCAGCAAAAAGTTGATAGAGATCGCAAACGACTTTATCGACGGGCTCCCATTTGCTGTGGCAATAAAAGACGTTCGCTTTACAGGCTCTTTAGCTAACTACAATTGGTCCAAGTATTCTGACATAGATTTACACATTGTGGTGGACTTTACAGAACTTGACGAGAATAAGGATTTGGTTAAGGAAATGTTTGACGCTAAGCGCTTACGTTGGAACGAAAATCATAACATAACCATCAAGGGATACGAAGTAGAGCTTTATATCGAAGATGAAGGCGAGGAACATTCTTCATCAGGTGTCTATTCTGTTATGAACGAAGAATGGTTGGACAAACCAGAGCGCACAGACACCAAGATAGACATCGACACAGCCAAGAAGAAGGCATCCGACATAGAACAACAGATTGCCTCTATAAGCGTCATGTTTGACCAGGGGCAGTTTGAAAAAGTTATGCGACACGTAGACCGCTTGAAGAAAAAGATACGCACCATGAGGCAGGCGGGGCTTGATACAGAGGCTATGGAGTTCAGCCCCGAGAATATAGCGTTCAAACTCTTGCGCAGAAACGATCTGCTTGATACCTTAACCAAACTGAAGTATAAAGCATACGACCAGTCAATGACCTTGGATGACTGATGGAATTCTACGACATTACAGAAGACGACATCCCCCACCCTGGCGAATACATACTCTATGTGCCCTCGCAATCTATTGTGTTGTGCGGTGCATACACGGGTAGCCACATAAAGGCGCTTCACAATGGCAAGGTCATAAAGGATCGTGCTGAGAACTTTAAGAAGATAAAGATTGGCATGAAAGAAAAGAAACAGAAGTTTGTGTCACGATGTAAAGCGTGTGGTAAATGACCAAGATTTATACTTATTGTTTGTTTGACACAGACGACACTTTCCACGGCGTCTACTCCTCTCTCGCTGCCGCTTATCGCGATGCGATCCGGCTGGCTAACCGAGGGCAAAGCAAGGTTATGTTATGTACAGATAACGGATGGGTCGATCCTGACTTGACAACCCTTCGTAATGTGTTATATTCTAAATGTGACGTGGTGGTCGTACTACAAGGCGGACGCCACCGAGCTAAGATTCTTAAAACCAAATTAAAGGAGTAGATTTTGCACTCAATTATTTCAGAGAGTATCAGCGATACTCTACAGGCTCGCCGTTTATCTAAAACTGACTGGGGCACGAGTCCATTTCTTAAAGTTAGGAACGCTGGTAAAAATGCCGTAGGAGACTTTGGCGAGTACTGTGTCAGGAACTATTATAACTCCATCGGAGTTAAGTCACAGATTGTCAAAAAGGGACATGACGTTATTGCTGGCTCAAAGAAGATTGAGGTGAAGACAGCCTTCAAGAACAAGGGCGGCTCCTTCTTCTTCAATCAAATCTATTATGAACACCAAGAAACTTCTACCGTGAAAGACTGGGATCATCTTGCCTTTGTGTTCGTATCACCCGAAAGAATTGAGATTTGGGAGTGTGAGCGCCCCAATGAACCGGAACTTTACTTTAGAAAGAACAATGGCTGGTCTTGGAACAAGAATAACTCTTGTAAACTTGAAAGTATCTGGAAATGCATCCATTCAGAGGACGCCTAATGCCTAATAATGTAAAAGCGGGGCACAAAGACAAACAATCTTATGCCAACACAAGAACAACCGGTAAAGAGCAATATTACACCAATCCAGAAGTTGTTGACATTTGTTTGGACGAAGTCCGCAAGCACATCGATCTTGCAGGTCGTACCATTCTTGAGCCGTGTGGTGGCACAGGAGAGTTTATCAAAGGTTTCCGTCGTATTGGCATCAAAGATGAAAACATTTTATCTTATGACATCGAACCAAAGCACAGTCTTGTACAAGAAGCAAACTATCTTGAAACTGAATTTGATAGAACCGACTTGATTTCAATAACAAACCCTCCTTTCGGCAGAGCAAGTTCATTGGCAAAGAAATTCTTTGAACATGCTGCTGGTCATTGTGAATACATTTGTTATCTGATTCCCAAATCTTGGAGAAAGTGGTCAGTCCATAACAGCCTGAATAAGAATTTTCGGCTTATTTCTGACATTGAAATGCCAAAGAACTGTTTTTACAGACCGGAATCTGATGGAGAATCAAAGAAGGATGTTCTCAACACGGTGTTTCAGATCTGGAAGAGGACAGACAATCCAAGAAAAAAGATCAAGATTCCTGATCACGGTTTGGTAAAAAAGATACAACCCACAAAGAAAGAGGTAGAAGTAAACAGAGGAGACGAAATCACAATCCAGAAACGACCAGATAAAATAAGGGGAGTGAACTTCCAAATGGTTGTCTTCGGGCACTCATGCGGTAAGTGCGAAGACTTAGATCCAAACGAAGAATATGATGCAAAGACGACCACAATGTATTTTAATATTGTAAGGCAAGACGTTAAAGATGCCATGAAGACTATTGACTTTTCAATTCACTTTAATAATGTTGCGTATGTTCAAGCTTTATCTTTACAAGAAATAAACTATGAACTTAACAAGCATTTTAATTTACCAAATTGAATTTATAAATAATTTTCGTCGCCTTGACAGCCTGCGATCCCCCGGTTAAATTGTCTACGTCACTAACACAACATGGAGCACCGATGAATGAACACGACCATAACGCCTTTCTGGCTATGCACGAGCACACAGAGTGCGAAAACCCATTTGACCAAGAAATGGCTTGGAACTGGGACGACTGGGACGATTGGGAGGACGAGACCAACCCTGAATACTGGGGCGTCTAATGTATACGATGTATATGATTTATGGCGTGACCGACTGCCCCCACTGTCTACGCGCACAAGCGCTATGTATGGAAAAGGACGTTGACTACGTTTGGGTGATGACAGACTGGTCCAAGACATACCGGTACTACATCAAGCGTAGTTGGAAATGGGAGACCTACCCAATCATTACAAAAATGCATCTTGATGAAGACGGTCCAGAGGAATTCATTGTCGGCGGCTTTGACGAACTACAGTTAGAGTTGCTTTCAAACGAAGAGTAGCATACTTACTATGTGGATGACCTCTCCCCCGGCGATCTTGTAAGATGGATCATAGATTACAGAGTCTTTGAGGCGCACGATGATGGAGAGGTCTTCCCTATAGACGCAGTATGGGCATACGGAATAATCATAGAGGTTTCCAATAGCGACCCTATGTCAGTCGCGCTGGTGAGACTGGACACAAAAACACACCAGTTCCTACACATGATACACGACGGCTTTGAGGTCGTCAGTAAAGCCAACGGAGGATAAATGGCGAAACGTATAACAGAAGGCTCTCTTGTATGCACGAAGCGCAAAATCGAAGGGATGGGTATCGTGTTGAAAAGAGTAAAGGACATAAATCAATATGTCGAGTTTGATCTTTCAGGTGCTTTTGCCAGTCTTTTTGACCGTCGCAGCGAAGGATACGAATCATCTTATACCAATAGACAGAAGTTGATTAGAGAGATTAATAGTAAAATTCTTGAAAAGAAGCCAGAAGTAGAACTTCCACTTTTGGAAGAGTTTTGGTCTCACAACAGGGCATACTCGCACCACCACCAACCGAAAAAAAGAAAAAAACTGCTTGAAGCAAAAATAGACTTTTGCTTGGTCAACTGGACGAAAGCCCCATCAGACTATGATGATAGACCAGCACGGCATCTACAACGCAAGAACGTCTGGATGCTTTCGAGCATCCTCAAAAATAAAACTTGACAGCCCACGATCGCCCGGTTAATCTACAAGCGAAGGAGAGAGAATGTCGTGCCCACCGTCAGAGTATGATACCGGTCCGCTGGTCGATCGGGTTATGGCTTATAGGGGTCGCAACTCGCGCTATTTTAAGATCGCCCGCAAGGCTGCTCTATGTTCAGAAAGTCCAGACTATAAGCACGGCGCTGTATTGGTAAAGGGTGGCTCCGTCATCAACACCAGCAGCAACAAGAACCGGCTGGTTTCTTTTGGTTCCCGCTTCTGTAAGGACCACGACGGCATCGCAACTCTTCACGCAGAACTCGGCGCTATCCTTGGTATTGACCGAAACATCACAGAGGGCGCGACCCTCTATGTTGCGCGTGTTGGCAAAGATGGCGACTTTCGACTATCAAAGCCTTGTTCGATGTGTACGGCTGCTATGAAGCATGTAGGCATCAAGCGCGTCTATTGGACTATTGACAACCACAACTGTGCGGCGGGGAAACCATGAGAAAATGTGGATACTGCGGCGAGCCAGGACACAACCGAAGAACTTGCCCAAAACTCAAAGCAGACAAAGAGGCAGAACTTGAAGAAGTGGTTGTTGTCCAGAAACCAAAGAAAAAGAAAAAGATTAGCAAATGCCGCGAGTGCGGAGAAGAAGAACACACCGCAAAGAACTGCCCCTACAAACCATTATCAGAAGGTGCTGACATTGGACCAAAACTAATGGAATGTGGTCACTTCTCTTGGTGGCATCGCAACGGAGAGTGTGAACTATGTACAAAGGCAATCTTTCGCAGACAGTTTGCCGATGAAGAAAAACAACCAGCATAAGGAGAACGAAGAATGAAACTTGGACAATTGCTTGCTATTTTTGGGCTGTTGCTAAACTTGGCGTCTTTTTCGGCATGGGTCGGGTTTTTGGCGTACTTGTCCTATATCATATTTACGTTTAACCTCACTGAACAAGCGTTGATCTTGACAGGTCTGCTCGTTGCCTTTAAGTTGTTTGGGGTGTTCGGCAGTGCAATCTTCAAAACTCTGAAAGAGGGCAAGTGGTTTGACAAAGAGGAGAACGAAGAATGAAAGTCAAATCTATCAAATCAATCTACCTTACAAAAGGTGAACTCAAAGATGCTGTCAAGATGTGGCTCCGAGCCCACGGGCACTCTGTCTTAGAAAGACACCTAAAACTCAACGGGTGCGAGTTTGAATGGTCCCACCAAGATGATGGGGAATGTCTTGCTGTCGATATGGATGGTACATTCGAGGAGAACGAAGAATGAAAGTAGGCGACCTTGTGAGATCAATCAACAACAAGACACACCAAAAGTTTGGCTATGGATTTGTTGTTGAGTTGGGACTAGATCGTACTCACCCAAACACGAAAGTCCTTTGGCTTCGATACAAGGGAGAGACGAATCCTCGTTGGATGCATACCAAAACCTTGGAGAAAGTAGAATGATTCACATCACAGGTAAGATCCCAAGGCAAGTTGCTGTCGCTGTAAGCGGCGGGATTGACTCTATGGCGGCTCTTGACTTTCTTCGCAGAGCCCACGATGTGGTCGTGCTACATTACAACCACGGCACACCTTATGCTCCAAAGGCAGAGGCTCTTGTTCGTGAGTATTGTGAAAAGCACAGCCTTGACTTGATGGTCGGCACCTGCCAAAAAGAAATGCCTGCTGGTGTTTCTGCCGAGGCTTGGTGGCGCGATCAAAGATACGAGTTTTTCAAGTGGGCAACTGACCTGCCTATCATTACGGCACACCATCTTGATGATTGTGTTGAGAACTGGATCTTTACCAGTATGAACGGCAATCCATTCTTGATCCCAAGCAAGCGTGATCAGTTTATCCGTCCTTTTCTCACAACAGAAAAGTTGGACTTTAGCCTGTGGTGTTCCCGCAAGGGCGTTCCGACCATCACTGATCCCAGCAACGACGACACCAAGTATCGCCGCAACTACATCAGGCACACGATGATGCCGCACGTCTTGACGATCAACCCTGGCATCAGGAAGACGATCAAGAAGAAAGTCCTTGACAGCCTGTGATCGCCGGGCTATATTACAAGAGTAAGGAGAGAGAATGAACAGGAAGTGGATTCGCCTTGTCAAAGACTTTGAGTTTGAGGCGTATGGCAAAATGATCTACTCTGCCGGTGCTGAAATGTTCTTGCCCGTAGATGACAGCGAGCAGGCTATCATCACTGTCGGGCATGGGCATACGGTCAAGATTCCCAAAGAGTTTTGGGTCTTGCGAGAACAAACAAAATAATCCTTGACAGCCTGCGATCGCCGGGCTATATTACAAGAGTAAGGAGAGAGAAGTGAGCGAACAACCAACTCATTCACAGAGGCTTAGGATGAAACAAGAAGAATTGTATAGCCCTACTTCCTATGTTGTGGTGCAAGCAAGAAACGAAATTCTTAATTTTTGTGTTGAGCAAGCAAAACTAAATAAAAGTTTTGCCCGCAGAAATGATGCTCTTCATTTCATTAGCAGGAGGTTTCGTTACTACTATCATACATTGAGAGAAGAACAAGCCGATCCAGCCTTTTTGATTGCCGAAGAAATCTTGAAATCAGAAGGCTTGAAAGTTGATAAGTATGGAAACTTTGTTTGGTGAAAGTCCTTGACAGCCTGTGATCGCCGGGCTATATTACAAGAGTAAGGAGAGACACATGCAAGACGTTGAACACAAAGACTTCCGCCTTCAGTCCAATGGGACAGACGAGGTATTCGTTGTCGCTACTTCCGGCACCCTTGCCGATCAAATGGCTTGGATTCAAGTTGAGCACAAAAATGGTGAGTTGGTCGTGATTGCGTTTTCCAACAACGGCGCACACGAGGGCGTTGAACTCGGCAAGATCGACAAGGACGGCGCTCTCGTTTTTTCATCGAAATAATCCTTGACAGCAGACGATCATCCGGTTACATTACAAGAGTAAGGAGAGACACATGCAGTACCCCATCGAAGAACTACGACGCCGCTGGACGGACGTTTTCATCGTTACTGTGATGGAAGAGAACACACACTCGTCCGAAATGGACTTGTCCTCTGAGCACGACCGCGAGGCTATCGTGCTGGCGCTTCAGGATGCCATCGAGTTCTTCTCGTCGCCCGAGTTTGGCATCGCGGCTGCCACTTTGGCGGACTGCTGGGCGATGCGGAGGGACACAGGAGCCTCCTAAAAGAAAATAATCCTTGACAGCCGCTCCCCAGTCGGCTATATTACAGGGGTAAGGAGGAAGACAGTACCTCCCGACGCAAAAAAACACTTGACAGCCGCCGCCCTCCCGGTTACAATAGGAGGGACTCCAAGGGGAGATAGCTCAATTGGTCAGAGCATCGGTCTCATAAACCGAGGGTTCTGGGTTCAAGTCCCAGTCTTCCTACCATCTTTAACATTTTAGAAGTGCTATAACCGCCATTTTATGCGCCACTTTTTGTGGTATGGTTCTACCCGAGAGTTACTCGGGGGGCTAAATAAGATGGTGAGCCACGGGACAAAACAGGAATTAATCTATTTTTATCGGGCTTTCCTGTGCCAGTTTCAGGTGCAAATCCTGACACTTCTATTTGGGTCAATAGCTCAATTGGTAGAGCACCGGGCTTTTAACCCGTAGGTTCAGGGTTCGAGTCCCTGTTGACCCACTCTTCAGGTGTTGTTCCTACCTTAAAAGGAACACTTAACAACAACCAAGGAAAAACTCAAATGAGTACCACTATCACCAGCAGCCTTATCCGTGAGGCTTCCTACAACACCACCGCAAGCACCCTCACTGTCGTGCTTACCAACGGTCGTCGTTATACCTATCAGGGTGTCGATCAGTCCGTCTACCAGGGTCTTATCTCTGCTGATTCGGCAGGTCGTTTCTTCAACAAGAACATTGTTGGTAAGTTCACCACCGGCTCCTGATAGGACCAACAGCCTGTGCCCCCGGCTGAAATAGGGGGTTTGTGCGCCGTTAGCTCAGTTGGATTAGAGCAAAAGGCTTCTACCCTTTAGGTCGTAGGTTCGAGTCCTACACGGCGTGCCACTTTTCTTTAACATTTTGGCGTCTGAGGTGCAGGCGAGATAGAAGGTAAGAGATTGCTCTCCATTACCAACGGAGATACGACCTTCTTGATTGTTTTTCT
>PBSV01000106.1 GCA_002726435.1 Opitutia bacterium | reverse complement strand
AAGCCTTTACAAACTTATGAAACCTGACAATTCTGAAAAATCTCCGATTGCCCAACAATTAGACGAAATCTTTGTTCGTCCATCCGGTCGTGAAATCGATCAAATGAGAGAGGTTCAATTTCAACTGAATATTGCCCCTCATGCCAATGGATCTGTACTTTGCTCCTTTGGAAATACACAAGTAATTTGTTCCGCTATGGTGGAAGACCGGGTGCCAGGTTGGATGCGGCAACAAAAAATTGAAGGTGGTTGGCTCACTGCTGAATACAGTATGTTGCCATATGCTACACTTAGCCGCAAGGACCGACCAATTAGCAAAGGCAAGCAGGATGGAAGAAATATTGAAATTCAACGCCTCATTGGACGTGCCCTTCGAGCAGTACTCGATCTCAAAAAGATGCCTGATAAAACCCTTTGGATTGATTGCGATGTACTGCGTGCCGATGGTGGCACTCGTACTGCGTCGATTACCGGTGCCTGGCTTGCCACTCGCCTGGCAATTAGCCAACTATTATCAAGAGGAAAGCTAAAAGAAGACCCGATCGTGGATCATTTGGCGGCAATCAGCGTTGGAATCTACAACGGATGTTGTGTGCTCGACCTCGATTACCCCGAAGACCGGGACGCCACGGTGGATGCAAATGTTGTGATGACTGGCTCGGGACAATTCGTTGAAATTCAATCGGCGGGTGAAGAAGCCACTTATTCCCGATCTGAACTCGATGAACTTTTGAATCTGGCAGAAAAAGGAATTAACGAACTCGTTGAACTTCAAAAGCAGGAAATCCGTTAATCGACTGATCCCCACTATTTCTCTGAATCCTCGAAAAGAAGAATAAGCCAGCTATTTTTGATTAGACTAAGCTTTCATACTTGTCCTTTTAAGTAACCCCTGTAGGCGTTATTCATGCATCTACTTGAGGAGATTACCTTGATCGCAACAATCAGCGTATTGGTTACCTTATTACTTGGCAGACTGAAACTTCCCGTAATTGCCGGTTTGGTACTCTCTGGCGCTCTTGTCGGGCCCAAAGGATTTTCTCTCGCCCATGACCCTGAGGCTATCGAAATCATTGCAGAAGTCGGGGTCGTCTTTTTACTTTTCACAATCGGATTGGAATTTTCACTCTCCCGTCTACGCCATATTTTCAGACAAGTTGCACTCGGTGGTCTGCTTCAGGTGAGTGTGACCGCTGCAGTGACTACGGGAATCGCTTTGTCTCTTGGATGCACAGTTCCAGAATCGATCACATATGGCTTCGTCTTTGCACTTTCGAGTACTGCTCTGGTTTTGAGAACATTGAGCGAACGTAATGAACTGGATGCTCCCCATGGACGGTTCATTGTAGGAACTTTAATCTTTCAGGATTTATGCATTGTGCCCATGGTGTTGATCATTCCACTACTTAGTCAGGGATTGGATAGCCCAGAAACTTGGAAAGCCTTGGGAATGGCAATGGGAAAAGCCATACTGATGGTCGTAATTCTTTTTGCCTGCTCTAGAAAAATAGTTCCTTGGCTTTTTCGGGCGGTGGATGCGAGCAGAAGTAATGAGGTTTTCATTCTCACCGTTCTATGTCTTTGCATCGGCACTGCTTACCTCACCTCTTTGACCGGATTATCCCTTGCCTTGGGCGCATTTCTAGCCGGAATGATTGTAGCCGATACGGATTTCCGGCATCGGGCAATGGGAGACATTCTTCCCCTCCGCGATGTATTCGTAAGTTTCTTTTTCGTATCATTGGGAATGTTTTTTGATTTCGAGGTGATGATGGAAAAGCCCGGTCAAGTCATTTGGTTACTTGTCGCATTCTTAGGCGGTAAGGGAATATTGGCAATTCTTGCTGCTTCGTTCATGCGCTTTCCACCGCGAGCCGCTTGGCTGGCGGGGGTCGGGCTTGCTCAATTTGGAGAATTTGGATTCGTAATCTTACAACTTGCCACTCGCGAGGGGGTTGTTAACAGTGAAGCAATTGGCCCGTTACTGAATGCCGGAATCCTGAGCATGTTTCTTACTCCACTTCTGGTTTATAAAGCTCCACATTTTACCGCTGGCGAAAGGGCGCTTGATCCACTGGCAAAATTGCTGCGGGCGAGAAGTGCGGAAGAACTGGAAGAAAGAACCGTCGGGCATAGTGATCATGTCGTAATAATTGGCTATGGATTAGCCGGACAATTTTTAACCTCTAGTTTAAGGGAGTTGAAGATAGAAGTCGTTGCCCTGGAAATGAATTCCGACAATGTCAGGCATGGCAAAGAAATGGGAGATCCAGTCTATTATGCGGATGCTACAAGTGAAGAAGCACTGGGACACGCCCACGTCGAGAGTTGCCGGGCGGTTGTCATAATGATAAACGATCACCAAGCAACGGAACGGGTATTGGCAACCATTGATCGACTGGAGGTAAAGGTTCCAGTTTTTGTTCGTACGCAATTCATGAGGGGATCAAATGCCCTTGCACACGGGGGGAAAAATGAAGTGGTCGCTTGCGAGGTTGAGGGCGGGCTTGAAGTTCTTTCCCGGGTCCTTCGAAAACTTGAAATACCAAGAAATTTGATTGTTCGAGAAATTGATCGGGCTCGACAAAAAACAATGAGTTCAGATCGTGAGTTTTCGAGCGATCCACTTCCCTTAGACGAGCACACGGAATTGAAAAAATTAAAAGTTGAAACCTTATGTTTGCTCCCTGGTAGTCAGGCAATTGGAAAAACTGCCCGCGAACTTGATTTGGCCGAAAAAACCGGAGTACTCGTAGTTGCAATTGGTCGGGGAGAAAAATTACTGGCTCATCGTCTGGCAGAAATCCGGCTGGAAGAAAACGATGTTGTCTACTGCATTGGTCGGGAATCTGATTTAATTGGATTCACTGATTGGGTCAGTTAATCACGGCTTTTCTGTAAGATTAAATAGGTATCAAAAAATTTAATCGTGAGATTTTTTGCATCCCCGCCCCTTTTACCGTTAGATAACATGAGGAATCAAATTTATTGAGCGTTTATTATTTTTTAGTCTTACATTTTCATGACATTCACAAATGCATACGCCGCACATCAACCAAAGGACCAAGTCAAACCCTTCAAAATTGAACGCCGAACCATTGGTAAAGAAGATGTACAAATCGATATTGAATATTGTGGAGTCTGTCACACCGATCTTCACTTTGTAAATAACGACTGGGGAATGACCCAGTATCCAGTTGTTCCGGGTCATGAAATCGTAGGGAAAGTGTCTGCTGTCGGAGACTCGGTAAACAAATTTAAAGTTGGTGAACTTGCTGCTATTGGTTGCATGGTTAATTCCTGTGGCGTATGTTCTTCCTGTACTCAAGGCATGGAACAGTACTGTCAAAGTGGATTTGTAGGCACCTACAACCATCCAACCGAAGATCCCGGTGGTCTTACCTTTGGTGGTTATTCTAAAAGAATCGTTGCCGATGAAAGCTTCATTTTAAGTGTTCCTGAAAATCTGGACCTTAAAGGAACTGCTCCTCTTCTTTGTGCGGGGATTACCACATACTCACCGTTGAAACGCTGGAATGCCGGGCCAAAAATGAAAGTGGGAATCGTCGGTTTGGGCGGACTTGGGCATATGGGGGTGAAGTTTTCAAACGCCCTGGGAGCACATACCGTGATGATCACATCTTCAGAAAGCAAGGGTGAAGATGCAAAAAAACTAGGTGCAGATGAAGTAATTCTTTCAACAGACACTGTTTCTAGAAACAAACATAATGGTCAATTCGATTTCATTCTGAACACCATTCCGGTAAAACATTCTCTGGATCCCTACTTTGATTTGCTCAAGATCGACGGAACTATGTGCGTGGTCGGTGCCCCCGAGCTATTTAACGTCAATGCCGGTCAACTTGTTTTTGGCCGAAAGACATTAGCCGGTTCATTGATCGGAGGAATAAAAGAAACCCAGGAAATGCTCGATTTTTGCAGTGTTAACGATATTGTTTCAGAGGTTGAAATGTTACAAATGGAAGAAATTAATATTGCCTACGAACGGATGGTCAAGAGCGATGTGAAATACCGATTTGTTATTGATATGAATAGTTTAAACTAAAATTTTGAACGGTGCCAAAAAAGTCAAGACTACCAGAGACTCGCGTCAAAAAAACCGAACCCCCGAAAGGAGGTCATGACTGGGTGATTTGGGCGGCATGGGCAGACCGAATTACTTTTGAGGAAATTCTTGAAAAATCTGGTTTCACAGAGGCCCAAGTAATCGTACTCATGAGAAAAACTCTGAAGCCGGGAAGTTTTCGTCTCTGGAGAAAACGGGTCAGTGAGACCAGTTACAAACACCGCAAGCTTTTTAAAAGGGACAGGAAAAAGTTCGAATAATTTCAGGCACATTTCACACATGCCTGGGCCTCAGGGAATGCATCCAGTCGATCCCCTGAAATCAGCCCACCACAGAATATGCAATTTCCATATTTTCCTTGTTCAACTCTTGAGATTGCATGGATCACATCAAGCTTTCTTCGTTTTTGCCTTCTTCGTAATTCCAAAACCATTTGTTGATCCTGCATGGCTTCCATTCTTGATAGCCTTCCCAATCCTTTGTCAGGAGAAACTGCTTCAGCGGCAGATTCACTTTTCACCAAGTAATCCTCGATTTCTTTTAACAGATTATGCAGTCTGTCCAGACGACTTAATGGATCAGGTTTTTTCACTCTTTTCAGTTTCTATTACAAGGGAGATAGTAAGTTTCAGGACTAGTCAACCCCTCGTTCCTAAGATGATGTCTATGATAAAAGTTTTAAAATATAACATGAAAGACTTGATAAAATCAAATTTTCAAGACATTAAATATAGTATGAAAACAATTCCATTCAGTTTATTTCTTTTATTTATTTCAACTTTTGCATTTGCGGATAACCACGAAGATTGTGCCTTGATGCTCGGCGACGCAATTGACCCCGAAGAATTCTCTGAGCTCATGGGAGTGAAAGTGTATTTCTGCTGTGGTGCTTGCGTCAAAGCCTTTGATGGTGCGCCCGCTTATTATGTGAAAGCCCTTCCGGCGTTAGCAAAAAAATTCTCAGATGAGCAGAAAAAAGAACTTGGTGTTGATAAGGTCAAATTACTCGATCAACGATTCTGCCCCATTTACCCTGAACGCATTGTTAATCCCAATTCAAAATCAATTGAATACAACGGAAAGAAAATCTATTTTTGGTCTTCGAGTGCGGAACGTCGTTGGAAGCGTGATCCTGAGCGTTATTTCAAGGAAGCAATGGATCGGGGGCACCTTCCACAATATAAATAATTTTTAAAAGTACTTTGTAAAAGACCTCGGATAGCGGGGTCTTTTTTTTGCTCAATCCGATTGGATTGGTTTCGATAAAAAAACAAATAGGTTCCCAGACTCGCAGGAGACTTCCACATGGTCAGACTCGCAAAAATTACTTTGACCAAGTTTTTTGGACAACGAAATCTCCTCGCCTGACAAGTTCCATTTTAATCCGCTTGAAGTAACACCTAAGCATGGAGTCAGCGGAAGAATGCTCAATACAGAACCCTTTCTTCCGACTAAGGATAGTGGTGTATCTGGAGTAACCCTTCTTATCCATTCACTCGGATCATCAAAGACGACACACCAATCCGGATTCATTTTGCAACAAATTAAAAGATTTGTGATGAAGTGATCGGACCTTTGCCCCAAACCGCCCAATACAACTAATTCCTGAGTTGCTGTATTTGCTTCGGTCCAAACAAGAGCCTTTTCAAAGTCTGTATTCTCTTGATCGATTGAATGAATGACTTCGAGTCCCGGATTTTCTTGCCGCAAACCATTGATGTCAGGGCAAGAGTCAAAATCCCCGATTAAAACATCAGGACATAATCCTGAATCCTGAAAAGGTTGCCACCCCCCATCTACGGCAATCACTCTGTCAGATTCTTCATACCGCCAGCTTAATAAATCCATGGAAGGAGGCCTTCCCGCCAATACAATCAAGGTCTTGACTTTTTCAGTCACATTCAAGGCTGAATAAAAAAGCCGCGTTGCTTCTTGCTTACAGGCATCTTCAACTTTTCCATCACCAGTAGCATATCTTCCCATACCTTTCTCTTACTCAACTTACTGGGATTATGAAGCAGGTAAGAAGGATGATAGGTGACCATTAAAGGCACGCCTTTTACTTCATTCCATAATCCGCGACAATCGGAAAGTCTTCTTTTCGGATCATGTCCAAGCAAGGAATCGGTGGCAGTTTTTCCTAGTGCCACCAATACTTTAGGCTGCACAATTTTGATCTGTCCCTCGAGATACGGCATACAAAAAGCCATTTCTTCTCGTGTCGGGGGACGATTTCCAAAAGCTTGGTTATGACTCGGTCTCCAGTTCATGACATTACCAATGTATACTGAATCCCGAGATATTCCCATCGCTTCTATTATCCTGTCCAACAATTCACCGACTGGTCCGACAAAAGGTATTCCAGCCTGTTCCTCTTCCGCTCCCGGGGCTTCGCCACAAAAAAAGATATCGGCATTCAAATTCCCAACCCCAAAAACAATATTTCCATTTGGATTCAGTTCCTGCTTACAAACTTCACATCCCAGGACTTTATTCTGCAACCATTCCCATTGCATTTTTTTGTCTCCTTTGGGCAAATTAAAAATGGGAGGATCAGGTAAATGAGTCGGACTGCTTTTTTCCGGGAAAGCCAAAACCTCAGGTTCAGAATTGGACGAAGAATCAACCTCTTCAGTGAACCGAACCGACTCTTTGATCTCTTTTTCCTGCCCGGATGATTCCAGGATAGAAGCTGGGTCGCCGAGAGAACATAATGCATTTTCAAGTTGTGATAGACTCTCTTCCTTTACAAATACATCACACCTTCCTTCTTTTCGCTGACGTTTTAATTCTTCAAGAAGAGAATGGGATGCATCTACGAGATTCATAGCTTTATTTTTTTTCTAAAGCAGGCAGTGAAAACTTTTCAACATACTTTGCAAGAAGATCAAACTCGAGATTTAGAAAGTCTCCCACTTTGCAAGTAATCAAATTGGTCTTCGCCAATGTATGAGGGATTAGCCAGACAGCAAAGGACTCATCAGTGACATCACAAACCGTCAACGAGCATCCATTCATCGCGATACATCCCTTATCGACTAGGTAATGTGTGTGCGTACTTGGGACCTTAACTTGAAGGTACAAGTTTTTTCCTTGTTCTTCGAAAACCAGAATTTCACCACAGGCGTCAATATGACCAGTTACAAAATGCCCGCCCAATCTTCCATTGGATTGAAGAGAGCGCTCCAGATTTAATAGACTACCCGATTTCAGACCTCCCAAATTTGTTTTTTCTAAGGTTTCCTCCAATAAATCAAAAGAGGCTTCTTTGTTTGCATCTTCCCTCAAAGTCAAACAACAACCATTTAAGGCTAAACTTGCTCCCTCATCCAACCCATCCATAGAAGGAAAGGGGTTGGAAATGTGTAGTACCCAAGAATTTTTCTCTTCCACAAGTGACAATACTTGACCGACTTCTTCAACGATACCAGTGAACATAATGATTTATCCTCGCTTAGAGTAAGAAATTGATATTGATAAGATAATTTGTTTCATGGATGACGCAAGTTAGCCTGTTTAAGATATTATGACAAATTCGATCTTTCGTTCAGTATTTATTTTTCTCATCGTACTTAGTATTTGCCCCGCATCCAAGGTAGGAGCTCAGAGTTATTCTGCGACCAATCATCGAATTCCATCTGACTCTTTTTTGCTCCTCTCCATGAAAACTGGAAATATCATTGATAAATCCTCAATTCTCACGAGTAAAACATGGAACCCTATTTTAGAGGACTGGCGCGT
Source organism: Opitutia bacterium (assembly GCA_002726435.1). Taxonomy (GTDB): domain Bacteria; phylum Verrucomicrobiota; class Verrucomicrobiia; order Opitutales; family Seribacteraceae; genus Seribacter. The sequence goes on along the minus strand of PBSV01000106.1, from coordinate 10,563 downwards.
TCGATTTCCATTAATTGACCAGTTGCTTATTGACCCAAATGCGAGTGGTTTAAAATTAAGCTCACCCATTCATTTTTTTGCCCGTTTACAAGGAAACCAGAAACCTTCAATCGTTTTCGGACTTACCAGCACCGTCAATGACCCAGAGAAAATTGACCAGAATTTATCTAACTTTGCTGAAAATTTAGGCTTTGAAAAAAAAATGGGTAAATTCCCCCGTTTCGCCAACCCTAGACTGCCCTATGAGATTGGGAGGAAAAACAACACTGCATACATCATTGGTATAATCTCCAATAGACAGGAAACTAAAGTTTCCGCCTTTGAACTCCAATTGGATCAACTAGTCGAAAACTTTTTCAAACCCAGCAAATCGAAATTACCAGAATCCCTGCGCGCTCATCTTGCACAAACATCTGACCTTTCTTTGTATTGGGATGGCACTGGATTTGCTCGTTTGCTTGAAGACTTCCTTCCCGCTGGTTCATGGAAGAATGCACTGCCTGCATTTGATACTATTACTCATCGACCGGTTGGCATTCACTTTCAATCTTCAAAAGGATCAGTTGTATTTTCCAGTATAGATTATTTGTCTGAAGTTGAGAAGACAATTGCTCCCCTCAATTTAAGCAACATGATTGATCTCTTACCTGGCGATGCGCCAATCTTGGGAAGACTCAGTTTCGAAACTAATGATTTTCAAGTGTTCACTCTTTCCCTAGTGGATGAAATCCTGAAATTTCTTTCCGGGGGAAACTTTACCCAAAAAAGTATTTTGCCAGGTTTTGACGTTTCCATTCGCGATATGTTAAGTTCCTACAGCGGAGATTTCCTTTTTGCGGGTGGAGATTTCAAGTCTTTGCCGAAAACGTCCAAAAACCAAGAAGTCCCAGCATTCGATCATTTGCATAGCTCTTTTGCTTTGGGTGCGCGCACAATAAAAAAATTTGGAGTTCGAGAGCTTTTGGCTGGATTAAATTCTTCGAATTCCCTTGATTTTCTCCTTGAAATTCAAGGTTTAAAACTTCTCCGAAAAAATAACTCGCTGTGGTTGTCCTCGAGGGATTATGTCAGGGAAATTGAGGCTGAAAAACCAATTAAGAAAGTTTCCAAAGCCCAAAGGAAATTTTTACAGGAAAATCCGATTGCTGTAGAAATTAGGATCGACCTTCTCACTCAGTCTCTACGCAAAACCAACCGCTTATCTTTCATCGAAAATAAAACGGTCAATATTTTAGACGATTTCTTGAAATTTAGCATTCGGTCCGAAAAAAATCGGCTACTAGGCAATGTAAAACTTCGTAAAAAGAACTCCCAAGGTTGGGAAGTTTTGATGAATCATTTGGGGCAGGAATTAATTGATCGTAGAAACCAGGGAATCTATCGGGCAATTGCCCTGAATAATTTTGAATCCCTCACTGACGAGGTAAAGAACGGTGCTTTAATAAACGCCAATGACCGCTTTGGGCATTCTCCTCTTCATTATTCCTCTTACAAAGGAAACCTGAGATTTGTGGATTATTTGTTAAGAAACGGTGGTAATCCAAACACCCAGGGAAAACACAATTCCACCCCCTTACATTCAGCCGCTTGGGGAAGGCATCGGGAAGTTCTAGAACTGCTTCTCGAAGACGGTGCCGATGTTAATGCCAGAACCGAAGAAGGAGAAACTCCATGTATGACTGCTGCCCTGAGGGGAGAAAAAGAAATTCTTGAAATTCTTTTTGCGCTTTCCGCAGACCCGCATGCCATAGACATACATGGTTCCAATATGCTTGATTTAGCTGCTGCTGGCGGGCATTCCAAAATTGTTAAATTACTCACACAGATTGGAGTTTCCGAAAATAATCCGATGCATATCGCCGCCGGTCTTGGAGACATTGATAAAATTAAAAAACTATTAAAAAATGGTTCTTCAATCAATCAACTAGACGGATTTGGAGCTACACCCCTTCTAATTGCAGTTGTCTCTGGAAAAGAAGAAATGGTCGATTTTTTACTCTCTCAAAACGCCGACCCGACGCTCGGGGCGAAAGACGGATACACCATGATGCACGGGGCCGCATTTTCCGGAAAGAAATCGATGGTCAGAAAAGCGTTATCCTACGACCTGGAAGTTAATCCAAGGTATGGCAAAGAGGGCATTACACCCGTCGATATCGCCGAAGACGACGGAGACGCTCTTCCCTACTTGCGGGCACTTGGAGGAAAAACTTCATGGGAACTTGGTCCTTCCAATTAATTATGTTTTCCAACAGTTTGCCCAATTGCAAAGACTGACTTACCCAGTCTTGAAAGCTCTCGGTCAACTTTTTTTGCGTGGGGGACTAGCGTTTCTAAAAAATCCCAAAATTGAGTGGAGTGATTCATGTGGTTAAGATGAGCGAGCTCGTGAAAAAGTACATAGTCACCAAGTTCATAGGGTAAGATTAGAATTCTCCAGTTGAGGGAAATCGTTCTTTTTGTTGAACAAGATCCCCATCGAGAACGCTGATTCCCCACCCTGCATTTTTCCGCCTTTAAGCCGGACTTTGTTTCACATTTCTTCAATCGCTTGGGCAAAAACTCTCTCCCAAGTAACAGGGAAGCCTCTAATAATTCGATCTCAGGATCCTTGGCATCCGAGGTGAAAATCTGCACTTTATCCCCTTCGACTCGATGACCAGTCTGGGTACGATTCGAAGAAATCGAACAAATAATTTCTCTGGGTGTTGAATCTAGCCAGATTTTTTCACCTGTAGAATAAAACTGCGACAAGGAAATTGGCTCAGAGTATCCGTTGGACTTGGAACGAATCCATTTTTCCTGTTGAAAGAGAAAATCCTTGCCAGTGGATAGAGATGCCCATTGGGGAAGGGTAAGCACGACCCGACCTACTCCGGTAAGTCGAAGTCCTATTTTACGGGCACGGATGGATTTTCTAATCAAACAATCGATTGATAAGACCTCACCCTGAGAATGAAAAGAAATTCTTTCATGCCACTCGCTCATTGGATGATGATACAAGTTTTTAATCGGCAGCAGTAGAACGGTCCAATTTTTCTACCTGAGAAGCAGCAAATTTTCGCAAGGCGGATTCCGGATCAATTCCCGACTCTCGACAAGCCCCTACCCATTCAAAAAGTGCCTTACCCGCTTTTTCTTCGTTCAAAGTACCAGAATTTTTTGACAATAATTCCTCATCCCAATCACCATGTTTTTCGAGTCCATTCTTGTGAGCCCGTTTGTAAACATCGTAAGCAAATAAGAGTGCCGGTAGACGGGGCGGAAGATTCTTAAAAATCGATTCCCCATTTTCCACGATGCCCCGTTCTTTTTTTTCCTGGGCCTTGATCGCTTCCCATCGATCCAGTACTTCTTGCGATGATTTCATTTTATCATCAATGTTTCCAAAAACATGTGGGTGCCGCCGAATTAATTTTTGGTTAATCCCCCGGGCGACATCCTCCAAATCAAATTTTGACTGCTCCTCCGCCAAAAGTGCGTGAAAAACAACTTGTAATAAAAGATCACCCAATTCTTCCTCCATAAGCTGGTAATCCTGATTGTCGATCGCTTCCAAGGTCTCAGAAACTTCCTCGATCATACAACGAACCAAGGATTCATGAGTTTGCTCTTTGTCCCATGGGCAGCCATCCGGTGCCCGAAGTTGGGCTACAATTTCTCTTAGTCGTTGTATTTCACTCATCCTGGTGCATTGTGCTACACGAAGGAGATAGATGCAATTCATTCTCCACTTACTTACAAGTATGATCTTTTACACATGGACAAATTAGCTGAAATCATGGACTGGAAACGAAACGAGGTTTCGTTACGGGCACGCCCAGTCTCGGAACGGGAACTAGTCCGGCTTGGGGAAAGAATCTCCGGCGGAATTTCTTTTTATGATGCCCTTGCTGAAAAAGAAGAACTGGCGGTCATTGCAGAGATCAAGAGAAAGTCACCCTCCGCCGGATCAATTGCAGAAAATATTTCCGCTCTCGAACAAGCACGCACCTACAGCAACGCGGAGGCTGATGCACTCTCTGTACTTACCGACGAAAAATACTTTGGCGGAAATTTAGAAGATTTATGGGAAGTTAATGACTTCTTAAGGCAGCATCAAAAAGTCATTCCGACCCTAAGAAAGGATTTCATGGTTCATCCCATTCAAGTGCTTGAAGCACTCGAAGCAGGAGCCCGGGCAGTATTATTGATTGTACGGGCACTGGAAGATGAAGACCTTAAGATTCTTCGAGCGTGCGCGGACCAAGCCGGTCTTGACTGCCTCTATGAGATCCACGAAGAAGAGGAACTGGAAAAGGCACTTCGTCACGAACCTCATATTTTAGGGGTTAACAATCGAGACCTTACTCGCTTTGTTACCGATTTGGAGACTACGGAAAGACTCTTTCCAATGATTCCGGAAAATATCATTAAAATTAGTGAGAGTGGAATCATGGAGCCAGAAGATGCATGGAGGGCTAGAGCGGCGGGAGCCGATGCCATCCTCTGCGGTGAAGCATTAATGAAGGCAGATAATCCCGAATCTTTCATTCAACAAATGAAAGAAGGTGGGTGAGAATAATTCTCAATTTTTTAAAGCATGCCCCTCTCGCCCTCTGAAACTAGAAAATTACTTCGTTCAATCGAGCATAACCCAATCAAAAAGCTTGGGCAAAATTTTCTTATCGATGGAAATATCGTAAAAAAATCTATTCAAATGGCAGGGCTTGAACCAGCGGAACTGGTATTGGAAATTGGGCCCGGACTAGGTACATTGACTAAGGAACTGCTGGAATCCAGGCAGCATGTTTACGCGGTGGAAATCGATCCCCGTTTATTTGGTCATTTGCAAAGCAAACTTCAAAAATGGATAGAACTGAAGAAATTTTTCCCTCTCCATGGCGATGCGGTAAAATTTCCCCTTGGTTCAATTCCTCAAAATTGTACGGATTTTAAAATCGTTGCCAATCTTCCTTACGCAATTTCCTCTCCATGGATCGAGGCTGTATTAGCGACCGGAAAAATCCCAAAAAGTATGACCTTGATGCTTCAAAAGGAAGCCTCCGACCGAATGTATGCCGAACATAATAGTAAAAATTACAATGCCCTCTGTATTTTTCTTCATGGTGCTTTTTCTCTTAAGCAAATTCATCCCGTTCCCCGTCAATGCTTTTACCCAACTCCTCGGGTTGACTCCGTTCTGGTACAAATGAATAGAATCAAAAATCCTTTTTTATTTTCTAATCAGGCAAGGACTACAATAAGAAGAATATTTACTCAGCGAAGAAAACAAATTGGTTCACTCGCCAAACGACTCGCACCAACCGATCAAAACAAGGTTTTGAACTGGCTTGAAAAATCGGAATTATCTACCACCTTGCGCCCGGAACAAATCGATCCGCTTGCTTGGAGAGAACTTGCAAAGCTCTACCGGAATTAAGCGGAAACTCCCCTCCCACAGCACTTTTTATATTTTTTCCCATTTCCACAGGGACAAGGATCATTCCTTCCAACCTTTGGAGAATCACGAACAACCGGAACCGCGATTTTAGGAATTTCCGGTGCCTCACTTGTATCAATTGGCGGGGCACCCCTTGTAGGGCTTGAAAAACGATCAAATCCGGCAGCGGAAGAAGGATCAGGTCCGGTTGTTTTGGCGACATTAGACAAAGAAGAGAGCATGTTTTCAAAAGCTGCAAGATTAGTGGAAGATCGAAACATTCCCGAACAAACCTCGGAGCGCATCGCCTTCATCATTTCTTCAAACGCACGAAAGGCTTCATTCTTATATTCGCTGAGGGGGTCCTTCTGTCCGTAGCCACGTAAGCCCACGCTTCTTCGAAGTTCTTCCATTTCAGTCAGATGATCTTGCCAATGAACATCAGCTGCATTCACCACCACATATCGCTCCAGACCATGGATTTGATCTGGATCTTCCAGCTTTCTCTTACCTTCATAGGCACTGGTTATTTTTTCAAAGAGTAATTTTTTTACATCTGCCTCATCCTTTTCCAACAAATCATTGATTTGGACTGAAAGTGGAAAGGTAACATTCACCCAGGTCGCAACCAAAGATTCCATTTCTGGCATATTTTCAATAGCAGTGGATTTGAATTCATCGAGCGGCACCCCTTCCAACCTCGCATCCAGTTCTTCTTCCACTAGCTCGAGGAGAATTTTACTGGGGTCCTCTTCTAATAAAACATCGTTTCGAATCGAATATATAATTTCACGCTGTCGATTTAAAACATCGTCATACTGAAGCAGGCGCTTTCGGATTGAATAATTTTGTTGCTCTACCTTCTTTTGAGCATTCTGAATTGACCAGTCGAGAGTACCATGCTCGAGCACCTCGTCCTCCCCGAAAGATTTTTCAAGCATTTTGGACAAAGCTCCTTGGTTCGCAAACAAGCGCATTAAATCATCTTCCAAAGAAACATAGAAACGGGAAGCCCCGGGATCTCCCTGACGAGCACATCGACCGCGAAGTTGGCGGTCGATTCTTCGAGATTCATGTCTTTCCGTGCCCAGTACCAGTAATCCTCCCAATTCCTTCACCTCTTCGCCCAGTTTAATGTCAGTTCCACGACCGGCCATATTCGTAGCAATGGTCACAGCCCCTCTTTGTCCAGCTTGTGCAACGATTTCTGCCTCCTTTTCATGAAATTTTGCATTGAGGACAGTGTGCCGGATATTTGCCCGTTTCAGCATTCGACTGAAGACTTCGGAGGACTCAACGGACGCGGTTCCAATCAGGACTGGTTGACCCTTCTTATTTGCCTCGCTCAAGTCTTCCAGGACTTGATTAAATTTTTGCCTGCGGCTCTTGAACATAAGATCGTTTAAATCTTTTCTCACGCAATTTCGATGAGTCGGAATGACCATCACACCAAGACGATAAATATCATGAAATTCACCAGCCTCGGTTTCAGCAGTACCAGTCATCCCAGCTAATTTGTCGTACATTCTAAAATAATTTTGAATCGTAATGGTCGCGTAGGTTTTCGTTTCTTTTTCAATCGTCACCCCTTCCTTGGCTTCGACCGCCTGGTGCAATCCATTACTCCATCTTCGACCGGGCATGAGTCGTCCGGTATTTTCATCAACGATCATGACTTTCCCACCTTGGACGACATATTGCTTGTCTTTTTCATAGAGCCCATAGGCTCGCAAGAGCTGAGAAACAGTATGAATCCGCTCGCTTCTCACTTGAAAATCTTTTTCCGCGTCTTCCCGCTCCCTTCTTTTATCATCGTCAGACAAGTCGCTCCTACGATCAATATCCACATAAAGAGTAGCAAGATCGGGGATAACAAACCCGTCAGGATCGTCGGGACTGATCAATCCCCTTCCCTTTTCGGTCAAATCGGCCTGCTGGTTTTTTTCGTCAATGACATAATGGAGATCTTCCTTGAGTTGATGGGCCCGTTCTTTGTTGTAGTCCGAATTCATATCAAGGTCGAACTTTTCAAAGCGTTTACGAATCACGGCATCCTCCATCAACCGCATGAATTGTCGATGAGTGGGCATTCCCCGCTTCAACTGATAAAGCTTGGCAGTGGCTTCGTCCGCCGCTTCCTCCTCCAAACCGTCCATCTCCAAAGACTTCTTCGCCTCTTCGGCTAGTCGGTTGCATTGTTTTAACTGTGTATCAAAAAGCTTCGTCACTAATGGTTTAGATTCCATGAATGGAAGCGGATGATCTTCTCGCATCGGTCCGGAAATGATAAGCGGTGTCCGTGCTTCATCCACAAGAATGGAGTCTGCCTCATCGATGATGCAAAAGTAATGGTCCTTTTGAACTTGGTCCTCCACGCATGTGGCCATTCCATTGTCCCGCAAATAATCGAACCCAAATTCGGATGCGGTGCCATAGGTAATGTTTCTGGTGTACATTTCACGACGTTCCGCAGAGGGCATGTTATTTTGTATACATCCTACGGACAGACCAAGATACTCAAACAATGCACCCATCCAATGTGAGTCCCGCCGGGCTAAATAATCGTTGACCGTTACAAGTTGACAATTTTTACCACTCAACGCGTTTAAATAAAGCGGACAGGTAGAAACTAAGGTCTTTCCTTCACCAGTTGCCATTTCAGCTATGTGACGATCGTGCAAAGCCATTCCTCCGATCAATTGGACATCATAATGAATCATTTGCCACTCGATTGGATGATCGCACACATTGATCGTCTCTCCGCAAAGCCTGCGGGCTCCATTTTTAACCACCGCAAATGCCTCGGGCAAAAGTTCTTCGAGGGTTTCACCTTTCTGATGCCGACTCATGAATTCCTGTGTCTTTGCTTTCAATTCATCTGCACTCAGGCTTTGCAAACCCTTTTCAATTTCGTTGATTTGCCTTACAGCAGGGGCACACTTTTTCAAGTATTTACGATGATTTCGCCCCTTGAGGGCCTTGAGAATATTTTGAAAAGGAGCAATTGGATTCATGAAAATGCCTCGAGAATCAGAGGTTCAAGCATTGGCGAAAATAGGGAATTGTACGATCCAATCCATCCCCTAAATCAACTTTAGGGTTCCAATCCAAGACCTGCTTGGCGAGAGAAATATCTGGCTTTCTCTGCGTGGGATCGTCAGAAGGCAGGGGTTTCTCAATAATTTTGGAAGGAGAATCAATTTTATTCAAAATAGACTCCGCTAATTCACGAATTGTAAATTCGACTGGATTTCCAATATTGATCGGTCCAACAGTTGTTTCCTGTTCCATCGTACGGATCATCGCTTCGATCAAGTCGTCGACAAAGCAAAAAGAACGAGTCTGTGAACCGTCTCCATACAAAGTCAAATCTTCTCCTTTGAGGGCTTGTACGATAAAATTTGAGACCACTCTTCCATCATTAGGAAGCATGCGTGGGCCATAGGTATTGAAAATCCGAACTACTCTGACATCCACTTTATTCTCGCGGTGGTAGTCAAAAAAAAGGGTTTCCGCACACCTCTTTCCTTCATCGTAACAGGCACGCAATCCAATTGGATTTACATTCCCGCGATAACTCTCTGGTTGCGGATGTACCTCCGGGTCGCCATAGACCTCAGACGTCGATGCCTGAAGGATTCGGGCACCCACTCTTTTAGCTAGGCCTAGAGAATTGATCGCACCCACGACCGATGTCTTGACGGTCTTAATTGGATTGAATTGGTAATAAACAGGGGAGGCTGGACAGGCTAGGTTATAAATTCGGTCCACTTCGGCCTTGAATGGGTCCACCACATCGTGTCGGACCAGTTCAAAATTAGAATGATCCATCAAGTGCAATAAATTTTTTTTCCTGCCGGTGAAGAAATTATCCATACATATGACCTCTTCACCGTTATCAAGCAATCGCTCGCACAGATGACTTCCTAAAAACCCTGCTCCTCCAGTTACTAATGTTGCCATAATTAAAATAAAAAATCTATCTTATCAGATAGATAGATTTTTGAAACCTTCTTTTCAAAGACTTTGTGTAACTAGGAATTAAGTTCCTTCAGCACTTTTGCCAAGGCTTGAGTGCCCTCGTTCTGATAATCTTTTTCTTTGGCTAAAAGATAAAATCGGTGAGCCAATTTTAATCCTTCCAAGTTAAGGCCTATACGTCTCGAATCCTCCAATGCGATTTCTATATCCTTTATAAAATGCTTGATGTAAAACCCTGCACTCCAGTCCTTGCTGACAATTCGGGGACCGAGTTGATTGAGTGACCAACAACCTGCTGCTCCTTGTCCGATCAGATTGATCACCCGCGTGAGGTCCAAATTTGACCTTTCTGCATAGAGCATAGATTCAATGGTTCCAATCATGGTAGAGGCAATTAAAATTTGATTGGCCATTTTTACTCGTTGCCCTGCCCCTGAGGGTCCAAACCATTCGATTGAACTTCCCAGTTTCTGTAGGACAGGAAAAATCCGTTCAAAACCGGTTTTCTCTCCACCACACATAATAGCCAAACTTGCATTTTTTGCTCCAATATCTCCTCCGCTGACTGGTGAATCTAAAAATAATACCTCCTTTTTTTTCATTTCATTCGCCGCTTCCTGAGCAAGTTTCGGACTCGAAGTCGTCATATCAACGACCACCGAACCGGATCTTATGCCTTCAACCACTCCCCTACTCCCCAAAAGTACACTTTCAACCTCAGAGGGATAACCTAACATCGTAAAGACTAAGTTTGATTCCCGCCCAACGGACTCCGGGGAGTCTCTCCAAACTGCACCCCTATCTTCCAATCTCTTTGCCTTCTCTCTCGTTCGGGTGAATATGTTTAACTTACATCCTGCGGTTAGTAAATGATGAGCCATCGGTTCTCCCATCACACCCAGTCCGATCCAGCCGATTGGTTGGTTGATAATTTCTTCTTCGAACAAGGGATTCATAAATACAAAGAAAATTGGTCGGGCCGGCGAGATTTGAACTCGCGACCCCTACACCCCCAGCGTAGTGCGCTACCAGACTGCGCTACGGCCCGACCTATTAGGCAATTACTTGTAAGATGGGAAATTTGTTCGATGACAATGCCTGAGTCAAGACAAAGACCAAGACTCTTCACTAAAATAATCTCAAAATGAGGGAAATAAGTT
>PBSV01000105.1 GCA_002726435.1 Opitutia bacterium | reverse complement strand
GACTGGGAAGAAGCCCACATAACATTGGTAAAGCAGATATGAGTAAAGACAGCAGCGCAGGCGGCGGCTCAAGCATTGGTTTTGAAGAATTGTTGCGCACGAACCCAGAACTTTTAGAAGGGATGCTGCAAGGAGGTATGCCGGCGGCGACGCAGCAACAGCAGCAACAAGAGCCAGTGATGGTCAGAGACGTGACTACGCCGCAAGCGATTGAGAGCTTTTACGGTTCCGGCACTGAAATTGTTCAGCCGGATCAAAGCTATTTCCAAGACTTTGCGCTGCCGGGCGTGCAAATGGATAGGCCAGAAACGGCAGCAGAGTCAGAGGACAGAGAAACAGCCAGGCAAAAAGCCGAGGAAGAAGCTCGGTACGCAGCTGGCGGGTCAATGAGCAGAACGCAACCGGCAGACGCAAGAACCAACTACCAAATGATGTTAGAAGGCGCTTACCAGCCTGATGCGCGAGCAAGAAACCTCGGTTATCGAAGCTCTGGATCTTTACGGGCGCAAGGCTTGCTGGGCTACCAACGGCCAGAGCAAGTGCCGGCCGACGAGGGCATGGGCGTTGCGCCATCAATGCCAATTCTTGATTTCGCTGGCGGTAACACGGCGTACATGGGCGTGCCCGATTTCCGCAACTTTAATATGAGAGGTATGCGCTAATGAGCATGGGTAAAAACAAATCAAGCTCGCAGCAGTCATTCGACCCAGAGCTCAAAGGTCTGCTAACCGGCACATTTCGCGAAGGTCAGCGGGTTAGCCGAACGCCATACTCGCCTTACAACTTCGCAACGGTCGCGCCGCTAGCGCCTGCGCAGCTGGAAGGCCTGAATATGGCCGCAAACACGGCGCGTGCCGGCGTAGGCCAGGGCGAAATAAACGACGCCATCGCGACGACGCGAGCAGAGACCGGCTTTCAGCCTGCGCAAGTCAACGCCGGCTCGATCACTGCGCCAGGGCAGGTTGGTAATGTCGGTGCGTCAAACGTGCAGACTGGCTTTGGCTTTGATCCGATTCGCAACCAGCAAGTGCAATCTCAAGGCGTGAACGCGCAACAGATTGGTCAGACAAGCGCCGTTGGCGTAAACCCAATCAATGCGCAGCAGGTTCAGGGTCAAACGGTGCAGGGCCAAAGCCTGGCGCAAACAGATTTGTCGCCTTATCAAAACCAATACGACTCTGGCGTAATCGACGCGGCGCTTGGCGACTTAGACCGCGCCCGGCAAATGACTCAGAACCAAAACGCAGCAAGTGCAGTGTCTGCTGGCGCGTTTGGCGGCGATCGCCAGGCGCTGGTCGAGTCAGAGACTAACCGAAACTTTGCCGATCAAGCAGCGCGCACGGCAGTGAATCTACGCCAACAAGGCTTCCAGAACGCGCAGCAGCAGGCGCAAGCAGATCTCAACAGAGCCCAACAGGCTGGCATGCAGACTGCGCAGTTTGGCCAGCAAGCAGATCTTGCGAACCAACGCGCTGGACTCACCGCCGACACAAGCAGCGCCCAGCTGGGTCTGCAAAGCGGCCTAGCGGCGCAGAGCTTGAATCAACAAGCAGCTGCCAGAAACGCACAAAACCAGCTAGCGGCCGACACCACGTCAGCTGCCAATTTTATGCGCGCCGGGCAGCTGAACGCAGCCAATAACCTGGCAGCGCAGCAGGCGACGCAAGCCGGTCAGATTCAAGCAGCGCAATTTGATCAGCGCGGACAGCTGGCAAACCAAGACGCTCAGATGCGTGCGGCTTTGGCTAACCAGAACGCGGCGCTGCGCAACCAGCAGCTGGGCTTTGACGCTCAGCGTTTCAACGCAGACGCAGGCTTGCAGGCGGCGCTCGCTAATCAGCGAGCCGGCATGACGGCTTCTGGCATGCGCCAGGGCGCAGCTGCTCAGCTGGCAAACCTTGGCGGCGACTTGCGCGGTACGCAGTTTGCGGACGCCGCGGCGCTACAAGGCGTTGGCGGTCAGCAGCAAGCGGCAGCGCAGCAGCTGCTAGAGGATCGTTATCGCAGATTTGCTGAGCAAAGAGAGTACCCGTTCCGCATGTTTGACGTGCTTCGTAGTGGTGCTGGCTTGCTACCGAATCCGCTGACGAGCGAAAGCAGTGGGCGCGGATTTAACTTAGGGATTGCGTAATGTTTAGCAAGATGATGGCAACAATGGCTGGAAAGGTTGGCGCGCCTATGGGGCTGCTGACTGATGCGGACGACCAGAATAAACCCATAAAGCCTGACGAGCCCACTATGCGCGAGTTACTCGGCAACAAGGTTGAGAACATTACGAACGCCGTCAGCAACCCTGGCGAGTACGTTATGAACACAGTGCAGCCAAAGTTTGATTCTCTGACCAGCCTGGTGCAAGACCCAGCTGCATACGCAGAGCAGCGCATTCGCATGGCAATGGATGGTTCTCTTGAAGATGAAGAAATTGCCGGCGCAAAAAGAGACCAACGCATGCAGGCGTTTATGAATCAAGGTCTTTCTGACTACGGCGCTGCAGAGCGAGCAGTACAACTACCTACTGGCTATTTTAATACAGCGCAAAGAGGGCTGATGTAATGCAAGAAGCATTAACCGAAGAGCAGCAGCGTCTTTTGATGCAAGGTCTGCCACTTAACAATCCTGTGCCCATACCTCAAATCTCTCCAGAGATTCAGCAAATGGCGGCTCAGCAACAGCAGCCACAAATGACAAATGCGCAGCAACTGCTTGCGGAGTATGCCAAGCCGCGTGAATTCCAAGCGCCTGGCTCATTTGGCGAAGGCGTTACTAACGCTTTCCAAAACGTATTGGTTAGACCGCTGCAGGAGTCGCTCGGCATAAGAGAGAGTGCAGCCGACACATTGCGGCGATTGCAAGGCAACGCGGCACGCTTGGATTACGCCAATACTTATGAGGAAAGGCAGCGTCGGGCTTTAGCTGATCGGATAGCAATGGGTGTCGATTTAACTAAATACCCTGCGCAAATCCAGCGCGCTTATCTTTCCACTGTACAACAGTCGCCTACAGACGCATTTAAACTGTTAACCGAATACGATCAGCGGTTCAAAAATCCTGAAACAGACAGCTATCAGTTTGCGCAAGGGTTAGATAATCCAGAGGATTACTTTGGCTACCTCGATAGACGCAAAGCGCAGACCAACATAAACACAGCGACAAACCCTGCAGCCAAAGCAAGCGTTGAAGCGTTTAACAAGCAAGCAAGCGAGTATCGCGAAGCAAGCAATCTCGCTTACTCAAGCGATACGCAAGTCGGTTTGATGCAAGAATTGCTTGGTAGCGGCGCGCTAAAGACCGGCGCAGGGCAAGAAGCAATACTGCAAGCGAGACGCATTGCAAACACGTTAGGCTTTGATGCTGGTAAAACTGCCCCTGGCGAATTGTTTGCCGCTTTGTCGGCGCAGATTGTTATTCCGCTTGTTAAGCAACTGGGTGTTAACCCGACAGACAAAGACTTGCAGTTTATTATTGAGGCGACCGCAAGCCTTGGCAAAAGTGAAGCAGGCAACAGGCTGCTTCTACAAACGCTGGAATTCTCTAACGACAGAAACAAAGCGTTGTATGAGGCTTCGCTTGATTTCCAATCTGAAAACGCTGATTTACAAATTAGCAACCCAGCGATGTACAAGGTCAGGTTTGAGCAGCATATGAATCAAGCTAGGCGCTCGCCAGCTTTCGCACAAAAAACTCTTGAACTTAGGCGTCAATTCAACTTGCTTGAAAAAGGGCCAAACTTTGCTGAGACAGGGACAGGCGAAGCAGCTGCCGATGCAATACTAGGCAACGTAGCAGGAGCTTCTAATGGGTGATCTGGCAAAAGAAGTAGCGGAGCTCAAAGCGATCTTACGCGCTAATGAAAACAAAATGCGTGAGCAAGGTAACGCAAAAGGTCTACAAACACTCGAAGCGTTAGATCAGGGTCGGTTGCCCGAAGAGGTTGCGCTTGTACTGCAAGGCGGGTCGCTAAACTTGAGCGACGAGATAGGCGCAATGTTTGGCCAAGGCGATTTTGACTACGCAGCAGAAATGCTCAGTGAGCAGCGTGCGAAAAGAGGCGAAGAGCCTGTTAGCGGTTATGACATAAACCTTTCGCAGATTCGCGAACCTATAAACCAATACCGCCAAGACAACCCATTGAAAGCAATGGGCTACGAAACCGCTGGCGCTATCGGCACCTCATTAGCTACTGGTGGTGCTGGCGCTGCACTGAGTGCAACGCGAGCCGGTAATTTGTTACGGGCTGCACCGTCTTTATCGCGAGGCCAACAAGCGCTGGTTGCGGGTACTGTGGCCGGCGCTGGTAGCGGTGAAAGTGCCGAGGATCGCGGGATAAACGCACTCTTTGGTGGGGCAACTGGTTATGGCCTACAGCGAGTCACAGACATGCTGTCAACGCCTGTTCGCAATTTAGCGACAGCCGCAAGATCAAACGCAAAGACAGCAAGAGAGGGCCGTGATCAAGCCAGGCGCTTGATGCGTGACGCAATTGAAGCCGACCTGACAACGCCAGAAGAGGCGATCACATACGTTGCCAATCGAATGGGCAATGATGTGACGTTGGCCGACATTGGCGAAAACACGCGCGTGCTCATTGACGCGCTCGCTACGCTGCCTGGGCCAGCAAAATCGCGCGCTTCTCGCTACTTGTCTGAAAGGCAAGCCGGGCGACCTGCGAGACTGACCGGCATACTGCAGAGCGCTTTTGGCGCACAGAGTCGTTTTTACGATGACTTTATGGCGCTCAAAGCGGCGCGCGGCAAGTCAGCGAATACCCTTTACGGTCAAGCGTACAAAAGAGACGTGCCAATGAACGATGGGCTGCGCCAATTTTTCCAAACGGATGCAGCACAAAACGCCTACCAAAGAGCGATTAGGATTGCGCGAAACGAAGACCCAAAGAGCAATATGGACAGGTTCGTTATTGCTGAGTCTGGCGACATTCTCGGCCCTGACGGCCAGAAAGTGGACGCAATCAACACGCGCTTTTTGCACTTTATGAAAATGGGCATTGATGATTTGGCATTCCCAAACATCACGAACCAAACAGGTGCCGGCGCTGCAGAAGTCGCATCAGTGCGCTCTGTGCGCAACGCATTTATCGATGAGATAGACGCAGCTAATCCAATGTATGCGAGAGCTCGCAATCTATACGCAGGCGATAGTCGCATGATGGACAGTCTCAAGCGTGGCCGTGAGATGTTAAATGCTGACCCTGACGAGCTTGCAGCAGAGATCGCTGCGTACAGTAAGTCAGAGCGAGAAGCATTTAGACTTGGCGCAATGCACGCGCTGCAAGATCAGATGGAGCGATCTCCAGAGACAGCGAACGTAGCGCAAAACATGCTCAAGAGCCCGCGTCGCAAGTCGCTGCTTAGGCTTACGTTCGACGGGCCAGATGCAGACGACCGGTTCACTGAGTTTATGGGCAACTTGTCACGCGAGGCCAATATGGCGCGCGTAGAGCAGGCTGGCATGAATTCAGCGACCGCTCAGCGTGCTGAAACCATCAGAGGCTTGCGCGAGCAGGCATCTGTCGGCGGTCTGCCGACCAGTCTGCAAGAGTTACTGCAGACGTCGCTGCGCCAAGAAGGCTTAGATCTGCAAGACCGTCAGTTAAAAGCAACAGCCGACGAGCTCGCGCGAATGCTTACGGAGACTGACCCAAATGCAGTGCGCAAGATTGGCGCTGAGTTAGCTGGCGGCAGATCGTTGCAAGAAACGCTGAGCCTATTTTTGCCGCAAAACGTCGTCGGGGCAGTTTTCTCAAGAGCGACCAGCCCAATGGCCATTGGCAATTTAACCGGCTCCGCGCCTGCTTACTTGGAAGGAAACAGCAGCGGCGCGATGGATCGCGGGTTGAACGCTACGCAGGCAGTGATCGCCCAGTAATGGAAGTCTCAATGACAAGCGCGCCAGCGCCAGTCACATGGAAGACGGTCGCCGTGCAGCGCCAGGAAGTGCTGCGTACTGGCGGCGAGGGCGAGCTTGTGCGTGAGGCTGTTGAGACGATTCAACCAACGCTCTACACAGCCAAGGATGGGCGCGTTGAAGTGCAGCAGCTGGCGTCGTCTTCGACACTTAATCTTTTGGTGTAGCGTGGACAATCCGTGGACACTTTTACGGCTAAATACAGCATTTCACAGCAAGCCACAGTAAGGCACCTTTGTAAGTTATTGTTTTCATTGGCTTCACAGTAAGCTACAGTCGGCTGCAGGAGCAGGCTATGGGTTCAAGCCCCATCGTCCACCCCATTTAACCTATTGATTTGATTGACTTTTTTGTTGTCAGATTAGTCGCGTGGACATTCCGTGGACACTTTTACTCAACAGTGGCCCAGATGGCGGCCTGTTCAGCGTCCGCATCAGCGTCAATAAATCGCGCGTAAGTGCTCAAAAACGTCTGCACAGAATGCCCTAGTATTTTGGCGCAGTAGGCTGGTTTCATGCCTGCCTCTAGCATCCTACAAGCGCATGAGTGGCGCACGTTGTAAGGATCACGATACCTAACCCCAGTGCTTCGCATCGCTCGCACTAATGCGCGCCCGGTATTGTTACTGCTCGTAAACGGCTGACCATACTGATTATTCACAATGTGATCGCTATGCAGCACTCTAGGGGCATCTAAGAGGGCTTTCTTGACGGCAGGGTGTACGGGCACCATGCGCTCGGTATCTGTCTTCGTGGTGCCCTCAGAGCCGTATACGCGGCTTTTATGGACGTGAAACATGCCGTCTTTGTAATCAGACCAGCGCAAGGCAATCACCTCGCCAGGTCGCATGCCGCAGTGGTATCGAATCAAGTAAAAAATGCGCACGTTCTCTGGCAAGGCTGCAAGCAGCTGCTTCATCTCGTCCGCAGTGAATGGATCAATCTCGCGCTTTTCTCTTTTGATCTCTTTGCTGATCAGGCTGCATGGGTTTTCTGTGATCCAGCGACTTTTGATTGCAAGCTCAAAGACACTGCCGCCGTCGTTTAGGATTTCGCGCAGCGTTTTAGCAGCCAGCTGCTTGCGGTAGATCCCGCGCATCATCTCTTGCACGTCGCCATAGCGGATCTGCGTGATTGGCCAATCGGCAAACTCAGGCATCCAGTAATTGTTTAGTCTGCTTTTGACGCTACGCCTAGCACTCGGTTTGCCGCGCTCTAGTATATCGAGTCGCGTTTGCGCCAGTTCGCCAAAGGTAGGGCTGCGACCTTCTGGTCTGCCATCGTGCGGGTTTTCGAGTAAATCTTTGATGCGCCGCGCTCGTATCTGCGCGGCTTTTATTATGTTAGCTGGCGTGTAATTGAGCGTGAGGACTTCCGTGACGCGCTTTTTTCCGTCCATGAATTTGATTTGGCACTTGCCTCTGCGCTCATAGACGCCGGTCGTTCTTTTGTCTGCCATGCCGTTATTGCCTCCAAGTCGTAGACAGTCGTGTTCGCAGGATCAGCCCAATAGTGGACGCCTTTGTCCCAGGCTTGCAACCGACGATGCCTGATCTGGCCATTGGTGTAGCCAGTGATCTCGGTCAGTTTTGCCTCAGTCACAATCACGGCTGCACCTCTTCGTCGATCCACCAATTCAAATAGTCACGCGCTTTGCGCAGATGCTCGACGGTCGGCTGGCGGTGGTGATTGGCCCGCATGACATACTTTAGAATGTTGCCCTGGCAATACGCCTTAAACTGCTCACTGTCGAGCGTGTCGCGGATCACCTCGATCACCTCGATGTTGCCCTGGGTGTAGTGCTCTGGCGGTTTGCGCAGGGCATTCCATTCAGCTGGAGTAGCGTCGTCGATACTCTTTTTCATTCTATCTCTCGCTTGATGTGAGTTACGCGGCCCTCAACGAGCTCGTAGCGGTTGATGATGTTGTAAACGCTGTTTTGCGCCAGTGACGTGATGCTGGCGATGGCAACCTTGCGCACGCCATCAGCCCACAACTTCAAAACGTCTTCGATTTGCTGCTCAGTGAGCGCGCGATGAAACTGTTGGTTTTGCCCCTTCTTTGGGCGCGGCCGCATCAGCAGCTGAGCTTTGTCTTGCGCCTTGATCGCGCGGTAAAAAAGATCGCTCATTTCTGCGCATCCTCATCCACCTCAATGATCTGCAGCGAATGAAAGTCGTCGCCCATGCGACTACGCGCAACTTCAAGCGCCTTGTCCTTCGCGTCTTCGACGCAGCCGGCATAAACCTTTATGTACTTTCGCGTCGTGATCAAAATCTCAAACTCGTAATCT
>PBSV01000104.1 GCA_002726435.1 Opitutia bacterium | reverse complement strand
GGGGATCGAATTTCGATTTCCTCAGGAATGGTCGCTGAGCTTTGGGATGGAGTATGATTTTCTACACAGTCAATTCTCAGGGGATAAAATGTTCGACGCCGTGGCTCCCTCCCTTGGGATTCAGAAAATCTTTCTTCTAGGGGAAACCACATTTCTGATGATGAATGGAGGAATTAAATATTCCGCGACCAACAAGAAAATCTCGTTTGAAGCACCCGGCATTTTTGCGGATGACGGTGACAATATTCAAAGCTCCCTGACTTTCAGTCTGATTCAAACTTTCCTGGAAAATAATCAACTGGTGCTGTCTCCCACAATCGGTCTGACTAACACCTATTATTTACGGAATTTACATGAGGGCAGAAATGATTTGATCCTGGTTGCAGGTCTCAGCGCTATGTGGCAGGTGAGTGATTTATTTGCCCTGCAATTGTTTGTAAATTATTCCTCGATGTCGACGAATTCAATCGGAGATTCCCTGCTGGGTCCGTCTTCTCAATTTGGGGCCTTTGATTACGGCATGTCGTTGAGTGCTAACTTTCAGTTTTGAACTTTTCCTCGATCTTTATAAAAGATTGGAATTTTGATTTGTTTTAGATAGTACATATTCCAGTTCATCAATTTTACAGTCTTTCGGTCCGAAGAAATTTCTCTTTTGAAGGTTTGACCTTCTGTTGATCCTTCTTTTTGATCGATCGATATGCGAATGTCTCTTTTTCTGTTGGTCGCGACTTTTGCGGCTTGCACTTGCCTATTCGGGCAGTCTTCGCACTTGTTGCTTCTTTCACAAGGTGAAGGGGCGGTTGTTCGAATGGAGGGACAACCCTCGACTCCTTTGACAAAAGCGAGTTTTCTTCCCAAGGATCAATCGATCTCAGTGAGGCCAAGGAGCGGGATCGAAACTCTTTCTTCCGGCTTTCAATTCCGATTTGGTTCGGATACCCGTTTCACTTTGCTTGAGGATTCCATCGAGTTGAGCGAGGGATCAATTATGATCCGCTCAAGAAAAATCGGGAATACAATGGTTGTGGAAGCACCCGAATCCAAGATTCAACTGAACGGAGTGGGTTGTTATTTAATGGAAGTGGAAACCAATGGCGGATTAAAGATTGTGGTTGTCCTCGGGCGTTTGGAGTTGATTGATTTTAAGTCGGGCGAGAGAACCGGTTTGGTTCCCGGTGAATTAGTTTTTGTGATGCCGGGAGGCCGCGGACTGGGAGAGAAGGTGAGTGTAAATCTTGAGAAGTTGTTGAATACTTCTTACCTCATTTCGGGATTTCCAAATAATCAATCCTTCGAAAAGTCTTTGCAGAGCGTTTCCACCGCTCAGGGGAATTCAATCGGTGTGACCTACGGGGCAGAAGTGGGGGATGCAAAGGGAGTGGATTCCTTTGAAGTGCTGCCAAAGGTAGAACTCAATATACCTAGTGCAACTGATAAAAGCCCCCAAACAGTTCACACTGAAAAGGAGGTTGTATCCGGATACAACATACCGGAGGAAAATCCATTGTTCGAACTCTTGGGGAGAAATCCTAAAAGAATGAAAGCAAATATCGTATCAGTTCCAGTTAATGTCACAGAAGATAAAACCAGTTTAAAGAAATCAATCACTACGGAAGTAGAGGATGAAAATCCTTCTTCCAACCGACCATTTCCCAGTCGCCTGCTGCGTCTGGGTGAATAATTAAAAAGAACCAATTTTAAAAAATGAATTCTGTATTTTCCTTTCCCTTGTTTTTAGCATCTTCCGGTGGACATGATTATCTATACGGACTGTTCTTCCTAATCATGGCCTTGGTAATCGGGGCGGCCACCCGTCATTTCCTGCAAAGGATTCCCCTGCCTTTCACTGTATTACTCCTGCTCATCGGACTGGGTATGGGCTTTGCGAATCGGGAACTGGGTCCACACGGAGGCAGTCATCATGGGGATCATACTGAAGAGGCCGGTGGCTTGATGGCCAAGTTTATTGATACATTGAGCGGGGCAATTACATGGGGTGGAAATTTGGATGGGCATGTAATTCTTTATGTATTCCTTCCTATTTTGATTTTTGAGGCTGGATTTGCCCTCGATGTTCATACTTTTAAAAAATCCTTTCTTAATGCCTTTTACCTAGCGGGTCCGGGAATCGTTTCGGCTACCTGTATAACTGGGGCTCTGTTTGTTGCATTGATTCAATTTTTTGGTGGGGAAGGGGGAGTGTTGGCCGATTGGAATTGTGAAGCCGGTGCGTTTATATGGCTGTCATCGATGCTCTTTGGAGCTGTGGTCAGTGCGACTGATCCGGTGGCGGTGGTTGCCCTGCTCAAGGAATTGGGAGCGAGTAAGAAACTCGGAACTTTGATTGAAGGAGAATCTCTTTTGAATGATGGAACTGCGATTGTTGCTTTTGTCCTGCTGATCGGTGTGGTCACCGGGGCTGAGGCTTTTCTGGGAACCGGTAGCTTTCTGGGGAGTGCAGCGGTTGGTTTTGGACAGATCGGGGCTGCCGGTGGACTCATTGGAGTGCTTCTTGGATTAGTGGCAATTCTTTGGGTTCGAAAAGTATTCAATGATCCAATGATTGAAATTACCGTTGTTTTGGTCACTTCCTATGCAGTATTCTTTATTTGCGAGCATTTCTTTCATGTTTCTGGAGTACTTGGACTCGTTGCACTTGGAATTGTAATGGCTGGTATTGGAAGGACAAGAATCAGCCCGGAGGTCGAGCATTTCATGCATGAGTTCTGGGAGTTGATTGCCTTCGTCGCAAATGTTATCATCTTCATTGTGGTTGGTGTTGTGATTGCACAAAATGCAAATCCAACGGGCATGGATTTTGCGATTCTTGGATTAGTCTATGTAGTCATTCACTTAGTTCGTGGTATTAATATGGGATTCTTTTACCCTTTTATGAGAAAGTCCGGCTACGGACTTCCTTCCAAGGATGCGATTGTGGTCTGGTGGGGAGCATTGCGAGGAGCAATTGGATTAGCCTTGGCTTTAGTTGTTTACACCGAGCAATACCGTTACGATTTTTCTGTTGAAGACAGTGGAGAGGGATACTCGGAGTCAACCACATCAGTTTTCGTTGTGGATAAGGACAAGGCGGATGAGTTTGCCGCTAAGACCGACTTAAACTGGCACCAAGGGGTTTCCTTGGCTCATGCAGAAGCGGTAGTTCAGGGAGGCAAGATTGTCTCTATCTCTCAACCCTCTGAGAGTGCCCAAAAATACCTTGGCAGTCGAACGACAAATGAGGCTGCTGAAATCAGAAAAGGGCTGGAAAGTGGAGAAAAGGTAGTGCTTGTACTGGGGGAGGGAAAAAATGCCGTGGCGCAGGCCTCTCTAATCGGAATTTCATCTCGAGTGCGCGACCAGTTTCTTTTCTTAATTTCCGGGATTGTATTACTCACACTTCTGGTTAACGCGACCACGGTGGGACCGTTGGTGAATGCACTTGGGTTGACCAAATTACCGGCGGTCAAGAAATTGATGTTTTCCAACGCCTCCGGAAATGTTGCGGATGGTTGCGAACAGGAAATGGATTTACTCAAGGACGACCGTTTTCTCAGTGGTGCAAATTGGGGAATAGTCCGTAATTATTTACCCGACCCAGTCGCGTATCCATTAACCGCAGACGAACTCGCGGAAATGGACACCTTGGCGGAAACCAGAAGAAGATTGTTGGAGCGTGAAAGGACCAGTTACTGGGCTCAGTTCAAGGCTGGTTTGCTCAGTGCTCAGGCAGTAGCATCCTTGGACAATAATTTAAGCGAGTTTCTTGATTTACAGGGTAAGGTTCCCATGACTGAACGTGGATACCTGGAAAAAATATGTGGGGTCAGTAAGCTAACCGAGGCATTTAAGGACCTTC
This sequence comes from Opitutia bacterium, assembly GCA_002726435.1. Taxonomy (GTDB): domain Bacteria; phylum Verrucomicrobiota; class Verrucomicrobiia; order Opitutales; family Seribacteraceae; genus Seribacter. The sequence goes on along the minus strand of PBSV01000104.1, from coordinate 4,330 downwards.
CTTTGTTAAGAAATCATTTCACGGATCGCATAACAATTAGTTACGATTCAGCAAAAGCATTTGTGGTTGCTCAGCAAGATATGGCCAAAATGGTCGATACCTTGGCTAAAGAGCTGGATGAAAGTGGTGATCCTGAAAAATTACAAAAAACGATTCGTTTGTTGAAGGACGAGATCAGGCAAAATCGGTTGACCGGGTTGCAATTTATTAGAAATATGCATGAAAATTATCCCGAGGCCACCGTTGGAATCGAGACCAAGGATGCAATCCGCTCAGTGCTTAATCATGAGCGCAATACGATCAAGAAATTGAAGGCGGAGGGAATGCTGGAGGCGGACGAGGCATCGAGGTTGATTATTGCGGTAGAGGAGAGAATGAAAGAGGTGATGGAGAGCTCACTTGAACTTCGTATTCCTGAACCCGAGGAGGTCCTGCGTGAAGTCACCTGGCTCAAGGGGATGCCAGAATCCTTGATTGCAAAAATCGTCTCAGTATCCGAACCCCGCACCTACAATAACGGAGATACCGTGATGAAGCAGGGGGATGAGGGAGACGGCATGATTGTAATTACCCGCGGAAGCGTAAAAGTCTCAATTGGAGACTTGGTCGTGGACATAATGGGTCGCGGAGCGGTGATCGGAGAGATGGCTGTTTTGGCTGGTATTCCACGCACCGCTAATGTCGTGGCTGATTCTTCCGTCACGGCCCTCTGGTTAACCACTGCATCGATGCAGGCAATTATTTCTGAATCCCCGGAACTTTCCGGGAGTCTATGGAAAACTGCCGGAATGCGCTTTGCGGAAAATTTACTCGGGAACAAAAAGCCTTACAATTCTTGGCACCAAATGAAGTTAAGGAGATGGCTCAACGAAGGAGAAGTTTCGGCCCCTGCCGATGGAGAATCGATCAATCTTTACGGAAAAACTTCGATTTTATTGACCGGGAAAGCGACAGCTGGTTCCGGTACTGAGGCAATTTCGGCACCGGCTCATCTCGATTTGGCAGAAGCGGTATTTTCCGAAAATGCTAGGGTCTTTATCCGCGAATCTTAAACGGGTCGGCAATACATGGCGGAGAGGGCGGGATTCGAACCCGCGGTACCTTGCGGTACACAGCATTTCCAATGCTGCACAATCGGCCACTCTGTCACCTCTCCTCTTAGAAGAAGTGTATATAAATGCCTTTGAGTGATGTTTTCGTCAACGCTCAAAAGCTAGCAAAGTTACTGGAGGATAAGAAAAAAATCATTCATTCATAAACCATTGTCTTTTGAGGTTTGCTTGTCGGAAAAGATCGGTTAGAAAGATTGTAGATGATTGCTAATGAACTTGCTTACAATGGGAAAGTGGAGGGTGATGTTGTCGTTACCAAAGCTGATGCAGTAATTAATTGGATTCGTAAACATTCGGTTTGGCCGATGCCGATGGGGCTAGCTTGCTGCGCCATTGAATTGATGGCATCTGCTGCCTCCCGGTACGATATTTCAAGATTTGGAATGGAGGTTATGAGATTTTCACCCCGGCAATCAGATTGCATGATTGTTGCTGGAACTGTAACCTACAAAATGGCGGAAGTAGTGCGAAGAATTTATGACCAAATGGGAGATCCTAAATGGGTGGTGGCAATGGGTGCGTGCGCATCGACCGGGGGGATGTATCGTTCCTATGCCGTGATGCAGGGTGTTGACAATATTGTCCCCGTCGATGTTTATGTTAGCGGTTGCCCTCCTCGTCCGGAAGCACTTCTTGACGCAATGATGAAATTGCAGGACAAAATCGCAAATGAGTCTTCCGCAAGCAATCTTCTTAAAGCAAATCCTTCCGGTTCCTTACCTGCAAAATGATTGACGAGGATTTCACCAGGGGCTTGTTGGAACAACATACTTTTCTTACAAAGGTATCCCATGAAGATTGTCTTTGTTTGTTATGTCCCCCGGAGCACTGGGTCGAAATTGCCAAGTTCCTCAGAAACGAGGAAACTTTTGAACTTCTTGCCGATTTGACAGCAATCGATCAAGGCGAGGAGAGTGAATTCCGTTTTACTGTTGTTGCCCATTATTATTCCCGCATTCATCATGATTATTTAAGGATTAAGTGCGATTGTACTGACTCATTGTCTCCTAAAATTCCCAGTTTATCTTCGATTTTTCCTGCTGCGGATTGGCATGAACGTGAAACATTTGACATGTTCGGCATAGAATTCACCGACCATCCAAACTTAAAGCGTATTTTAATGTGGGATGAATACCCTTATTTTCCTCTTCGCAAAGAATTTCCACTGGCGGGTATCGACACCCCACTCCCGGCAGACGATGTTGTGGAAGTGACGCAAGCCTCTGTCGAACCAGCCCCAATGATGGGCGGTCCGTTTGTTACCTCCGGATCGGGCCCGATGAGTAATTCTGAACCTAGGGCCAAAGATGAAAGTTGGACTGAAGAAGTGGAAAAATCCAAATGAGCACCACGACCAAAGAAATTTCAATTGGTGATGTTGCCGCACGGGGTGCTGAGGGGGCTTCGCAAATTGAAAGTGAGAGAATGGCCCTGAATGTTGGTCCCTCCCATCCCACGACACATGGGGTTCTTCGTTTGATCATGGAATTGAACGGTGACCTAATTGAAAAATGTGAGCCTGTTCTCGGCTACCTGCATCGCGGGGATGAAAAAATTGCGGAGAATATGACCTACAATCAATTTGTTCCCTACACTGACCGCTTGGACTATTTGGCTCCCTTGGCAAATAATGTCGCGTATGCTTTGTCCGTTGAAAAACTTGCCGGTGTGGAAGTCCCTGAAAGATGCGAGGCGATCCGTGTATTAGTTTGCGAATTGGCCCGTATATCGAGCCATTTGCTTGGAATGGGTGTTTTTGGAATGGATGCAGGAGCATGGACTCCTTTTATGTATACATTCACCGAACGTGAAAAATTATACACTCTATTTGAAGAATTAACCGGTGCCCGTTTCACCACGAGTTACACCAGGATTGGTGGCGTGGCCCGTGATGTACCGGAGGGCTGGCTGGAGAGAGTTTCCAAGTTTTGTGATGAGTTGCCCAAGGCCACCAGTGAAGTTGAAAAGTTACTTACCCGGAACCGTATATTCATCGACCGAACGGAGGGAATTGGTCAAATTTCAAAGGAAGACGCACTTGCATACGGAATGACTGGTCCAAATTTAAGAGCATCAGGGATTGATTTGGACCTCCGCAAGGACAAGCCTTATTCCGGCTATGAAAAGTATGATTTTGATGTTCCGATTGGTACTCGTGGTGATTGTTATGACCGGTACCTTGTCAGAATTGAGGAAGTGAACCAGAGTCTCCGAATCATTAAGCAAGTAATTGCTGATTTCCCGGGCGGTAGTTGGTATGCCGAGGATGCAAAGAAAATCTTTGCTCCGCCCAAGGAAAAGATTCTTTCATCCATGGAAGAACTAATCCAAAACTTCATGATTGTAACTGAAGGCCCGCAAATTCCTTCGGGAGAAATCTATTTTGAAGCTGAAAATCCCAAGGGAGCTCTTGGATTTTATGTTGTTTCAAAGGGTGGAGGTGTTCCATACCGAATGAAGATTAGAGCGCCCAGCTTTTGTAACCTTAGTATTCTCGAGAAGTTAGCTCCCGGACACATGCTTTCTGACATCACGGTGATTCTTGGAAGTTTGGATTTTGTTATGGGCGAATGTGATCGCTAATTTCACCAATGCCATGAATCTTTCTGAGGAAACACTCCAAAAAATTGATGCTGTCATTCCCAAGTACCCTGAAAAAAGGAGTGCTGCATTGATGGTCATTCATTTAGTTCAGGATGAACTTGGTGCGGTTGATTTGGATGCCTGCGCATGGATCGCGAACCGACTTGAATTGGAACCCATAAATATTCAGGAGCTAATTACTTTTTATCCCATGCTTCGCGAAACACCTTGGGGAAAAAAGCATATTCGGGTTTGCCGAACATTGCCTTGTGCTTTGCGTGGTTCTTACGGGACTTGTAAGACCTTGGAAGATAAACTTGGGGTCAAAGAAGGCCATGTGCGTGAAGACGGTGAATATTCTCTTGAGTTTATGGAATGTCTTGCTGATTGCGGAGAGGGCCCAGTTGTGATGGTGGACGAAGAAACCTATGAAAATATTGATGCTGAAAAAGTAGATAAATTCGCTGATCTTTTACTGGAAGATAAACTCAATGGCTCAAAGGGCTTTAAAAGTTATGAGAAAGCCCTGCTTGTTGAATCAAAAATACCTGCCAAGTCTAAAATTACTTCAAAAAAATGATACGAAAAAAAATACCTCAGGAAACCAGGATTATTTTGAAGCATGCTGATAATCC
>PBSV01000103.1 GCA_002726435.1 Opitutia bacterium | reverse complement strand
GGCGGTCGAAGCACCTAGGTGGGGAGTTAAATTCAAATTCTCAATTTGACGAAATTCATGGTCATCTGGAAGGGGTTCTTGTTGGTAGACATCTAGACCCGCAGCGGCGACTTTTCCACTTTTCAAAGCTTCAACAAGTGCACTTTCCTTAATGATCCCTCCACGGGCGCAATTAAATACCCTTACTCCAACCTTCATTTTTGCAAAAGCATCTTCATCGACTATGTCTCTTGTCTCATCGGTCAAGGGCATATGAACGGTCAAATAATCGGCCTGAGAAAAAGCATCCTCGAGCTCTACTTTTTCAAGGTCTAATTCTTTCGCACGATCCTCGGTAAGGTAAGGATCGAATGCGACAACTTTCATTTCAAATGCCAATGCCCGCTTGGCAACTTCTGCACCAATTCTGCCTAAACCTAATACAGCCAAAGTTTTACCACGTAATTCGGCCCCTTTTAATTGTTTGCGTTCCCACTTCCCCTCTCTCATTCCAGTTGCTCCCCTCACTACATCTCGAGTGCCGCAGAGCATATGAGTAAAAGTTAATTCCGCAGTGGCGATAGTATTTCCACCAGGTGTATTCATGACAATGACACCTTTTTCCGTGGATGCATCCACATCTATGTTGTCTACTCCAACACCGGCTCGGCCAATTGCTTTTAGCTCTGTCGCTGCTTCAATCACTTCGCGAGTTATTTTAGTATCGCTTCGGACGATAATCGCCGAAACATCTTTCACAAGTTCAAGAACTTGTTCAGTGGACGACCCATAAGCCTCTAAGACTTGTAAGCCATCCTGCTTTTGTAAAAACTCAACCCCGAGAGGGGAAATTCGGTCCGCAATGAGAATCTTCATAATTGGAAGGGAAAAGGACTGACTATTGTGTTCAGATTTCATTTCATTGCAACTTGGAAAGATAAATCGAAATTTATGGCTTCACCCACATAAGGATCACTGGCATGTTATGAGTTTATTATGTTTGATTCACTCACTGCAAAACTAAGTAGTACTCTTCGGAACCTTCGAGGTGTAGGAAAACTTTCGGAAGAAAATATCAGCGAAGCATTGGCGGAAGTACGTAAAGCTCTGTTATCGGCCGATGTTCATTTCAAAACTGCTCGGGAATTCGTAGATGAAGTTAAGCGGGCATGCTTGGGTCAGGAAGTCCTCAAATCAGTCTCACCCGGACAGCAAGTAATCAAAATAATCAACGATGAATTGGTCAAACTACTTGGAGAAGGCAGTACACTGTTAAGAGAAGACCGCCCTTTAAGAGTTCTCATGGTTGGTTTGCACGGTGCCGGAAAAACCACCACCAGTGCGAAATTAGCCAAAAAAGTAACCAAAGAAGGAAGAAATCCAATGCTGATTGCATGTGATGTCTATCGTCCTGCAGCGATAGATCAATTGGAAATTTTGTCCAAGCAGGAAAATTTTCCCTGCTACTTAAACCGAGAGTCGAAGGATGTCCCTGCCATCGCTCGTGCAGGCTGGGAAGAATCCAAAAAAAATGGCTCAGATTTTGTAATTTTTGACACCGCAGGCAGGCTTCAAATCGACAACGATCTAATTGGCGAACTGGAATCTCTCAAAAAAGAAATCAATCCGCATGAGATTTTATTAGTGGCCGATGCAGCCTTAGGCCAAGAGGCTGTTAATGTGGCAAAGACCTTTCACGAACGACTCGATTTAACCGGAATAATTTTAACAAAAGTGGATGGAGATGCTCGAGGGGGAGCTGCTCTTTCAATGAAAAGAGTCACTGGAGCTCCAATAAAGTTTTTGGGAGTTGGTGAAAAAATCGATGAATTCGAGGTATTCCATCCCGATCGTCTTGCGTCAAGAATTCTCGGAATGGGCGATGTTGTTTCTCTGGTCGAAAAAGCTCAGGAAAACTTGGATGAGGAAGAGTCTGTTCGAGTGGCTGAAAAAATGCTCAAGGCAGAATTTGATTTTGATGATTTTCTCTCCCAAATGAAGCAAATGAAAAAAATGGGCTCTATGGGATCGATCGCAAAGATGCTTCCAGGCATGGGGAATGTCCAAGTCGGCGATAAGGAGGAAGCAGCGCTCGACAAACATGAGGCGATTATTTTATCGATGACGAAGGAGGAAAGAAAATTACCTAGGATTCTCGGCGGGTCGAGACGGAAAAGAATTGCCGAAGGATCGGGTGTACAAATTCGGGATGTTAATCAATTGATCAAACAATTCACCCAGATGCAAAAAATGATGAAAAAGATGAAAGGTGGAAAAATGAAACAAATGATGAATTCTCTGAGCGGGGCAGGAAACATGTCTGACTTGAGTGGTTTGGATCCCAAGCAGTTAGCAAAATTGACCAAACAATTTAAGAACTAGAGAAACACAAACTATTGAAGTAAAACCGAAAAAGATTGCTCAAGTTTTTGATGACATTTCTTGCCCGGACTTTCTTCCACAGCACTATTTAGATCAACTCCGTCGGGCTGTGCTTCATTCAAAGCATCCGCGATGTTTTCATGACCAAGCCCACCGGCTAATAGCCATTTTTTTTCAGGGTGTAATTTTTTCCATTCCTTAAATCGACTCCAATCCGAAGTTTTACCTGTGCCTCCAAATTGATGTGATGAATAAGCATCGATCAAAAAAGTGTCTGCAAATGGCAATAAAGAAATTGGAAATTCTTCTGCGGGAGATATGCGAGGAGCGAGCCATAGTTTCTCTTTACCAACTATTCTTGACCATTCCATGACCCTTGTCTTTTCAATGGAAATAGAAAAATGAAGCTGAAAAAAATCAAAACCCGAATCCTTCATTTTAAGTAATTCCTCAGGATCTGGATTTACTTCTACCGCAACGGTGTGAATTAATTCTCCTTTAAGATTTTCCATAATCTTGCGGAACGAGAAAGGAGGCAGACAGCGAGGTGATGCATGATGCAGAATAAAACCCAAATGCGTAGCTCCTAAACTGCATGCTTTTCGAGCATCTGTCTCCCGAGTTATTCCACACACCTTAATTTCCATGCTAGTTAAGCTTCATCGAGAAATGCAAATTTTTCGAGTATAGCATCAACCAAATCGTCGACACTCGGACTCTCGCTTTCCAAGCCAACTGAGAGGTTGTTTTCCCGAAGGGTTTTACTTGTTTCTGGACCAAAACTGCAAAGGAGAGGGCGTTTCGCGTTTTTATCCAACTTCATATCCTCCTCTTGCTCAACATAGGAAAGAGCAGTGGAAGAACTTGTAAATATAATCCCGTCTGCACCCGACTTCTTGTATGTATTCAAATCCCTGGCACTTACCACATCTGCAAAATCTGTTTCATACACCGATAAAACATCGACAATTGCGTGCCCGATTGTCTCGAGCATAGTAACAAGAACTTCACGGTTTCGATTTCCGCTCACGACTAGAACATTTGCACTGTCAAGTGACTCCGTGGCAATTAGACTCTGAGCCAAGTTTTCAGCAGTTGAGACTTCTGGTATCAATTCAACTTCAAGCTTATAATTTTCGAAGATTGCTGCAGTTGCTTCTCCCACGCACGCGATCCTCATTGGACCAAAACTCCGCAAATCACGAAAGGCTTTAAAAAAAAGACGCATAAATTCTCTTGCCCCGTTCGAACTTGTAAAAACCACCCACTCATAAGTGGCAATTCCAGTGAGAACTTCAGCTACTTGTTTGCGTTCTTCCGTTGGTAGAATTTTAATCAGTGGAAGTTCAAGGACCTCGGAGCCTAGTTCTTCGAGTTTGCTTCTAAGATTTCCATTTTGTTTGTTACAACGCGTAACAACAAATCTTTTTCCAAACAAAGGACGATTTTCGAACCAACTTTTTTCTCCGGCTAATCCCACTGCATTACCAATAAAAATAATTGAGTGAGTAGTAGATTTTTCGGAATTTGCTTCCTTTAAAAGCGTTCCAAGTGAACAAATAATATGCCGTTGGGTGGCAAGAGTCCCATGATTCACAATCGCCACAGGAATTTTCTCCGGTAAACCACTCGTCTCTAATTGACCAACGATTTCTTCAAGCTTGCTGATTCCCATGTTAATACAAAAGATTCCTCCCGATTCAGCAAATTTTGAAAAATCCACCCGCTGGGACTCCATCTCAATTCCTTCATGTCCGGTCAAAAAATAAATGGATGATCCAGATTCCTGATGAGAAAGAGGAATTCCCGCATACGCAGCACATGCAAATGAAGTTGATACACCGGGAACGATTTCATAAGGAACATCCTCCTTTTCAATCCTAGAAATTTCTCCAGCACACCTTTCGAAAATAAATGGGGTATCTCCTATGAGCCTTACTACCGAAAAACCTTCTTCAGCTTTAGAAACCAATATCTTCCCAATTTCCGATTGCTCCAAGGCTATACTGCCGGAACTTTTCCCAACATCGATGTGTTCACAATTCTCCTTGGTCCATTTATGAAGCTTTGAATTCGTCAAATGGTCATAAACCAAGACATCTGTGATGGATAAAAGTTCTCTTGCTTTAACAGTCAGTAAACCAAGATCTCCAGGACCAGCACATACGAGATAAACTTTTCCGACTGTCTTACTCATTTTATCCTTCTCTTCAAGTCCTCGACCAATTCTTCTTCCGAAGACTCATTGAGATTGAATTGCAAAATACCAGTCTTCTCATGAAAGAAGTTCAAGAAGTTATGATTAAGGTATACGCCCAGAGCAACTTGACATCCACCTCCAAGACTATCGAGCAGTTTTCTTTCAAAACTTACTGCCTTTTCAGTCTCTGAATGTCCCAACATAGCAAAAACATCCTTATCGGAAATTCTGGTTTGTACTGCAATTGCACCTTGCCCAGGGGCAGGAACCATTTCGGAAGGAGCCAAAAGTTCGAATGTTAGACCAGGGAACTCGCTTATACCCAACCGATTAAGGCCAGCGGCAGCGATTACAGTGCCATCCGCTTGGTGATCTTCTGAAATCTTTCGCAAGCGAGTTTCTACATTTCCACGAAGTTCCATCCATTTAATTTCAGGAAAACGGCTATTTAACTGAGCCACCCTTCTGGGACTTCCCGAAGCCAGACTAACAGGAGTCTGAATATTATGCCTCAACACAAGTAAGTCCCGGGCGTCTTCGCGCTCCAAAAAAGCGGCTAGTGCTAAGCCATTAGGCATATCAGTGGGCATGTCCTTGGCACTGTGAACAGCCAAGTCGGCTCGATCTTCTAAAAGAGCATGCTCCAATTCCTTGGTAAAAAGTCCTTTTCCACCTTTATCTTGAAGCGACCAATCCACTTTTTGATCACCAGTTGTAGACATTGGTATTAATTGAACATCAATTTTCATTCTTTTTCTGATGAGTGCAGCTACAGTTTCTGCCTGACACATCGCAAGCGGACTCTTTCTTGTAGCCAATCTGCAAACCGAAGATGCTCTCATTGAATTGACCAGAGCTGTACTCTAAAATTAAAACCTAGGAATTTGATCCTCGGTTCCATACAGGTATGAGACAATCAGGAGTACGAGGCTTGTGCTCCCTTGATATTCTTTTTGGGAATCCAAGGCATCAACTCGCGCAATTTACGACCTGTTATTTCAATCGGATGATTTTCACCTTCTTCGAGCAACTGGTTGTACTTCGGTAACCCTGCTTGGTGTTCCTTAACCCATTCCTTAGCAAATTTACCAGATTGAATTTCCTTGAGAATCGATTTCATCGATTTCTTGACATTTCCGTTTATAACTCGAGGTCCCCTGGTTACATCTCCAAATTTTGCAGTTTCAGAAATCGAAAACCTCATCCCTGCGATGCCCGATTCAATCATTAGATCCACAATCAACTTTAACTCATGCAGACATTCAAAATAAGCCATCTCGGGGGCGTATCCTGCTTCAACCAAGGTCTCAAATCCAGCTTGTACAAGAGCAGAGGCCCCTCCGCAAAGCACAGCTTGCTCTCCAAAAAGATCAGTTTCCGTCTCTTCTTTAAATGTAGTTTCTAAAATCCCGGCTTTTCCGGCTCCCACACCAGCAGCCCAAGCAAGAGCAATACTCTTTGAATCTTTTGATGAACCCTTAAGAATTGCGATTAAAGCGGGGACGCCCTTACCTTCTTTAAATTGAGAACGCACAACATGCCCAGGACCTTTCGGAGCAACCATAATGACGCTCACTCCTCGCGGCGGAGTTATGAGTCCGAAGTGAATTGCAAATCCATGAGTAAATAGAAGGGTTTTCCCCTTTTTGAGATTAGGTCTGATTTCATTTTCATAGACCTCGGCTTGTTTCATATCGGGAACACCAAGCATAATTACATCTGCTTTCTGAACTGCTTCCGCGACCTCGAAAACTTCAAATCCTTGTCTTTTGGCAACCCGTATGGATTTACTCCCTTTATAAAGTCCAATGATGACTTTGCATCCGCTATCCTTTAAATTGAGAGCATGAGCATGTCCCTGTGAACCGTATCCAATTACGGCAAGCGTTTTCTTTTTGATGGGCGTGATTTTCGCTTCTTTCTGAGTGTATACTTTTGCAGGCATAACCAATAGTTGGGTAGTAGTAGTTTAGTAGATGGTGAGAGTGTAAGTAATAATTTTTTTTGTGAAAAGTTAGTCGTTTTTCGTGCCTCTACGAAGGGAAACAGTACCGGTTCGGGCAAGTTCACTCACACCGAAGGACTCAAGCAAACTGAGAAATGCCCTAATTTTGTTTTCGTTACCTGTTACTTCAATAATCAGGCTCTTGGAAGCAACATCAACAATCTTTCCACGAAAAACATCACAGATTTGAGTAATTTCGGCACGAGTTTGAGAATTGGCTTCAACTTTAAGGAGGACTAGTTCGCGTCCAACTCCTTCATCTCCCACGAAATTCTCGACCTTTATAACATCAATTAGTTTGTCAAGTTGCTTGATGCACTGGTCCAATGCTTTTTCGTCTCCGTTTAGAGAAGCCGTTATTCTAGAACGGCCATCCTGATGAGTGGGACCGACATTTAGAGTATCAATATTGAATCCTCGACCGCTGAACAATCCGGCGATCCGAGCCAAAACTCCAAACTTGTTTTCGACAAGAACGGAAATTATATGACGCATGAGTAAAAGAGAGGTGTTGTGTGGTGGACGGCACAGGATTCGAACCTGTGACCTACTGGGTGTAAACCAGTCGCTCTAACCAACTGAGCTAGCCGTCCTTAGTGTGTTTAAAGAAGACGATTACATTAGCGTAGATATGGATGGTGGCAAGATCGAATCACGGAAGTGAATTAACCTGAACTCGAATTTTTTTTGGGCCAAGTCGAGGAGCTGGATAAGAAATTTTTCTTTCTGGCTGGGTTGGTCTATCGTCATTCTTCGTTTCCGCATTTTTACTTGGTAAAGAGTAGGAATCCGGTGATTCCCGCGGTCCCAACCAATATTTTGAAGGAGGACTAGGCATGGTGCGAGAACCTGCAGAAGGCAGTCGAGCACCTGCCTGCGAGGCAGAACCTGCTCGTTGGACTGGAAAACCAGGCTCAGCTGGTCTTCCTTTACGGAATTGATAACGATTAACATCTCGGAGAGACATGTTATTTACTTTTTCCATCCATTCATCCATTCTTTGATTCAGGCTGGCATAGTATTCATCACGAAATTCGACTAATGATGCGGGAGGACTTTTATTTACACTAATCCCTTCTTTTATTCTTTCATCAATCAAAGGTAGTAAACCGCTTACATTTGCCGGTTGGCTTGAAATTTTAGGGAAATCTAATCTCTTTTTAATGAGTCCCTTAGAATCATTCGTTGTAAAACGTCTGCCACCAAAAGGAGAATACTTGCTTGGCCACTCTTCAATCTTAATCCGCCGACTAAATGCCTTGGATAATCGGTTCTGTGAAAATACTTTTCCAGAAACTACTGATAATCTTCCATCGATCACGCCCATTCTCTTGGTGAAATCGTTTGCTTTCTGCTGCCCATACAGACTGAAAAAAAAACAAAGCAGAAACCCCAAGAAAACGAAGGATATACTCGACAATCCACGAAACGACATGATTATAAGTGATATGAAAATGGAAGTTGTTTGCAAGTAAGTTCAGGCGTAATTTATGAAAACATATCTTTCTCTTATTGAACATGTTCTCGAACACGGAGTATACAGGGACGACCGCACAGGCACAGGAACAATTTCTGTTTTTGGCCACCAAGCAAGGTTTAGAATTGATCAATCTTTTCCACTTCTCACTACTAAAAAATTGCATTTAAGATCAATCATTCATGAACTTCTTTGGTTTCTAAAAGGCGATACCAATGTTAATTATCTTCATGAGAATCGAGTAAGTATATGGGATGAATGGGCAGATGAAAATGGAGATTTAGGAAGAGTGTATGGAGCTCAGTGGACGGGCTGGCAAAAGCCAGATGGTACAACCAAGAATCAAATTAGTGATGTAATTGCCTCGATCCGTAACAGTCCAGACAGCAGAAGGCATTTGGTCTGCGCATGGAATCCCGGTGAATTGGAACAAATGGCCCTTCCTCCTTGCCATGCTCTTTTTCAATTTTATGTAGCGAATGGAAAATTAAGCTGTCAATTGTACCAAAGAAGCGCAGATTTATTTCTTGGTGTACCCTTCAACATCGCTTCCTATGCTTTGCTTACGATGATGGTAGCGAAGATTTGCAACCTCCAAGCTTTCGAGTTTGTTCATACATTTGGAGATCTTCATTTATACGCAAATCATCGTGAGCAGGCTGAACTTCAGTTGTCGAGAGAACCTCGTTCTGGCCCTCAAATGAAAATTCACGGACTTCAGAAAGAAATCTCCGATTTCAATTATCAGGATTTTGAATTGTGCGAGTATAATCCTCACCCAGCAATCAAAGCACCGATTTCAATTTAATGGGGAAGATTATTTACAAAGCCATCGCCGCAATTGCTCAAAATCGAGCGATCGGAAAGAATGGTGATCTTCCTTGGCGACTACCGGGAGATTTGAAATGGTTTAAAAAAATTACTATGGGACACCCTGTTCTCATGGGAAGAAAAACTTGGGATTCGCTACCAGGTTGTCTTCCGGGAAGAAAAAATTTAGTCCTCAGTCGGAAAATGAACCAAGTTGATGGTATGGAAGTTCTAAATTCTTACGAAGACATTGATCAGTTTGTAGCGGAGGGAATAGTTTTTGTTATTGGAGGCGAACAAATTTACACTCAAACGCTTTCATTATGCGAAGAACTCTACCTTACTGAAGTACCTCGTATGGTGCTCGATGCAGATGCGTACTTTCCTAGTTTTGATACCAAGTTCACCCCCGTTGAAACACTTGAAGAGAATGACGATTTTATTTTGCGAAGATGGTCGAAAAATTAATCTGAATTAATTCAATAGTAGGGACTAAGCATGAGGTAGACAATAGGACCAGTAATTGCAACATATAGCCATATAGGGAAAATTTTCTTAGAAAGTTTTTTATGTTTTTCGAACTGGTTGGTCAGGCTGTAAACAAAAGTCATAAGAATGAAGGGAAAGCTTGCAGCTGCCAAAAAGACATGGGTAATTAAAATGATGAAATAAACTGTCCTTTTCCAACCTTCACCCCCGTATTTAGTTTCCTCCGTGGTAAAGTGATAACAAACATAGGACAACAAAAAGACAACGGAGCAACCGAGAGCCAAAAGAATCCAAAAACGATGAGATTCAACTTTTCCGGCTTTTATCGAGAAAACTGCCAAGATTAAAAAGCTTGCAGCAAGTCCGTTCAACAAAGCATGAAAAGGTGGTAAAAAAGATAAATCCACACCATCGGGGAGAGGAATTTTGTATTGCCTCATAATTAAAACTAAACCGAGTACTGCAATTGATAAAACCCAGACAACAGGATTTAACTTTCGGGCTAAATCAGAATTTATCTGACGAATTCTAAACTCGGCTATTTGATTCATTCAATACTGATCAAGATCCAACCTTAAGGTCGAAAGGGATGAATGTTTCTTTGGGGTCATTCTCAAGCTTTATTTGAGCCCACAACCTGTAAGTTCCAGCCTTGGGAGGCATAAAACTAAATGAAAGAGAACCTGAGTGTGTATCGTCTTCAGAGCTAGGCAAAAAGGTTTCAGTGGGATGCAAATGCGCAAACCCTTTCAACTCCGGGTCGAAAGCAACCATATGGGCAAATGCTCCCATTACGGGAGAAAGAGAAACAAGCTCACCCTGTTTGTTTTGTCCGGTAAATTCAAGCAGTGTCTCAATACCAACATTCGTTTTTGAATCTTTACGAAGTTCAAATCGGTGAGTTCCAATTTCAACACTCAAGTTTTCTTCTAAAACAGGAAATTCTTTCTGCTCACCTTCCACAAAAAACGAGGTCGATAACAGAACTCTTCTTGGACTCCTCAATGGGATAAAGTCCAAAAAGACTTTGTGAAGCCCAGGTTTTCGAGGGGTAAAGTCAAACCTCCATGTGCCATCGAAAAGGCGGTCAGCATGGGGATGAATGTGTTGGTAGTCACGCAGGGTTTCGTCGATTGCCAAAAGGTGAATTTTGCGAGAGTGGCTAAGTGCAATGTCATTTGGCCCAAGTGGTGACCCATCGGCTTGCTTGATGTTTATTTCAAAGCGGCAGGACAAACCAACTTGAACTGGATCAAGTGCTTTGAAAGACATTTGCATAGGCCATTTTCTAATCGACAAGTCAACGAATGCTGAATCCCCTGGACCGCAATAATCAAGTATCCCCTCTGAATTGAATGTTTCCTCGTGCAAAAAATCACAAGGGCTGACCGGTAAAGATCGAATGACGAAATAAGCAATTACAAAAGGTAGACCTAGAAGAAAAGAAAATACTGAGGTTTTGAACTGATTCGATTTCATTGTACTCAATAATATTAACTTAACCTTCCCCTGTTTGTAAGCGAGAAAGAAAATCTTTCACTTCCCAACTTTTTCCTGGGATTTGATAAACAATCTGCCGCTTGGCGTTAACAATCATTGTTCTCATAGTGTGGTCAAGGGGTTGATTGCTTGTTGCTTTTCGCAAAATTCCAAACTGGCGGGTCAAGTCGTCAATTACTGACTTCTCAGCTGTCCCGATTCGAAAGTTTTGCTCCTTCAGTCCGTAACCACGGACATAGGATTTAAGAACTCCAGGTGAATCAAATATAGGATCTAAGGTAACTGAAAGAAATTTGACATTGGGAATTTTCGTAAGTGTTGCAAGTTTTTGTAATTCTCTCATTTTCATAGTCGAAGCAGGGCACATGTCAGCAACCGAGCATCTTGTAAAAATAAAATTCAAAACCGTAATCGACCCGTCAAAATAATCAGTGGTGATAATTTCCCCATCTTGGTCAAATAAGGCAAAAGGCGGAACTTGATCTCCAACGGTCTTAATCATGTCCTCTCCCATACTCAGAGTGTCTCTTCTTAAAAGTCGGTTAACATTATTTAATCGAATAAGATCGCTTCGGTTTGCAGGCCAAACTTCATGAAGAAGAAAACTAATTCCAGACTGAGTAGAAAAAGTTTCCTGTAGCTTGCCTTTAAATAATGATTTATTTTGCAACAAGGACATATCGCCAGCTTGGACAACAAAATCGACTAGTGAATCGTTTTGTAAACTGAGCTTTTGTTCGAGTCCGGGTCCTAATGCTAAGGCCTTAACTTTTACAACACTGTTGTTTAAATCCAGAGAGATAACTTCGCCTCTAACTTCATTGGGTTGTAGCAGAGTTTTGGATGTTCGGACAGGTTCGTTGCCACAACCTGATAAAAATAACATCATCGTAATGCAAATTAGGGATGTGTAATAAATTTTAGTTGTTCTCACACTCACTATCTATCCGTGGAATTGAAGCACGCAATTACAAATAATTCTGTTCGTAACTTAGACTTATTTAAAATGCCCATCTTTGTATGATGGATCTATTACATTCATTGCGAGCATTTACTGCTTTTGGGTATTTGTTAATTAATTTTAAATTGAAATTTATTGTTTTTGAGTATTTATTTATAGTTTTACAAAATACTCCCAAAACGATGCAATCTGAAGTCAGCGTTAAGTAGATCTTTTTATTGCCATAAGTAAAGGTTTCAATCTTTTAACAGTTTCCATTCCCCTTGCTTGCCTCTGATCCAAATATCATTTTAATTATTTTCACTCGTACTCGTGAATTCTAGCAAAGATATACTCGCAAAAACAGGGGCAAGCTTCGTCTCAGGCTCATCAATATCCATCAATGGTTTGTATGAACTTACCAAACCTAGACTTAGCTTATTGTCCGTCTTTACCGCATCACTCGGTTATCTTGTGCACGATCCATTTCGTAATGATTTATCTATTCTAATCTGCCTTACGATTGGGACTGCTTTTTCAGCAGCAGGTGCGGCAACCCTTAACCAATGGATGGAAAGAAATGAAGATGCTTTGATGACCCGCACAAGCAACCGACCAATACCTTCCAAGTTAGTATCACCAACATTTGCATTATTCTTTGGTTTAACTCTTTCCATCATTGGTCTTGGTGTTCTTTACTCAGGAACAAATGTTTGGGCGATGATACTCACTTTTTCCACCCTTTTTATTTATTTACTTTTTTACACACCCCTCAAAAAAAGGTCTTCTTGGGCGATTGAGGTAGGTGCTGTTTCTGGTGCCCTCCCTCCCCTTGTTGGATGGGTTGCTGCGGCAGGTTCTCCGACTACCTATGGTTGGATTCTCTTTGGGATTCTTTTTGCCTGGCAACTTCCCCATTTCATGGCAATAGCATGGAATTTCAGAAAAGACTACACCAAGGGTGGATTTAAACTTCACCAGTTTGGCGATAGTGATGGCAAAGATTTATCTCAAAAGAGTCTCTTTTACACTTTTTTACTAACCTTACTCGTATTCGCTCCTTACTTCATCGACATAAGCCAATCCTCACCCGGTATTTTTTATTTTTGTTCTGCGGTTTTATTGTCTGTTTACATGATAGTTGCAGCCATCCGCTTCTGTCTCTCATCAAACAGAGATTTTTACTCCAAGAAATTGTTCATCGTCACAATTATTTACCTTCCTCTTCTTTTTTCCGCCCTTGTTATTGATCGTTATCTATAACTGCATATTGCCTCTGATTCATGGGTCACATACACAAACTCTTCCTAAGATTAATTCTTGTCCTTCCCGTTCTTCTCGCGTTTGGTTGTTCAAGAATTGACCACAAACAATCTGCTCTCGATCCTAAAGGATTAGTTTCCCAAAACCAATTCGATGTTTTCATGCTTTCTGTATGGATTACCATTTTTCTTTTTTGTGCTGTTGGAGGTTGTCTTTTGTATGTTCTTTGGAGATACCGAGCCAAGAATGCTGAGGAAGCAATGGAAATTCCTCCACAGTCCCACGGAAATTCTAAAATTGAAGTTTCTCTCATTATTGCGTCTTCAATAATTCTAGTAATTTTAGCCATCCCGACCCTTCAAGGAGTTGTCTTGATGAACAAGGTCCCTGACCCCAACGATCAGGAAACTCTCGATAAATTAAGTTTGGACAGAAGCCAAGTTGAAGATGCAATTACTGTTAATGTTACTGGAAAACGCTTCTTTTGGGTTTTTGAATATCCTCAATATGGAATTGTTACCGCTAATGAGCTTGTTTTTCCAGCTTCCAAAGCTGTCCGTATTAATCTAAGAACCGAAGATGTTATTCATAGTTTTTGGCTTCCTAAACTGGCTGGAAAAATGGATTTGATGCCGGGGCAAGAAAATTTTCTTTGGTTCATCGCTGACAAGGATAAGATCCTTGATGGTAAGACTGTCGCCGAAGCTATGCCTTCTGTTTTTGATGGTAAAATGAGGGAAACCGTTTTTGCTAAACAAAAATTTACTGACGAGTTTGAACCTGTTGGCGGACTCTTTTACGGGCAATGTGCTGAGTTTTGCGGAAACTCCCATGCTTATATGTCTTTCCGTGCGCTTGCGCAGACTGATAAGGATTTTGATATGTGGGTCAAAAAATTTCAGGATTCACAAAATCCAAATTTACAGCCTAAAGCATACGATCCTGAAATGGAATACTCCAAGGGGTCAGAAGTAACATTTAATGATCAATCTCTGGGAGAAAACGCCCAGCGTGTATTCTTAGCTTCTAAAAATGTCTTACCCGGACAAGCTCCCAATCTTTCACTAAAAGTCTGGAAAAAAGCTCACTCTGATGATTACGAAATCGGCAAACAGCTTTTCTCATCTCTTCAATGCGTACAATGTCATGCGGTCAACCGCACGGGTATAGGAGCAAAGGGTCCGAATTTAACTTTGTTCGGATTGAGAACTTCACTTGCCGCTGGTTGGATGAGGAACGATCCTGAAAGTCTCTCGGATTGGTTGAAAAATTCCAACGATGTTAAATTTGGCAACCTAATGTGGAACGGTGAGGGCGTAGATGACAGTCATCCACTTCGTAATCTTGAAGATGACGATTTGAAAGTTAACCAACTGGTTGCATATTTGCTCGAACAAATTTAGAAAATATTCAGAATTCTTACAAATCATTGTTATGGCTATTGAATCAATTAAATATGCGGCACCGGAAACTGAAACCGCAGTCAAAACCAAGGCGTTTCCGAGACCCGGACAGCACACATCAGGAATCATCGACTGGTTGACAACTATAGATCACAAGAAAATTGGCTTTCTATACGGTCTCACCGCCTTATTCTTTTTATTACTCGGTGGTCTTGAGGCTTTACTCATACGTTCTCAATTATGGGACCACAACATGTCGGTTCTTACCAATCGTCAGTACAACCAAATGTTTACTATGCACGGAACCACTATGGTATTTTTGGTAATTATGCCTCTCAGTGCTGCATTTTTTAATTTTATTATGCCTCTCCAAATTGGGGCTCGAGATGTTGCTTTTCCCAGAATGAACACGCTTAGTTTGTGGTGTTTTATAGCCGGCGGGATTACCCTCAACTTGAGTTGGTTTTTTACTGGTGGTTCTCCCGCTATTGGATGGTTTGGTTATGCACCGCTTACCGACACCCGATTCGCTGAAGTAATTGGTGATATGGGTCCGGATTTCTGGGTTTTTTCTCTACAAATTCTTGGAATTGCTTCTCTCTTAGCCTCCTTTAATTTTATCACGACTATTATCAATATGAGAGCTCCTGGAATGACTATGATGCGTCTTCCTGTTTTTACATGGATGACTCTAATTGTAAGCTTCTTAATTATTTTGGCTTTCCCTGCTATTACTATTGCGCTTGCCGAACTCATGTTCGACAGGACCTATGGAACAAATTTTTTCGATTTTCTAGAAGGTGGTAAACCCCATTTGTGGCAGCATTTATTTTGGATTTTTGGACACCCCGAGGTCTATATTCTCATTCTTCCTGCGATGGGAATCGTATCAGAAATTATCCCTGTTTTTTCTCGTAAACCACTTTTTGGATATGGATTGATAATTTTTTCGGGAGCGATCATTGGTTTCATGGGATTTGCCGTCTGGAGTCACCACATGTTTACTACTGGTATGGGGATAGTTGCGACTTCTGCTTTTTCGATCCTCACCATGCTCATTGCAATTCCGACCGGAGTTAAAATTTTTAATTGGATTGGAACTATGTGGGGAGGAAGAATTCGATTTGATACACCAATGCTCTTTTCCCTTGGTTTCATTACGATGTTTATGATCGGGGGGTTTACTGGTATTATGCATTCATCGGTTCCGGTTGATGCTCAGCATCAAGATTCTTACTTCGTTGTTGCACATTTTCACTATGTCTTGATTGGGGGTGCCCTATTTGGGCTATTTGCAGGTTTCTATTTCTGGCTCCCTAAAATGTCAGGTCGCATGATGAACGAGAAGTTAGGCAAACTAGTTTTCACTCTCATGTTTATTGGGTTTAACCTTACTTTCTTTCCCATGCACTACCTTGGTATGATAGGACAACCTCGCAGAACACACACCTACAACGAGGGACATGGTTTTGAAACATGGAATCAAGTTGCTACTATCGGGGCAATGATTTTAGGGATTGGTATAGCGATTGGGGTTTATCAGTTTGTTAATTCATTTTTCAATAAAAAATTAAAGCCAGCAGGCAAAAATCCTTGGGATGCCAGAACTCTTGAGTGGACGCTATCTTCTCCAGTTAAAGAATACAATTTTGCCCGCAACCCGATCATAAAATCAAGAGACCAAGCCTGGGAAAACAAGTACGGCTCTCGTGATAATCACTCTGAAAAAGAACCCCTTGATGATCACGGGGTTCACATGCCAGATCGTTCTTGGTGTCCATTGATTACTGGAATCGGATTATTTGTACTGGTACTTGGTATGCTCTTTCACCAAGGGATTGATGCTTCAGGCGAGCTAGTCCGTGACTACACCTTTGCATTAATTGGTGGGGTAGTATTTGTTCTTGGTATAATTATGTGGGCAATTGAAGGTCCGGGTGGTTATCATCTTTTCCCCAAGGAATCAGAGGAATAATCCTCTTTTTTATTACAACATATATGAGCGAAGCAGTTGCACTCGACCACCACGAACCAGTCACAAGCACCGGTATACCCAATAAAAAAGTGCTCATGTGGGCTTTTCTTGGATCTGACTGCATGTTTTTTGGAACTCTTATTTCGACCCATTTAATCTACCGAAAAATATCTGCAACAGTAGGCAGTAACTACCTTGATATTCGTGATATTTTTGATATCGAACTCACTTCTTTCAGTACTTTCATTTTATTAGCCAGTTCGTTATTCATGGCTCTTGCAGTTTCTGCTATTCACAAAGGGAATTTAAATAGTACTCGTTGGATGCTATTTGGCACAATCATTTTCGGTTTGATTTTCCTTGCCTGCCAAGTGTATGAATTCACTCATTTTGTTCACGGTAAATTAGATGAGTCAGGCAATCTTGTTCATCAACTTACACTTTCTTCCTACCAAGGTGAACCACATGTGTTTGGTTCCACTTTTTATGTCCTAACAGGAACTCACGGCACTCATGTCGCTATCGGGGTTTTCTGGCTTCTTGGATGGTTGGTTTATTCCTTCACTGGAAAAATGTCCACGGCACATGCCATTGACATAGAATGCTGTGGCCTCTATTGGCACTTTGTTGACATTGTATGGATTATTATTTTCCCTGTGATTTATCTCATGGAGTATGCGCTTTAATTAACAAAGTTTCACAGTAACTTTCATTTAAAAATACATGAGTGGACACTCTGACGACGCGTTAAAAGAAGAAAGCAAACGCTTTTTTACTTTTTTTAATCTCTCTATGATTCTTGTGGCAATCACAGGAATTGAAATTGTGATTATTTATGTCCAAACCTTTGATAGTACTTCGATAATTGGTGTTCTTTTTACTACATCGATCATTAAATTTATCGGAGTAGTATGGTGGTTTATGCATCTCAAGTGGGACAAAACATTAAACACCATTCTTTTTCTTATGGGTTTAGTGATTGCACTTGGCACTTTTTTTGCGGTCATATACATGCAAGATTCGCCCCCCGTCATTGAAAAATTCGAAGTTTCAGTAGTTTCAGATGAATGGGAAGCAGGAAAAACATATCAGAAAGGTGTTTTTGTAAAAAATGGAGATTTTTATTTTCAATCTAATTCTAAACATGAATCTACAGAAAACTTTAAGCAGAACTCCTCCCAATGGGAAAAAGTAAATGGTATCCCGCACCAATTTGAATGGAAAGTTTCTGTGGGAGACCTCGTCGAGATTAATTCTCAAAAACCTGAAAATCCCTTTTTTCACCAGTACCAACCTTCGAACACGGAGAACATTGAAGGTAGTAAAATCTCTTTGCTTGCTCAAACTGCCTCCACTGATGACTTTAAAATAAAAGTTAGATCTGAAGCGTTTTGGGTAGAAAACGACTAGTTTTCTTTTTTCGCTGCATTATAGAATGAGTGGTTTGACTCAATGACAAACTCTCCGATCAATCTTACTCATTGGCACACAGAACCCGCCCTAGTCGGGGGCATTCTATTCATTTCATGGATTTATTCTGTTTGGGTGGGCCCATTTCGTAACAGAATTATAACAGACACACCTTTACCAAAAAAATACTCACTTTGGTTTACCGCGGGCATAATTACTTTTTATTTAGCTGTTGGTTCTCCCCTCGACCCACTAGGAGAAAACTATTTGTTCTTTGCTCATATGATCCAACACAATGTTCTGATGTATGTCAGTCCGCTATTCATTGTTTTAGGAATTCCTCCGCAGTTGTTCGATCTCTTTATTGAGAAAAGACCCGTGCTTGAAATTCTCTTCCGCTTTTTAGTTCACCCAATAATTGCGGGTCTTTTATTTACCGTAGTTTTCTCCTTTTGGCACTTTGCGGTCTTTTATGAGGCTGCGATCAGGGACAAAACACTTCACATGGCTGAACACCTATCAATGTTTTTTACCTCTCTATTGATGTGGTGGCCAATCTGTAGCCAGTCTCAAAGAGTCCCCCCCATTCGGTATGGTCCGCAAATGCTATATGTGCTTGCCCTGATGCTTGGACAGACTCCGATATTTGCTATCTTAACTTTTTCCAAGGATGTTCTTTACGATACCTACTTCTATGCCGAAAGAATTATAAACATGAGTCCTCTGGAGGACCAGAAAACTGGAGGAGTCCTGATGAAATTAGCAAACATGGCTGTTTCTGTTGGTGTTCTTTCCTCCGTCTTTTATCGTTGGTCTAAAACTCAGGAAGGCGGTTCAGACCTACAGCCGAGCAACCAGTAATTCGCGCTCAAAAAGCATTTCCTTGGGAAGAAATTCTGAGAGCTGTAAAAACAATTCTTCGTGACGTAAGGTCTGCATTCTTAATTTTTCCGGCTCAATTGACATTAACTCCTCCCATTCTTCATCGCTAAATTTCATGCCTGACCAGTCCAAATCATCTTTTTGCGGAATCCATCCAAGGGGCCCTTCGTGAGCTCTTCCCCGACCTGTTGATCGCTCGACTACCCATCTTAATACCCGCATATTCTCTCGAAATCCAGGCCAGAGAAATTGTCCATTTTCTCCCTTGCGGAACCAATTTACATGAAAGACTCTTGGCTTTTCATTCAATTTTTTTCCCATCTTCATCCAATGCCTAAAATAATCACCCATATTGTATCCACAAAAAGGAAGCATGGCCATCGGGTCCCTTCTTAGGTTTCCCAATGCTCCTTCCGCGGCGGCAGTTGTTTCGGAGGCTAGGGTTGCACCAAGGTATACCCCGTGATTCCAGTTAAAGGACTGATAGACAAGAGGAATATCTGACATTCTTCTACCTCCGAATATGAACGCTGAAATGGGAACACCCTTTGGGTTTTCCCATTCTGGATCGATCGTAGGGCACTGAGAGGCAGGTGAAGTAAACCGGGCATTGGGATGAGCTGCCGGGTGATCTGAATCAGAAGTCCACAGGTTCCCCTTCCAATCAATCAGATTTTTCGGTGCTTTCTTCGTCATTCCTTCCCACCAAACATCTCCGTCCTCGGTAAGAGCAACATTCGTAAAAAGAGTATTCTCCTTCATCGATTCCATCGCATTTGGATTCGTTTCCCATGAAGTTCCAGGAGCGACGCCGAAAAATCCAGCTTCAGGATTAATTGCATGGAGTATTCCATCCTCATTTGGTTTCAACCAAGCAATGTCATCACCAACGGTTGATACCTTCCAACCCTTCATTGATTCAGGTGCTATAAGCATTGCCATATTTGTCTTCCCACACGCACTTGGAAATGCACCTGCTACAAAAGTTTTCTCCCCTTCCGGATTTTCGACTCCTAGAATTAACATATGCTCTGCCAGCCATTCATTATCCCGAGCCATGCATGATGCAATCCTCAGTGCTAAACATTTTTTACCCAACAAGGCATTTCCCCCATATCCGCTTCCATAAGAAACTATGGTTCGTTGTTCAGGAAAATGTACAACATAGGTATTTTCCGGATCACACGGCCATGCAACATCATTTACTCCTTCACTCAAGGGAAACCCAACCGAGTGTAGACAGGGAACGAAGAAATCTTTCTCACCGATTATATCCAGCACCTGTTTACCCATACGCGTCATTATTTTCATGTTCAGAACCGCATATGGGGAATCTGTTACTTGCACGCCGAATTGAGAAATTTTTGACCCAAGTGGGCCCATGCAAAAAGGAACGATGTACATTACTCGACCTTCCATGCACCCTTTGAACAATTTTTTAAGCCGGGCACGCATTTTTCTAGGATCTTCCCAATTGTTAGTGGGTCCAGCATCGTCTTCTCCATAGCTACATATAAAAGTTCTACTTTCCACTCGGGCAACATCACGAGGATCAGATCGAACTAAAAAACTATTCGGTCTTTTTTCGGAATTCAATTTAATCATTGATCCTTGTTCGACCATCAAAGTGCACAGTTCATTCCATTCTTGTTCAGATCCATCGCACCAGTGCACCGATTTTGGCCTGCACATTTCAACCATTTTGTCTAACCACTTTAGAACCGCTACATTCTTCGTTTTACTTCGGTCATAGTCAATTTTGGTATTTTGCATAAAACATATTTCGCTAAAGATGCATCGCAACATAGTCAAACATTCCTCCAAATTTGTTACTTCTGAATAACAAATAATGCCCATATACAAATCGGGTTTGCCAATCCCATAACTAAGTCTATAGCTCATACTGCATTCATGGATAATTCAGCAAAAATTCGAAATGCAGTCTTGGCACTGGAAGACGGGAGTGTGTTTCGCGGATTTTCATTTGGGGCTTCCACCACAGTTGTGGGTGAAGCAGTATTTAATACTGGAATGACTGGCTATCAGGAAACTCTGAGCGATCCATCTTATTTCGGACAGATCGTAACCATGACCTCCCCTCAAATCGGTAATTATGGAGTAAATGACGAGGACGAAGAATCAAATGGTCCTAAAGTAAGTGGTTTCGTTGTCCGTGAATTAAGTCCGGTCTTTAGTAACTGGCGAGCAACAGGTTCACTTTCAGACTATTTAGAAAAACATTCTATTCCTGGCATAGAGGGAGTGGACACACGATCCATCACCAAAAGAATTCGTGTCAATGGTGCCCTCAAGGCATGTTTGTCAACGGAAGAAATTAGTGATGAAGAAGCTCTTAATCGAGCCAAGCAATGGCCTGGCATCGAAGGTCGAGATTTCGTCAAAGAAGTCACCTGCGAGGAGACAATTTCGTGGGATCCATCGGGTGAAAAAAGTAAGTCTTTTACGGTTGAAGGAACACACCTGAAATTAGGAAAGACCATTCCTACATCAATTCATAAACTGGTTGCATTTGACTACGGTGCCAAACGGGCAATTTTTAATAACCTAAGAAGACACGGATTTGAAGTAATCGTAGTCCCTGCTGACGCTTCTGTTGAGGAAGTGAGAGCACAAAACCCTGACGGTGTATTTCTTTCGAATGGTCCGGGCGATCCATCCGCCTTGGATTACGCTCACAAAACGGTTCAGGATTTACTACCAGACTTTCCAATTTTTGGGATTTGTCTTGGTCACCAAGTGATTACCCATGCAATCGGTGCCTCCACTTATAAACTTAAATTCGGACATCGAGGTGCAAACCAGCCAGTTAAAAATATTGAAACCGAACGGGTATCAATAACCTCACAAAATCATGGCTTTGCCTCCGACAAAGAAAAGCTAGAGGAGATGGGTGCCGTTGTTACGGAGTATAATTTAAATGACCAGACTGTTTCAGGAATGCGCCTCAAGGACTTGCCGGTATTTTCTGTTCAATACCACCCCGAAGCATCTCCCGGCCCTAATGATGCTAATCATTTATTCCAAGCTTTTCACCAACTGATAAGCGATCATAAAGAAAATCAGCAATCGTAATCGAATGGTCAAAGACCAATCTTGCGGACTGGTCTATGATTCTTTTTTTGAAAGGCACATTCCTCACTCTGGACATCCTGATCAATCCAATCGAGCAACTCATATTTTTGAAGGTCTCAAAGAATTAGACCTACTGGAAAGGTCCAAACTAATTAATCCGATTGATGCGGAAGAGGATATAATCACCTTGGTTCACGAAAAAAAATACCTCCATCAAATCAAAAAAGACATTAAATCTGGACGTCCTAGTCTTTCAACAGGTGATACAAACATTTCTAAGCATTCGTATTCCGTTGCAATTCGAGCATGCGGAGGTGTTCTCCTTGCGATTGATCAAATTTTTGAAAACAAGATCAAGCGTGCCTTTTCAATTTCCCGCCCTCCTGGACACCATGCCACTCCAGATCGAGGGATGGGCTTTTGTATTTTCAACCATGTTGCAATTGCAGCAAAGTATGCTCAAAAGAAATATGGTGTCGGAAAAGTCTTAATCGTCGATTGGGATGTTCACCATGGAAATGGTACCCAAGATATCTTTTATGAAGACGACTCGGTGTTTTTTCTTAGCACTCATCAATCACCTTGGTATCCAGGTACTGGAAATCGTAACGAAACTGGAGCCGGAAAAGGTCTTGGTCTTACCTTGAACAAACCCCTTCCGGCAGGGAGTGGAAGGAGCGAAATTGTCGAAGGAGTCTTCGGGTCTGACCTACCAAAAAAAATGAACACCTTCCGACCAGAATTGGTTTTAATATCTGCTGGTTTCGATTCGAGATTGGGAGATCCACTGGGTCAATTCACACTTCACGACCAGGATTTCAATGACCTCACTTCTGGAATCCTAGCACTCGCAAGCGAGTTTGCTGAGGGAAGAATACTTTCCGTCCTGGAAGGCGGCTATGATTTAAATGGATTACGATTAGCTGCACATGCTCATTTCTTGGCCATGTTGGACGCTAAATAAAAAAGTCTTCCTAAAATTGGACAAATTTTAAAAGACGAGTTAACATACAATTATAAAAGAAATAAAGAACCCAATGTTCTGCTCCTTCGTCAATTTAAATAAATAATACCCGTAAAGGGAAGGATTACAGACTAAGCGTCAAAAGTTCTTTTCAAGCACCGTTCCTGCGGTGCTTTTTTGATGAATGGAAACAGGAAAATTACAAGTTTACCCCCTTGTTTTTCCTCCTGAAACATTAACTGTTGTACCATGTAGATAGGAGGCTCTATCGGAGGCAAGATACACAACTAGATCTGCCACCTCTGACAATTTCCCACTTCTACCCAAAGGGATCGAAGTTACGCTTCCGTAGTTTTTTCGTAATTCGTCCGCACTAATACCCCTTGAATAAGCCAGTGCTTCTTCATATTCCTGGCTTCTCATCCCAGTTGTTTCAATAATTCCTGGTGCCACTCCAATCACTCGAATCCCGGAGTTACCCAATTCCTTGGCCCATGAACGAGTTAAGTTATGATTGGCCGCTTTTGTCGCAGCATATACACTTTGACCTTCGCTCCCTTCCATTCCTGACTCTGAGGACATATTGATAAGCACTCCCTCTGTTTCACTTGCAATCATTTGACGGGCGGCTGCCTGTGCGCAGAAAAACTGTCCTTTTACATTTACGGCAAATAACTTGTCCCACACTTCCTCAGTCAATTCCTCTTTTCCGGTAGGATCGACCAACAAACGAGGTATATTAATGCCGGCATTATTAACCAGAACATCAAGTCCGCCAAATCGTTCCACGACTTTTTGAATCAAATGATTTACATCAGGTTGAAAAGAAACATCGCATTTGGTAAATTCGATTTCTCCTGAGCCATGATTCTTGCATTCCTCCACCGCCTGTTTGCCTGCTTCTTCGTTAAAGTCTGCAATGAGTACATTGGCTCCCACTTCAAGAAAGCCTTTGGCAATGGCAAGACCAATCCCACCTGCTCCGCCTGTAATCACGACCGCTTTTTTTTCTAATTTTATCCAACTCATTTTTGTTATGTACTGGGCTTCGTATTATTCCAAGTCAAGGGGATACGGAATACCATACCCATGATAAAGACTTTTCTCTACCTCTCGTGACCAGATATCGTCGTTTTCCGCAAGTGTTTTGCCCGCTCTGGTCAAAGCGTCTTTGTGATTGTTCTGTGACTGATTTGCAGCATCGAAAAAGGAGCTGGAAGTAGCCTCCACAAAGGGAAGGTCGAGCAATTCAGCAAAAGCAAAGAATGAACCAAAGGGTTGACTTTTTTCTACTTCACTCATCATTTCGGGAACTGATCTGAGGCCACAAATTCCTTTTACCATCCAATCAAAACTAACCGGATTTGCTGCATGTACCAACATATCACTGGAATGAGGTTCCGAAGTATTAGTCATAGACCAAGGAACATTCTTACCGCAGATTTGGTGTCGGGAAACATAATGGGCAGATTTTGAGCGTATCGGTACGATCAATTCTCCATCCACAAAATTCACCGCAGCCGATCTCGCTAATTTATCCTCTATTTTTGTGTAATAAGTTGCGGCAACCTCTCCCCGTCCCGCGATAAAAACATCAGTAAATCCACCATCCGCTCGCGGATCAAATGCAACTGGTATGTTGTCTGAAATTTGTTTCAAGTAAGCATGGGCTCGAGGACTCGATGGTTCAAAGCCTAGCATCAATACTTTAGGCTCTTCAGAGAGGCCACGGTATCGGTTTGGGTCATTAGGGCTTTGGTTGTGATGCATTTGGTTGATTTGACTCACTGCCTCTTCTTCAAAAGAAGAAAAGTCCTCAGCCTTTCCAACTGGCATTCTCAACAAAAGTTCAGGGTCCACCGCACCAGCATAATTATTAAGATTTCCGCCTCTCGCCATAATCGCAGTTGCTTGTTGGTAAGTGTCTTCAGATGGATAATTTGTCCACACCACATCCGATCGACCATACTCTACTAATTTATTCAAAATGTCCGGGTCCTTTCGATCAATCAGTACAACTTTTGTTCCTCTGTCCCGAAGTCCCCTTATTAAAGCATACTCATTCATATCATCCAGTTTAGACTGAGAGCCAGTCACATAAACCACCCTGGGCAAATCCTTGTCCTCTACGCTGGCTACAATAGTTAAGTTAATCATTGCCATGCGAGCAGTTCCTGAAAGGTAAGTAATTACAGAGCGTGGAGGCACTCCGTATTGAAATTCATCATTTTGTCCAATTGTGAAAATGTGTTTGTTGGTCCCATAGTTGCAGGCAAAGGGTTCAGCGTGTGCCAAAGAAATCATACTCGTCTTTTCTTGCCTGTATACCTTGTTGAAAAAATTACCAAATCCCTGTTTTCGTACAAACTCCGGGGCAGTTGCGGGCACAAGATTAAATTGTCTCAGTCCGCCCAAATAACGATAAGAATATCCGAGTGAGGCAAGTACGCCTTTATCATCCGGAAGAAAAGTGAGCGGATCAATTGGTTCGGTTGCATGACCCGGGGTTACGACCACAATATCTCCGGGAACCACATTTGATCCTTCGGGAGCTTCCAAAACGATTTGCAGGGTTTCATGTCCCAGCGCAATTTGATTCACGCCCGATGGAACTCGAGCATGCTGATCAAACTGTCGAATTGCTTTTGCATCGGATGCACAGCGACAATTCCCAAAGCTGGCCAATAAATAATTCCCTCCCTGTAATTGGTCGTCCGGCAACTGGTCCACCAATGTCTTAATTTGATTTTGCCCGGTAAGATAGATGCCATGATGCGGTTGCCTTGCAGCATGGGATAATTGATTGATTCGTTCGTTTCGTGAAAGGATTGTGGACATAAAAAAGAAGAACCCGAATTATTCAGGATTTAAACACATGATCATTTATGTATGGAATCCCTCCGGTAAGAGACGAATTCATTTTAAACACCTGCCCGTTGCCTACGCCCCATCTCACCCGTTGTCGGATTAGTGCTTAATTGATGACCCGGTAAAGGGATAATTCTTTGATGAATCGCATCCAGTAACCATTCCGGTTGAGGAAAGAAATCAGATTCAACCTCGGCACATGGTGTGATCCAGTTCCTCGAACCGACAACCACTGGCGGGGCATCGAGATGATCAAATGCCATTTGGCTTAGGTTTGATGCAATATCATGCATCACCGATCCACGTTCACAAGCATCGGAGGAAAGCAGGACCCTGCCGGTTTTTTTGACCGACTCAATCAAGGGGTCATAATCAAGAGGATTGATTGATCGACAATCGAATAAATCAGTGGTCAATCCATATTTCTGTTCGAGTACATCCGCAGCTTCCAGTGCCCGGTACATGGTTGCTCCGACCGTTATCATCGTGATGTCCTTGCCCGTTCTTCTTTTTGCGGGTGGGCCAAAGGGTACTTCATAATAGTCCGCTGGTACTTCTTTTTCGAAAAGTTCTCCAATGTCATAAAGACGTTGGCTCTCGAAAAACACGACTGGATCACTACCTGCAAGAGCAGTATTAAGCATTCCCTTGGCGTCGTAGGGCGTGGATGGAAAGACCACTTGAAGACCAGGAATATGGCTTACTATCGCACTCCAGTCTTGAGAATGTTGAGCTCCATATTTCGAGCCTACGGACACGCGAAGGACCACCGGCATCTCGAGAATACATGCTGACATGCTTTGCCACTTTGCCAATTGGTTAAAAATTTCGTCCCCTGCCCTTCCCATAAAGTCACAGTACATAAGTTCAACCAAGGCACGCCCCCCCTCCAAGGCATATCCAACGGCACTGCCAACGATCGCAGCCTCAGAAATGGGCGAGTTGAATAAACGGTGATAGGGAAGAGATTCAGTAAGGCCTCGGTAACATGCAAAAGCACCTCCCCAATCACGGTTTTCTTCCCCATAAGCGACCAGCGTAGAATCGATCTGAAAGCGGTGAAAAGCAGCTTCGAAAATTGCGTCCCGGTATTGAAAAACTTTATTCTTGGAGACTGTTTTGCCATCGACTACACCAGCTCTTGACTTTTTTGCCAGTGCCTGAACCCGTGGATTTTCAGCGGCCGAAAGAATTAATTCTGGCTTACGAACGGGGTCATAGTTCTCGACTTTTCTTTTGGAAAACATCAAGTCACCAATTTTTTCACTCGGTAATCGAGGTGAGACCTCAAGGTCGGATGCAAGTCGGTATGCTTGAGTCATCGCTTTGGTTACCTCGGACTTATATTGATTGATCATTTCTGCGTCGATTAATCCAGCTTCAATTAAATCCTTGGCGTAAGCGTCCAATGGATCAATTGCTTGCCAGGCTTCTATCTCTTCCTTGAGTCTGTAGGAAGATGCATCAGAGGGCGAGTGGCCGGAAAATCGGTAAGTAATGGTTTCAAGCAGAACAGGACCTTCCCCATTTTCAAGTAATTCCTTCTTCCGCTTCACCGCATCCACAACTGCAAGAGGATTGTAGCCGTCGACTCTTTCAGCATGCATCGATTGTGGATTTACTCCTGCTCCCACCCTTGCGAGGTAGTCAAAAGCCATGGTTTCGCCAGCAGTTTGTCCACCCATCCCATAAAAATTATTCATGAAATTAAAAATAATTGGCAAACCACCCTTCATGGATTCATCCCATAATTCATGAAATTGTCTCATTGATGCAAAGTTCATCGCCTCCCAGGTTGGACCACAGCCCATGGAAGCATCACCAACATTCGCTATCACGATTCCATTTTTACGATTCACTTTTTTAAAAAGAGCAGCCCCCATTGCAATATCTGCGGAACCCCCAACGATTGCATTATTGGGGAGGATTCCAAACGGTGGAAAGAATGCATGCATCGATCCGCCCAAGCCGCGATTAAATCCCTTTTCCCGGCCAAAAATTTCAGCCAATGCACCATACAGCAAAAAGTTTCGGGCAAGGTCTCTGACTGATTCCGATCCCTCTTTCTCAACCACACGATAACAATCACCACCAAGAAAATCCTCCATGATTGCCAATAAAAAATCCTCTTCCAATTTACGAATTGCCGACATCCCCTTGGCAAGAATTTCTCCGTGTGAACGATGCGAGCCAAGAATATGATCATCCACTCCCAGTAAAAAAGCTTGTCCGACCGCGGAAGCCTCCTGGCCAATCGAAAGATGAGCCGGTCCTTTATGGTCATACTCAATTCCTTCGTAAGCACCCTGTGTTTTGATACTTTGAAGCATGTTTTCAAATTCTCGAATCAAAAGCATATCCTCATACATACCAACTAGGGACTCTGCCCCATAGTTTTCCTTTTCCCTAGCCAGATCTTGCTGGTATTGATTGAGCGGAATTTCCGCGATGGAAATAGTTCCTGATTTTCGTTCTTTGGAGGGTTCTACAATTTGTGACTTCGGCATGACAAAAGATTTTGAAATTTATAGTAAACTAACGGACAGCCATGAAGACATCCTTCATAATTTCCGAGGTGGTGGGATGGGGGAAAACAATTTCTTCGATTTCTTCCTCCCGTAATTCAGTCTCCAACATAGCAGTCGCTCCAAAAATCATTTCCGAACATGCTCCTCCTATCATATGAACTCCGAGTAAACGCATAGTATCCGCTTCCACTACGACTTTACAAAATCCAGACTCCTCCGGATTTTCGGCTAGATACCGGGCATTGATCCCCATTGGAATACGACCGGTTTTAACCTTTAAGCCCCTAGCTTCGGCTTCCTCCTTGGTCAAGCCAACCACCGCAACTTCCGGACTGGTGTAGACTACGGCTGGCATTTTATCGTGGCGCATCTTGTCTTTACGTCCGGCCAGGTTGTTTACCACAACCTCGCCCATTCTACTTGCTGCATGTGCCAACCATGCTTGCCCCGTGACATCGCCAGCCGCCCAAAGACCCGGAATATTAGTAGCCCCATAATCATCCGTGCGAACGCCACGAGAATCAAAATCCAATCCAATTTCCTCCAACCCTAGGTCTGAAACATTTGGCTTTCGTCCAGTTGCGATCAAAATCAAATCCGCATTCAAATTCCCTGATCCCTCGCCATTTTTAAAATGTACGGATTGGGGATCGATTGATTCAACTTTCGAATTTAATTTAAAAGTAACTCCCTTTTTTTCGAGTTCGCTACGTAAAACTGCTGACAAATCACCATCCAGGTTTGGGCAAATTTCATGCATCGCTTCGAGAACAGTTACCGGAATTCCTACCGAAGCATACATGCACGCAAACTCACATCCAATAACCCCGCCCCCAACGATCACCAGATTTTTGGGCAAAGTGTCACGATTAAGAATCCCGGTGGAATCCACTACTTGTTGAGAATCAATTCCTGGGATAGGTGGAATCGCCGGAGATGATCCGGTGCACAGCAAAATATTATCCGCTTCGTGGACTTCTTCACCCACTGAAACTTTTAAACCCGGAAGTAAACTGGCTTTGCCCTCCACAACATCCACCTTGTATTTTTTCATCAGACCAGCGATCCCCTGACGCATCTTATCCATCACTTGATTTTTATGCGAGTGAGCCCGGGAAAAATCAAAACTAATTCCGTTAGTTTCCACGCCAAAGATTGATCCGTGCTTGGCATGGTGATAGGTCTTGGCTGCCTGCAATAGGGTTTTGGAAGGCACGCATCCCTCGTTCAGACAAACTCCGCCGAGTTTTTTCTTCTCCACCAGAAGAGTCTTTAAGCCGGCTCCGGCGGCTTTCTTGGCGGCAACATATCCGGCTGGACCGCCACCTATTACGGCAAAATCATACTTCATATTTATAAATTATTCAGGGGGTAAAGAGAGGAGTTCGCCAGGATTATTTTCCAAGTGAGCGACAAAAGTTTGAAGAAAGCGGGCTGCGGGAGCTCCGTCGATTGCTTGGTGATCAATGGTCAGACTTAAAGGCAAATAATCGGCAAAAACGACCTCCCCGGAATTTAGACGCTTTGGCTTTAGAGTAATGCCCCCTACCCCAAGAATTGCAACTTCGGGTGTATTAAGGACTGGGGTAAAAGTTTCCACCCCCAACATCCCGAGGTTGGTCAAAGTGAACGAACCCCCTGTCAAGTCATCAGGTTTAATTGTACCCTCCCGACATGAGACCGCCACCCTCTTTATGGCAGAGGACAAAGAATCGAGGGACATATCAGATGAATCCTGGACAACTGGAACCATCAATCCCCGTGAAGTATCAACCGCTATTCCCAAATGAACTTTCTCAAAGATTGCGATACGATCGCCCAGAAAATGAGCGTTCATTTCGGGGTGGGCTTGAATTGATTGAATAATCCCATGAGCAATCAGATCATTAAGGGAAACCTTGGGTTTTCCATCTTTCAGGCGTTGTTTACGAAATTCCTGTGCCGCCGAAAGCTCAAAGAATGAATGAAGGGTGAGTTGGGCAGTCGATTGCAGGGATTGAATCATCCGCTCTGCAATTACTTTACGAATGCCTTTCACCGGTTTAAATTCGGCCCCTTCGATTGCACCTGCATGTTTCATCTCCGACGCCAGGGCCATGCCTGCCAGTCCGCTCCCTCGTATGGGCGGCTCCAATTGATCTTCACGAGCCCTTGATAAGGCACTGGCCGACAGGCGCGGACGGCCAGACGCAAAAGATAGAATGTCTCGCTCGATGACTCGGCCGTCAGGCCCCGAACCTGCAAGAGTTTCGGGATCAATTCCGTGCTTACTGGCAAGTTTTTTAGCCCGTGGACTTACTCCACAACTGGAATGGACGGAAGGAGAAATGACCGGTTCTTTTGAAACCGCAGAGGAAGGCAAGTGACTGGTAACCGGAAGATTTTCTTCAGTAGCGGCAGGCACTTCAGCTTCTATTTGCGTGGCTGAAGAGTTCGGACTGGTTGGACGAAATTCTTCAATTTCTTCACCCTCTTCTCCAATTACTGCAACATTTGCCAATACCGGCACATCGTCGTCTCCGTCCCAAAAGAGGGCAAGGACTTTTCCGGAAGTGGTCGCCTCTAGGTCAAAGCTTGCCTTATCAGTTTCAATGACTGCAAGAACATCTCCTTCTGCAACTTGATCCCCTATGCTCACTTTCCACTCGGTAAG
>PBSV01000102.1 GCA_002726435.1 Opitutia bacterium | reverse complement strand
CTGCATGCACCTTCCGATAGACTTCGTGCGGACAATGAAATTCTTCCTCGATTGGCCGAAGATAAGTTGGTGACTGCGGGCAAAGATATTAGCCAAGGAGGAATTGTTGGCACTTCCCTTATGCTGGCGGAATGCTCCAAGGTAGGAATCGAAATCGATATCAACAGCATAAAAAGTCCTGATGAAGACTTGGAAAAATGGATGATCGCATTCCCAAGCTTTGGATTTTTATTAACCGCTAAACCTCAAAAAACTTCTTCTGTACTCGAAAAATTCAACAGCCGCGATATTGATGCCAAGGTTATTGGGAAGGTAGTCAGCGGGTCTTCCCTCTCCTTGTTGGACGGTTCAATCCGGCATCTAGTTTGGAATCATTCAACCAGCCCCTATCTTGGGTTTTAGGATATAATATGCCAGAAGTTATTTTTACAATCAAATGGCCAGACGGAAGCACCGAGGATTGTTATTCTCCTTCGACTATTATATCGGATTATATAAGCGAGGGAGAAGACTATCCTTTGAGTGAATTTGTACAAAAGAGCAGCCGAGCACTGGAATTGGCCTCCGAAAGGGTTATGAAAAAATATGGTTTTCGGTGCACTTCAGCAGAAGATCAGATTTCCAAGATCGTGGTTGCCTCCAAAGTCTTCAAGCCGGATGACACAGTTTCCTGTATTGGGATGAAGTGATGGGGAAAATCAACCGTACAGTTTCTGTTGTTGTCGTCGGCGGGGGACAGGCTGGACTCTCTGCATCCTATTATCTTTGTAAATCCGGAATAGATCATGTTGTGCTGGAAAGGTCCAAACGCTTTCATTCCTGGAAAAATGATCGATGGGACAGCTTCTGCCTGGTGACACCAAACTGGCAGTGCCGTTTGCCAAATTGGCCCTACAACGGCAATGATCCAGATGGTTACATGAACAAAAACGAATTGATTGATTATTTGGAAGGGTTCGCAAAATCGTTCAACGCTCCACTTCTCGAGGGAATTAAAGTTACTGAAGTAAGCAGAAGTTCGGCCGGGAAATTTCAAGTTGAGACAAGTGATTATTCATGGACTGCCTCGCAGGTGATACTGGCCACTGGCTCCTATGATGTTCAAAAAAAGCCATCGTTTTCCGATAATCTTAGCCCTCGGATTAGTCAGATCGGGTCCAAGCATTACAAAAGTCCTGCTGACATACCCGAAGGCATGTGTCTGGTTGTTGGAACTGGTCAATCTGGTGTTCAAATGATGGAAGACCTGTGGTTGGCTGGTAGGCAGGTAAGTTTATCGGTGGGTTCCGCCCCCCGGAGTCCAAGGCTTTACCGCGGAAAAGATTCTACCGATTGGCTTTACGAAATTGGCGAGTATTCGAAGTCAATTGATCAACAACCCGACCCAAAGACCACTGAGGCTAAAACCAATCACTACCTTTCGGGTAGAGACGGAGGTCATGAAATTGATTTGAGAAAATTTGCCCAGAGTGGTCTTGCTCTGTACGGAACCGTTTCAAAAATAGAGGGTGAAAAAATTTATTTTTCTCCAGACTTGGAAGCCAACCTCGACCTTGCGGATAAAAGTTACCTGCGAATTTGTGAATTAATTGATGATTACATCGAAAAAAACTCCATCGATGCTCCGGCAAAGCCGACTTTCAAGAAGTTGTGGCGTCCGGAAAAAGAGGTAGCTTTGATCGATGCAAAAGAGAAAAACATTACCTCCGTAATTTGGTGCACTGGTTTTACCCCTGATTATTCCTGGCTTAAAATTGATTGTCTCGATGAGCGGGGTCGTCCGATTCATAAGCGGGGCGTTAGCAACCAGGAGGGACTTTTCTTTCTTGGTTTGAATTGGTTGCATACATGGGGATCTGGTCGGTTTTTAAGCGTGGCAGACGACGCTGAGTATGTAGTTTCTAAAATTGCTCAAAAAACTGAACATGCGGTCGTGTAGAATGAAAAACGGCATTTCTCTCATCCATCTACCAGATTTTAACAGGACTTAATAGTTTTAGAATCCATTCATAAGCCAGGAAAGACCAACTTACCTCGCTTCAATAAGTTTTATTTGTAGGCAACTCTGGTTTGACCTAAAAAAATTTCATTCTTTACTTGCAGGTGTGAAGATGAGTTGGTCGAAAATAGCGTTCGCTTTAAGTATACTTACCTGCGTGCCAGTATATTTTTATTTTTCCGGCACAAACGATGACCCCCCGCTTACTGATAAAAGTAAATTTATTGAGCATACTCAAAAACTGATAGCAGAACTTTCGCAAGATAGTGGAATAAATTCAAAATCTTCAGAACCAGTGATTGGACAAACTCCAACAAGCACTTTCGAATCTATCCATCCCGACAAAGGTTTTACCACCTTCCAAAAACAAGAAGAAAAATACCCAAAGCCCGATGACCCAATTCAATCTGCGGTTTCTGATCCAGTGTGGAAGAACGAGCTTGAGCTTTACTTGAACGGAGATTCCACACCCGAGAAATTTCTTGAATCCCTGAATATTAAAAACTGGGAACATGCAAGGGATGAACTGGCAATTGCTTATGAGAAAAACAGGTTGCCCCCGAGCAAAAAATTTCAGGAAAAGTTTTGGACAAAAGTTGGAGAAATTGGAGGGAAACAAGTTGCAGAGAAATTATTGACGGAGGGCGATCCAGCCTTCAGCAAAATACTGCAGGGATGGGCGAAGGGAAGCCCGCAGGCCATGTTTGATTATTATGCTAGACTGGATCTTAAATCACCTGAGGTACAAAGCTATTTGGAGAAGACATTCTCTCGGGAAATTCCTCTGATGGATCAATTCTCCAGCGGCATTATCGATGGAATCTTAAAAAGTCCAAAAGGTAAGGTTAGCAAGGAACAATTGGCGAATGCAAATGAGATGATCGACTACTTTCTGGAAACGAACCCTACCAAGGCGGAGTCGATGATGCGTGAGTTCACGGAACGAGTCATTACGGGCAGGGATAAGGAGACTCTAAAACGATGGGTATCCGGATATCAAGAACCTGAATTACAAGCTGGAACTGCCCAGCGGGTGATTGAAAGTGGTGTCTTCGATAAGAACCCTCTGGAAGCGGTCGAATTTGCCAATTCCTTGGAATCCAAGAAAGCGAAACGTTCTGCCCTTTCCTCCGCTTATGCTCGCCTTGCAGGAGGGAAAAATGGACATGATCCCAACCTTACCGCCGCCGAATTAAATGCCATGGAAAATAGTATGGAAAGAGATTTTGCACTAAATGGATTTGCTCACGGCCTTGTGCGTAAGGATCCTGAAGCAGCACTCGAATGGGCCAATTCAATCAGTAACGAGAATTTCCGCAAGGTGATCGTTAAGAATATAACCAAGAGAATAAACAAAGAACTGATAAATCAATCAACGATCCAGAAATGAAGTTGGACGGGTAAATTTCACTACCTGCTTGAACCGACAGAATATTTAGACTTGTCTCCAGCACTGTTTATTTTTCGTGCTGATTGGACATTCAGTCAGAAAAATTCCTATTTTTTATCTCTGGAAAGATATGATTTATCATGGGAGCATATTTCTTGCACTTATCGAGTCCTCAATGATAAATTATATCATTATTGTAGATTGCCACTCCAATGACAGAAAAAGACGAACAAACAGACGACAACAAAAATCGCCGTAAATTCATTGTCACCTCAACCATTGGGGCATCCGCCGCATGTGCTCTTTTTCCTTTTGCCTCTGGCCTGCCCTCAGTATTGGATCCAGTTACCAAGAAATCAGACGGAGCCAGTACTCCTTGGACAAAAGTAACCGCATTGGCATCGCTTCCCGAAGATGGAACTCCGACGAAATTCGAGGTTGTATTGGAAAAGGTAAAGGATGCATGGACCACATACACCAATATACCTGTCGGTGCCGTTTATTTGGCTAGATCCGGAGACAAGGTAACTGCTTATAATTTAAAATGCCCCCATCTTGGCTGTGCCATTGATTATCGCTCAAAATCCAATGATTATTTTTGCCCCTGTCACAACAGCACATTTGCACTCGACGGATCGGTGACCACAGAAAATAGCCCCAGCCCAAGAGGCATGGACACAATGGATACCAAAATCGAAGATGGTTCCGTTTGGATTCGCTTCCAGCAATTCCGTCCTAATATAGCTGAAAAAATTCCTTTGTCATGAAAGCTCTTATGGATTGGATCGATGATCGGTCCGGAATACGAAGTTTGGTCAAGGAAGCCCTCTACGAAAAAGTTCCCGGCGGTGCCCGCTGGCGCTATGTCTGGGGAAGTTGTCTGACTTTTG
Organism: Opitutia bacterium; assembly: GCA_002726435.1. Classification (GTDB taxonomy): domain Bacteria; phylum Verrucomicrobiota; class Verrucomicrobiia; order Opitutales; family Seribacteraceae; genus Seribacter. Next base: position 6,064 of record PBSV01000102.1, on the reverse strand, counting down.
TCTTTTTTACTCAAGTTGTTACCGGCACCCTGCTCTGGATGTTTTACAGTCCAAGTACACAGACTGCATGGGAAAGCGTCTATTACCTTGAATACCATGTTGCGGGAGGATGGTTTCTGCGCGGTGTTCACCACTACATGGCCCAGGCGATGATTGTATTATTGGTTTTACACCTCATGCAAGTAGTCATCGACGGAGCCTACAAAGCCCCGAGGGAACTTAACTTTTGGTTTGGGATTATGATGCTGGGGGTAACTCTGGCCCTTTCCCTCACCGGTTATCTTCTGCCATGGGATCAAAAAGGATACTGGGCCACCGCGGTGGCGACAAATTTAATGGCCGAAGTACCAATAATCGGACCGGCGATCCAGAAAATCGTGGTCGGTGGTGTTGAATACGGACACCACACACTCACTCGATTCTTCGCATTACATGCCGGTGTACTCCCCGCATCATTGGTCGGGTTGGTGGTCGTTCACATTTACCTCTTTCGAAAACATGGAATTCATGTCAAGGAACCAAGGCCCAAGCGGGACTCTTATTTCTGGCCCGACCAGGTCCTCAAAGACGGAGTTGCATGCCTCGCAGTTCTTCTTGCAGTTGTCACTTTAACGATCTACTTCCATGGAGCACCCCTCGGACCTCCAGCTGATCCATCCAATGAATTCCCCGCCCGGCCAGAGTGGTATTTCCTATTTCTTTTTCAATTACTAAAATATGTACCGGCTTTTTGGGGAGCGGTCATCATTCCCGCCTTTCTCGTGTTATGGATGTTTCTTCAACCTTTCATTGGAAAGACCAAAGCCGGGCATAATTTCAATGTCGGATTTTGGTGGACCTTGATCGCAGGTTCGGTTGCCCTCACCGCACTTGCTATTTCTGAGGACCAGGCAAACCTGAAGCATGGAGCTGCAATTGAGGAAGCAAACTGGCAGGCGGAACGGGGGGTTAAAATTGCTACCAATGATGGGATTCCAACCGCAGGAGCAGTAAGCTTGTTAAGGAAAGACCCGGAAAATCTGGGTCGGCGCTTGTTTGCCTCTCATTGTTCAAGTTGTCATCGTTACAATGGACACGACGGACGCGGATATCCGGTGGACGACCCGCAGTCGGCAGCTGACCTTGCCGGTTTCGCAAGCGTGGAATGGATTACCGAATTGCTCGACCATGATCATTATACTTCGGCAAAATATTTTGGTGGAACCGAGTTCAAGGATGGAACTATGGCCCGGAAAGTTCTCGCGAAATACACCGAAGAGGAAAAAAAACTCCTTCCTGAAATTGCCAGACTTTTGGCAAATGGAGCTGAATTGCCTTACGAATCTGCATTGGATGAAGAAAAAAAAGAGGAACTTCTTGGTCTTTTTTACAACGACGACTTTAAATTTGAGGATGGGCGTGCCTGCATCGAATGCCACGACATCGATTCTGAAGAGGAGGGCTATGCTCCCGATCTCACCGGTTATGGCTCCCGTGAATGGTTGATTGCTTTCATCGAGAATCCGGAGGATTCCAGATTTTATGGTAAAAAGAACGACCGAATGCCTTGTTATGGACGAGATTCCAAATTGAAAAGCGAAGAGATTGAAATCGTTGTTGACTGGCTGCGTTCGAAACCATCAAATTTTTGAAACAAGTAAGACCGCTGGAAAAGAAAATTAACTTTTTTTTAAATAGATTTGAACGTTTTCCAAATGCTTGCGTCTTAACCTATGACATTAGTCAGTTTGTTTCAGTTTAGTTTGTGTTTCAAAAGCCCAAAAGCGCCGCTTCCAAGCGGCGTTTTTGTTTTCCGGTGGATCATCGACCCGTCAAAAATATTGACTCTTGTTTTGACAGTCGACCCATCATAATCGTTCCCTATTATTTAGGTGAAAATGAAAATTTGTTTTTTTGGGGTTAAAATCTCCACTTTTTTATGCCTCGGAATTCCTGTGATCTTGTCGAATGATTGTTTTGGAGAAGACAAGACAAACGGATCCATTTATTTACAGGCGGAAATAAATGCAAGCACTGCAAAAGAGCAGATAAGAAAAGCGTTTGGAAAGTATTCCATAGAATCGCCTGAGCTCTTTGAAAACAACCATCAAGGTTTTGAACACATACAAGTAAGAAACGATCGGGAAGTGGGTCCATGCTTTACATTTTTTATTCATCGCGATTTGGACGGTGATCAAAATAAAAAATGGCCAAAAGGTTTAGAGAGGCAACGTAATGAAATCAAAGGCTACCAAGGCTCACCCTCACCCTTGAAAGCAATCAAGCACGAAGAAGTTTTTTATTCTTGGTACTTAAAAATTGATTCAACCTTCGCCCTGACTCATCACTTTTGTCACTTCTTTCAACTCAAACCAGTGGGAGAAGAAAATTCGCCAGATCCAATAGTGACACTTTCCGGTTCAATTCGTTCGGGGGAGACACATTTGGAAGTGCGCTGTTTTGGCGAAACTATGCAGTATTTAAAAATTGGGAACTGGGAAGACTGCAAAGGAAAATGGTTGAAGTGCGAATGCGTGATTCTCTATGCAAAAAACGGAAAATTAAATTTTTCCATAAAATCCCTTGATGGAAGCATTACAAGCAGTCATAGAGTGACTGATTTCCCCTCTTGGAATTCGAATTTTTCCTTTGTTCGGCCGAAATGGGGAATTTATAGAAGTTTAAGGGACAAGCATAAAATCAAAAACGAAGAGGATAGAATTTACATGAATAATTTCCTGATTCGAAAGTTGAAAAAGGGAAAATGAAAAAAATTAAAAATCTGTCCGTTTTTTCTTTTCTCTTCCGGTATACTCATTGGAAGACTTTTTTTCTAGCAGGCTTTTTTCTGATATCCGCCCCAGCCTTCTCCCAAAACCTTCCTTATCTGCCGCCCGAATTGAACTCGGTTTTTTCTTCAGGAATGCCCGATTCCTTGCCTAAACCTGTGTCAACCGGACAATTCAGAAAACTACCTGCAGGCAGTGGATTTGTTTGGATTGCTGAAGCCGGAAAGGTTCCAGAAAAAGGAAACCATTTGGCCTTCACAATGAATTTCGACGAAAGTATTGATGAGGATGAAGTCGCCTTTCTTGCAATCCGTGCACGAACTGTTCGCCCCGCTAAAAAACAAATTGACCAAGATCGTCCCGGTCAAATCAGGGTTCATCTGGCAGAGCGAAATAACTTGTGGAAAACTGCCCTCTATCATCTCGCCAGCATTGGAAAAAACTGGGGTTGGTACTACCATCCGTTTCGGGCGGCAAAATCGATAGACCCTGATGCTGGAATTGTTCGCTTTAGTTTTGATTCACTGAATCAGGCAATTGAGATCGAAGAGGTGAGACTCTACCTTGCACCGAAGGGATTCGATATGGCCCGTTTACCTATGATGTCTCTTGGTTATCAGGGACGGGAACTGAACGCTTCCTGGAGAAAAGCCGCGGACGAGAGGATTCGTAAGCACCGAACGGGCAAATTAGAAATTCAAATTGTGGATCAAGCAGGTTTGCCTCTCAAAGAAACCGAATTGAGTGCTAAAATGCTGAGGCACTCATTTGGCTTTGGCAGCACATTCAAGTCAAAATACCTGATCGAAGATACTAAAGATGCTCGTTTGTATCGAAATGTTTTTGATGAACTTTTCAGTTGTGTCGTTCCAGTTCCCATGCTGATCCCCCGGCACACCCCCAGGATGCATCCTGGAAATTATGGAAACCGGCAATTGCTTGGTCTTGGAAAGGTCCTTCAGTGGGCCGAAGATCGACACATGACCCTGAGGGGACACACCTTAGTATGGGGAAACCTCCAGCCCTGGAGTATTGAATTAGCAGATGCAAAAAAGAAAGACGACATCTTAGCTTACCTGCGGGAACATCGAAATTATCTCGTGCCACTCACTCGTGGTGTAATAAAAGAATGGGACGCCATCAACCACCCGATTCGTTTTCAAAAAGATTTGCGTGACTTATTCGGTGAGAATATTTATCGGGATATTCTCGCTGAGCAAAGAAAAGCAATGGACGCAACTCTCGTTGTTAATGAAGCACTTTTTGATAACTCCCGCGAAGATGCTTTTTACGAGTTCATGGTGAAACTGCAGAAAAACAAACCTGGCAAAGCGGACGGGATTGGCCTCCAGAGTCACTTCACCGTCCATAATTTAAGGGGCATGGAAGATCTCTGGCGTAGATACCAGCGGTTTGCTCCTCTTGTTGAAAGGCTCGTAGTCACCGAATACGATTTGATTTGCAACGACGATCAACTGCATGCCGATTATATGAGAGATATTCTCACACTCACTTTCAGCCATCCGAAGATGACCGGTTTCATTAATTGGGGTTTCTGGGCGGGTGATCACTGGAAACCTGAGGGTGCTCTGATCCGCAAGGATTGGAAAGAAAGGCCTGCAGTTGAAGCGTGGAGGGAATTGGTCAAAAAGAAGTGGTGGACTGAAAGTTCAAAAACTTCGGATAGAGATGGAAAAGTGAGAATAAATAATGCCTTTTACGGGATTTATGAAATCACCGTTGGTGAAAACCAAACTTCACAAGTTATAAAACATCTACCCGGCAAGAAGCCGACTAGACTCGTAGTTCGATGAATTGTAATTTCTTGCTCAAGTACAAATTCTGAATCATGTTTTTCAGGATGTCGGATCCAAGAAAAGGAATTGCAACAACCTGCTCAAGCAGGCCATGGGGGAACATTTATATGGTTGTACGAAATCAGAAGTGCTCGGTCGACCTGACCGAAATGAAACCTGGAGAGCGGTCCAGTCTGCATTCTCATTCAGTTCGCAGTGAATTGTTTCATTTTTTAGACAAAGGAGCAGTGCTTGAGATTGAAGGCGAGACCTTTCGCCCCTCCGTTCATGAAGAATTTTTTATCCAGCCTGGTCAGAAACATCGATTCTGGGCGGAAAAACTATCCTTCCGAGTTTTAGTGGTAAGTTTTGAAGAGTGGTGCGCTGAGGATCAAATTCGTCACCAAGATGACTATGGAAGAAAGGGGGAAGGACTTGAACTCTAAGAATCATGAATAAGCCCCGCATTGCAGTTACCATGGGCGATCCCGCAGGAATTGGCCCGGAAATTTGCCTCGACTTACTGGCAGATTCAGAAATCACCAATTTTTGTACCCCAATTATTTTCGGGGATTATTCAGTACTTGAATTATGCGCCAGACAAACTGCTAAAACTACTCAACTAAAAAAAGTCAGTCTGGAGAATCTAAGTTCCACCGATTCACCTTCAGTGTTAGATCATGGCTTGATTAACTTGGAAAAATTCAAACCTGGCAGTTGTGATCAGACTTCTGGGAAAGCGACCTATGAATATGTTACCCGTGCAATAGATGCCTGTATCGGAAAACAAGTCGATGCCGTCACTACTTGTCCCGCCAATAAGGAAGCTCTCCAGTTGGCTGGGGTAAAGCATCCAGGACATACCGAGATCTTTGCCGAAAGAACTGGGACAAATAAATTCTGCATGGCTTTTATCTCCAAGAAAATTAGCTGTAGCTTGGCCACTGTCCATGTTGGATATTCCGAAGTTCCTGCTCAACTAAGTACTGAACGGATTTATGATGTGATTGACCTCACGCGAAATACTCACCGACAACTTCTAGGCAGGGAACCGAGAATCGCAGTGTGTGGGCTAAATCCTCATGCGGGTGAAAATGGAATTTTCGGAAATGGTGAGGAGGAAAGCATTATTTTGCCGGCAATCAGAAAAGTGCAAAGGGAGGGAGGGGATTTAGAGGGCCCGCTCCCTGCTGATACTGCATTTACCGAATTACGTCTTCGGTCCACTGACGCTTTTGTCTGTATGTACCATGACCAAGCTTTAATACCGGTCAAGGCTCTTGCATTTGACGAGGCCGTTAATGTAACTCTTGGTCTTCCGATTGTAAGAACTTCAGTCGATCATGGCACCGCCCTCGATATAGCCTGGCAAGGGAAAGCAAACCCCGAAAGTCTCAAGGCGGCAGTTCGATTGGCCGCCAGCATGTCGATCGGAAATTAAATCCTTTGCATAAAAGTAACCAGTGAAAAATTTCGGAAATCAGCCTTTTGCAGTTTCGG
>PBSV01000101.1 GCA_002726435.1 Opitutia bacterium | reverse complement strand
GGGAAATCTCCCAAATTGAGCGACCATTTTTTGTTTCCTTCTAAATCATAACAATGCATCCCCGCTGGTCCAAAAAACGCAACCACGCGACTATCGGAAGTTGCCGGAGTAGGGGTGCCCCATCCGTTCATTCGGTGAATATTTTCGTTATTCTGGTGATTGATTTCAGCTTGCCAAAGCAGTTTTCCAGATTCCAAAGTTAAACAAAATAAATAACGGGTGTTTCCTCCCTCTTTTCCTGAGGTTAAGAAAATCTTTTTTCCTGCTTGTGATATGGAGGACTGGCCAGTCCCGGGTAATTTTTTTTTCCAGACAATAGATTCTTGATTCCATTGCAACTGAATCTCCTTCAAGCAAACTCCCATTGCAGTGGGTCCGCGATATTGATTCCACTCTTCACCGGTAGCCAATGAATGCAGCAAAAAAAGAAGCAAAGGAAAAAAAATTAGATTTCTCATGATTGGCATTCAGAATTTTCTAATGCGGATATTTCGGAACCAAATTTCATTCCCATGATCTTGAAGGCAGATATGTCCCCGATTTATTTTTCCAAATTGCTCCCATTTTTCGAATTTACTATTCTTAACTCTTTTGTTCCAGTCGTTTCCTCCGATCTGGTAGTTGCAAAGAAGTCTCCCGTTTAGAAAATGTGAAACCCGGTTGCCGGGTTTGATGACTAACTTGGCTTTGTTCCACTCAGTTACAGGATTCATGTTTGCAACTTTGGGTGCATACAGCCCATAGCAAGAACCAGTATCGGTTTTTTCACCTGCTTTCATTCGGTGGAAAATTTGCATTTCTGGCCCTGTTTTGTAAGCCGGGCCATCTGTTTCAGCTACCCGGAAAATAATTCCGCTATTACCCGGAGCAGGAAGTTTCCAGTCAAGCTCAAGGTCAAAGAATTGAAATTTATCTCGAGTCATTAGGTCTCCCCCTATGGCTCCCTTTTTTTTCTTAAATTTTAAAATTCCTGACTCGATTGTCCAAGATCCACTGGGATTTTTTTGATGATAACCGCGGAAATTTGAGAGATTCGTACCATCGAATAAGACTTTCCATTCTGCTGGTTTATCTACCGCTAAAATGACTCCGGCTAGAGTTGTTAAGAAAATAACGGAACAAACAATTTTCATGATAAAATAATTCGGATTTTTAATGAGTTCCTCTGAATCTCAATGTTTTTGCAAGTAAATCTGTCGGTTGAATCTGTTAAAATTTTCACCATCTGAAAAATCACTTCCACTTTTAAGGTAAGGAATGTAAGAAATTGAGTATTGCTTGGCTGGCATTTGTTACTTCCTCAAGAGAGACCCACTCATCTTTCGCATGTGCCTGGGTAATATTGCCCGGTCCAAAAACCACAGCGGGAGTTCCTCCCATTGCGATTGGAGAGGCATCCGTAAAATAAGAAACTCCATAAGTTTTCCTTTTTTTAGTGGCCCTAAGCAGGGACCGAACGAAGAGGAGATTAGGATCGGTTTCCAGAGGAGGACAAGGAACAGAGCGGGAAAGAGTAAAGTGTGGTGCTGGAAGATTGTTTTTACGAAAGAGATCATAGAGCTCACGCTTGATGGAATCTTCGTCCTCTCCGGGGATCGTTCGACGGTCGAGATCAATTGAGCAATGTTCGGCGACAATGTTTGGCTGAGTCCCTCCCGAAATTTTCCCGACATTCAGAGTGGGAGAACCAAGCAACGGATGAGTTCGTTTATTTAATATTTTTGGATAGTCCTGAAAGAGAGTTTTAAGGATTGGACTCATGGCCTGAATCGCATTTTTACCATTCAATGGTGTAGCACCATGGGCAGCAACGCCCTTGGTTTTAATCTGAAGCCAGAAACTGCCTTTGTGAGAAGTTACTAATTTTAGTCCAGTAGGTTCACCGGCAATAGCAAGATCCGCTTTGGGTCCTGACCTCGCTAATTTCCGTGATCCTGCCTGATTGAATTCTTCGTCCACCAATCCGACAAAGAGTATCTCAGTTTGTTTTGGCAGGGGTCCATTTTCTGCCAGATTACAAAAGGCCTGTAAGAAGGCAGCGACTGACCCCTTCGTATCACAAGCCCCTCTTCCATGTAGCCTGCCTTTTTTTATTTTAGGTTTAAATGCATTTTCCTCAGCAGGTACGACATCCAAGTGGGGTGTAAGCATGATTCGATGCTTGGTCTTCCCTTTTGGCTTGATGCGAAAAAGTATGTTACTTCGACCGGGCAAAACTGCCTGTCTTTGCATAGAAACTCCAAGCCCTTTCACATAATCAGCCAAAAAAGTAGCTACTGCCTCTTCTCCTGTCATACTGGACTGTTCGCTTGAAAGAGAAGGATTGATACTTGGAATTGAAACTAATTCAAAGAGTAATTTAGTGACCTTGGAATATCTTGGCATTAGCCAAGAATTTGCACGGCAGTCAAAAAGAGCAAGTCAGAATCATGTCATGTTTACTTTCTTCTCTCATAGCTCAAGAATCAATTTCATTGTGTCCACTTAATTTCGGGACTTTTGGTCCTAACTTTTTTACTTAAGGAGGATTATTTATGTTTCATCCAAGCTGATTTATATCCAAGTTAGATTTCCCTAATTTCAATATTTTTAAAATCAATTGCCATATTCCGATTACCATGAAGTTGAATGCCAATCGGACCGATCTTCTTTGCTGAAGTTGATTCATAGCTCATAACCTCTTCTTCTTGTAGCCAAACGGTATATTTCGAGCCAATTGCACGAATTTTCATTTGATTCCATTCATTCATTCTGAGCAGCTGGGCAATACTTTTAGCTTCAACCGGATAGCCTTTGCCAGGTATGTAGGGAGAGCCAGTCATATCACGTTTCAATGACCCGGAAATCCCAATCTGTATTTGATCTTTATTTCGAAGATGAATGCCAGAGTCTATTATTCCTTCTACAAAACGAAATTCAAGATTAAGAACGAAGTCTGTGTATTCCTTTTTAGTCCACAGAACTGATCCTTTTTTCTTTGGTCCACTTCTTAACTGGAGAATACCCCCTACAGGCTTGTACCAACCATTTTCCTCGTTTCCAATTGGTACATTCCAACCTTTCAAATTCCTGCCATTGAACAGATTCGTTGTGTTAACGTTTTTTTCGGCGGGTGAAAGATAATTGAATTGGTAAACCCGACCAGTGGAGCTCGATTCCACAACGAAAATATTCCCATTAGAATTCACCCCGATATCAAAGAGTAGACTACCCATTTTATCTTTACACAAGAGAACCGAAAGCTGGTTAAATTCGGGGCTTGAAAAATCAGTTGCGAGTGAGGGTATGCATTGAAGTAAGAGAGCAAGAAGTAGGATCCTTTTATTCATAATTGGATTTTAATCGAATCGATACAGAGAGTCTTTAGTTCTTATTAACAATGAGTTACCCAAGACCGCTGGGGAAGCCATACAACCATTCGGTAAGCGATTGTGTGCGAGGATGCTCAATCCCTCTTTTTTCGCTTCAAAAACAATACAATCCCCAGCACTGGAGAAACTGTAAATTCGACCACTAGCATGAATCGGAGAAGAGGCGCATTGACCTTTGATTTTTAATCTTTCCGCCCAAAATACCTCTCCAGTGAGAGGATCGGAACAAGAAGCGATTCCCTCATCAGAAACCATAAAAATAAAATTGCCCAGTACTAACGGGGATGATTTCTTAGGCACCACTTTTCGTCGTGACCATGTCACATGAGTCAAGTCCACATCGCCTGTTCCTCCCGGACGAATCGCGGACATCGAACCCATGCCGCTAAAAACAAAAACATGCCCGTGTCTATAAATTGGGCGAGCGGAGGAGTTCATTCCACCGGTTCGAGCAGTCCACAGCAATTTTCCATTGAATGGATTGAAGGCTTCAGTGGCTACCGCACATGGACTGATTAGTTCAAGTCTGCCGTTATGTTTGATAACACTGGGTGTGCAGTAGGCTTTTTTATTGTCACCATTGTCAGTTTTAAAATCGAATGCACGATTTGTCTTCCATATGGTTTTACCCGACTTTTGATCCAAGCAAACTACATACTGCTGATCATATCCGTCAAAATGAACGATTAGGGTTTTCTTGTGTGGAATGGGAGAGGCTGCAGCCCCGCGCCAGTGGTCACATTCAAAATCTCGCCTCTCCCAGATCTTTTTCCCTGTTTTAAGATCAAGAGCTGCAGTTCCGTGTGCACCGAAGTGGACAAATACATACCCATTAGATATTACTGGGGTCGGAGTTGCATAACTATTCATAGGATGACAAAACTGGGGGCTTGGATTTTTAAAAACTAAAATCTTCTTTAATTCTTTTCCAGTCTCCCAATCGAATTGATGTGCCCAAAGATATTTTCCTTCTTCATTTGCGTTGGTAGCCCATATAATCCCATCTGTAACAACAGGCGATGACCATGCTTTGCCCGTAAATGAAGAACTCCAAGTAAGATTTTCATTTTCAGAGAACGAGGTAGGAGGGTCGGCGTCATAGGCATCTCCATCTCCATTTGGTCCGCGAAACTGATTCCAACCCTTTGCATTTCCGTGAGAGAACGAAATAAAGATAAACATGAAAATTGCGGTCGGAATCACTGGACTGAGTAGAATCATTGGATAATTGTAGAAATCAAATTTAAGTGTAGGCAATAAAAAGATCGGAAAATTCGATTGTTATTTTCTTGGGGATGGAAAAATAGTATAGACTTAGGCTAAATAATATATAGCTTAGCTAATATGTACACCGTTCATTTTGCTAAAACCAATTTATCGAAATTACTTCAAATGACTGAGGACGGAAAACAGGTCGTTTTAGCAAGGGGAAAAAAGCCAATTGCCCGTCTTGTTCCCTGTTCTCAATTGCCTAACCAAAAGAGGCCAGAAGTTGGTATCACCACTTCTAAGCCTTTTAAACTAATAGAAAGCCGAGAGGTTGCCGGAAGTATTGGAGATACCGTTGTTTATTTTTGATGAAGGTTTTGGTTGATACCTTTCCGTTCGTTTGGCTTTGTACTGAACCAAGTAGACTCAGCCGGGAGGCCCGAGAGGTATTAGCGGATGAGAAAAACGAATTCTTTTTCAGTGATGCTTCGGTATTGGAGTTATCCCTCAAATACAATGATGGATCTTTGGAAATGCCGATGAATCCTCGCCGTTGGGTAAAGGAACAAGTTAAGATATGGAATTTCAAATCAATTGGAATCAGTCGCGAGAACTGCTTCAGACTTTCTGAAATGCCTTACTACCACGATGATGCAATCGATCGTCTTTTAGTCGCAACCGCTCTGGAGCAGGAAACTTTTCTTTTGTCCGACAACCAGGAAATAAAAAAATATCCTGTTTCTATAATTTGGTAACGACTTTAGTTCTGCCGTGCCGGATAAACATCTTATTTTGTAAGCAATTTATTCCCACTATTTGATTACCACCTCGTTGAGATAAAAAGCAAGGGGTTCACCATTGGCCGCTGTTGAAAAATAAAAGGGAGATTTTATGCGTCTTAAATCTTCCTCCGTTAAATCAATTTGATACTTCACCCATTTGGAACTTAAGATAAGTTCCAAGCTCTGCTTGGCACTGTCGTGGTAGGGCTTTTCCTCTCCAATTATTCCGATACCAAAAGTTATTTTTTCACCACCTTTTTGCCCTCTTGCCCAAAAAGAAAGTTCTTTGGCTCCAGAAAGATCAAATCCTCCGGGAGAGTCTCCCCAGTCGTTAATAGGATGTTGCCATACAATGCCCGCCCAACCAGATCGACTGGTGTAGCTTATTTTTGAAAAATTTCTATCTTCCTTAGGCGGGCTCTCAGAAACTTCTTCAAATTTCAGATTTTCAAAATTCCCCATCCATCCGCTTGGTGCATAAGGACTTTTTTTATTGTTTCCGATTATAGGCAGTGGGAGTGTGAAAGATTCTGCCTTAACCGGTTTGCGTTCTCCGTTTACATTTATTGATACATTTGCGGTCGCCCCTCCGCCTTGTCCATCTCGAACATATGCGTAGATGCGATAAGTTCCTCCGCTCTTGGGAATACGGAACTTACCAACTTTTTTGTTTGATTCTGAAAGAATAGCATCGGTGTAAAAAGGAGGAGTCGGTCGATAGTCACCACCCACAGCTTCTTCCTGCCAGTCTTCAGAAAGAACCCATTCCACATTAAAATCATCTTGTTCAGGATCACTTGCTTCAAGCTTTACAGTGACGAGGTCCCCTTGGTTAAAAGTTTCATTGGGTCCTTGGAGTGATAGTGAATGTATTTTCGGGCATAGATTTTTTGGTTTTCTCCCTGACCATAATTGAGTCATCAAATCAACACATTCCAATTTCTCACCACTTGGAAGAAGCATTCCAAACCATGTGGCGGACGCTTCCTGCTTAGCTCCCCAAGTGAAAGCGAAACTGCCAAGACAAAGCGGGTCACTATCTACGGACTCATAAGCATTTTTGTAATACTCTCCTTTTGTTGTACTGGAGGGTTCATCGTACACCCCCCATTGGTTTTTTTTCATTTCCCATGTCCCGGGCTGTCCGTATTCAGTGACGATAAATGGTTTTTCCCCTCCAGCTTTTCTGTACCTCTGGGAAAGTGAAGTGACTCCTCCGTAGGAATTAATTCCATGAATGTCTACGCTAGGACAATAGCGATTTAAGGCCTCCACCTGACGCTTCCCAATTTCTGCGGTCACAGTCATGACAGGGTGGAAAGTATCGACCTTTTTAACTTCTCTGGCAAGGTATTCAATGTGGTTGTATATTGCGGGGTTTGATTCGGGAGTAAAGCCCTCCATCTCGTTTCCAAGTGCCCATATAAGTAATGCAGGATGGTCCTTGAATCGTTTTACTGCGGAAAACAAGTCCTCCGCTTGTTTTTTTGTTGAATCCCAGTCCGAGTAATCAAATCCATGTCTTTCATGTCCCAACCAATAACCAAGCACAACCTTGATACCTAGTGCATGAGCTTCATCCAGAATACCTTTGGTGTTATCATCAATTCCCCATGTCCTTATCGCATTCGCTCCAGTCGACTTGAGGAGATTGAGGTCGCCGTTTCCACCCACGCCTTTAATTTTGAAAGGGTTGGAAGAAACCATTAAAGTACTTTTTTCTTTTACTACAGAAATAGTTACCTCCAACGGACTTGCTTCAAGAGTAAAGAGGCTCAGTAAAACTAAAAAAATCGATGGATAAACTTTTGAATACAACATGGTTAAGGTAAAATTTGGCAATGGATTAAAAAACCGACCTTAATAAGGAAGAAAAAGGAGAAAAAACAAAAAGCGGTGTTTACAGGCTAATGAAAGAATTTTGGCATTACTGGTTTGCGATCTTTTTTGGCGAGAGGGTACTTAGGTATCCAGGTTGGGTGTTTTTGAGTAAGCCAATCTTGGATTTTGCGTGAGAGCTTGGAGGCTGTCTTTGGGTGGGAATCGATTAGGTTGGTTTCTTCTCCAATATCATCACTCAGGTTGTAAAGTTCCCAGGAATTTTTCTCATAATAATAGAATAGCTTGTACCGTTTATTTTGGATCTCATCAATGATGACCACACATGGTTGAGCACGAATATCCATGTAGCCTGGGAATAAATAAAATATAGGAGATCGTCTGGCTTTAAGACTCGGATTACGAAGAATCCCAGCAAAGGATTCACCATCAAGCGGATGAGTTTTTTTTGAGGGAAGCCATTGGTTGCCCGCCAATTCCAAAAGAGTAGGGTAAAAGTCGATACCGTGAACCATCCGATCGGAAATTCTATTGGATGGGATCACAGTGGGCCAATAGGCAACCAAGGGAACTCGGATTCCACCTTCAGTAAACATACCTTTAACCCCTCGTAAAGGGAGATTGTTGGAGTGGGTGCCACCATTGTCAGAAGTAAATAAAATCAATGTATTGTTGGCGATACTATCAACCTCGTTGCCGTCGTGATTTGGGTCATCAAGTGAAAGTAAGAGACTTCCAAGGACTGCATCCATACCGGATATGAAACCGGCCAGATTCGATTGATTTGATTTCTTTGAAGAAAGTTTTTGGTGAGCTTTTTCTTTAAGGTCTGGTCTTGATTTAACCGGCCCATGAACGGCATAGGCATGGATTTGCAAATAGAAAGGTTTGTCCTTGGCAGAGAGATTT
>PBSV01000100.1 GCA_002726435.1 Opitutia bacterium | reverse complement strand
CTTAGTCATTAATTACAAAGAGATACATTTAGTGCTTCGAGGGAACGGTCATTTTCTTCTTCAGTACCAATTGAAAGCCTAATGTATTGCCCAAGGCTTGGAGGCATTGGTCGTGAAATAATTCCGCGTTCTTGTAAGGATTCAAAAACTTTTTGCCCTTGCCCGACTTTAATGAGTAAAAAATTCGCACGGCTTGGAATAATTTCTAAATCCATTTTTTTACACCCTGTTTCCACTTGAACAAGACCGGCAGCATTTCTTCGGCGACACTGAGACACCCAATCTTCGTCGTCGAGAGCAGCAGATGCACTGGCAAGTGCAATGGAATTCAAATTGAACGGCTGCCTTGAGAGTTGCAATAAATCAATCATTTCAGGACTTCCATATCCGTACCCAATTCTCAGGCCCGCCAATCCATGTATCTTCGAAAAAGTTCTTAGTCCAATCACTTTTCTACCTTCTGCAATCAGAGGCTTGAGGTCGGGGGGATCTTGAGAATATTCCGCGTAGGCTTCGTCTAAACAAAAAATAACATGTTCGGGGAGAGACCGAACAAATGAATAAATTTCGTCCTCTGAATTACAGGTTCCAGTAGGATTATTTGGACTGGGAAGAAAAATTAACTTGGTCTTTTCAGTGATTGCATCCCGCATTTTTTCTAGGTCATGTCGAAGTCCTGGCATCTCCACGGCAACAGGAGTTGCTCCCATCAAGAGAGAAACAAGTTTGTAGACGACAAAAGCATGTTCTCCCAGAATGATTTCGTCACCTGGTTGCATAAACACATGCCCAAGTAATTCAATGACCTCATTGGATCCGTTTCCTAAGATGAATTGTTCGGATGTAAGACCATGAAGATTAGCAATTTTTTTACGGAGTGTGGAACCGCTCCCTTCTGGATATCGGTGCACATTTTCCAGTGCCTTTTTCCCAGCCTCAATTGCGTTTGGAGATGCACCCCATGGATTTTCATTGGAGGCGAGTTTACAAACTTCATCGATACGAAAGCCGTATTGGTCGGCAACGACTTCGATCGGCTTGCCAGGTTGATAAGTAGGTTGGTCCAGTATGCGAGAATTCGCAAGGTGGGATAATTTCATTATTATTATCTCATAGTATTTAATTAATTCGATCTGATCAAGGAAAAGCATTGGCTTTCACTCTCTGGTTGAAGGTATTGAACCAATCCTTATTCTGCATTTTATGAAAGTTGCTTTGTTTGGATCAAGTGGACTACTAGGATCGGCCGTAAGAGATGCTCTTTGTAGAAGGGGGCACCAGTGCATGGCTTTTTCGCTTCGAGGAACCGGGAGTGAGGAGACTGCTCTGTGTCTTAAAAATGAAAATCAAGTAACGAGAGTACTTCTGGATACATGGCCCGATGCGGTAATAAATTGTGCAGCAATTTCCTCGCCTGACTTAGTCGAAGGCAATCCAGGCGAAGCTTATTCGATAAATGTCGATGGAGCCGTCGGTCTTGCGGAAATTTCATCTCACCTTGGGGCTCGTTTTATTCATGTTTCGACTGATATGGTTTTTGATGGAAATTCTTCTCCTTATCGTTCGACTGATTGCCCGAATCCACTCAATGAATATGGTCGGCAAAAACTGGAAGCAGAGAAGAGAGTGCTCAGAGTTACAGAAGAAAACTTAGTCGTCCTTAGAATTACTCTATTAAATGGTAATAGTCCTTCAGGTAAACGCAGTCTGCACGAAAAAATTCTCCGGGGACTTTTTAATAACACCTTACCCGTTTTGTTTTCGGACGAAATTAGACAACCTGCTTCGGCGGAAAATGTTGCTTCAGTAATGGTTGAATTATTGGAAAGACCAAACCTCAATGGGCTTTTTCATTGGGCAGGAGAAGAGGAAATTAGTCGTTATGAAATGGGAATCCGTATACTCGATCGATTTGGATTTTCGCATGACCGAATAAAAGAAGGCTCCTCAATAAATTATGATCATGGAAACCGTCCCATGCATCTGAGTTTTGAACTCTCTCCCCTTTCTGGAAAATTAACCACGCACCCAGCCAGTATTGAGGAACAACTCCAGGGCTTACTCCTTCCGAATGATTTATACACTTGGTATCGAGAAAATGTTGATGATGCCTCCTGCTACATTCACCGTATAAAATAATTAATTTTGAGCATTTTTCATTTTCCAACATTATCTGAATCTGGACCCGAAAACATGGGAGCGGATTGGTGGCTTTTTAAAAAAGCGGCAGAATTAGGTCAGCCCTTGTTTCGTCACTACCTGTGGAATAAAAAAGAAACCAGTTTTGGCTATGGCCAAGATTGGAAATGGGTCGTTGAGGAAACTCAAATTCCTCTTAAGAAACTAGTTCGCCGGCCAACTGGTGGTGGGGTGGTTACCCATGGAAATGATTGGACCTACTGTCTAATCATTCCCAGAATCCATTCCTCTTCCCTGATTGCCTCCCTTGATCTTTACGAAAAATTGCATTTGGCGATGGGATCTGCGTTGGAAAAACAATCCATTGCGACCAGCTTATTTCCTTGTCCGTCTTCAAAACCCTCGGTAATTCCAGGAGATTGTTTTCGTGAGCCTGTGGGAAAGGATTTAATGTGTTCCGTAAATCTCAGTAAACTTGCTGGTGCGGCAATGAAGAAAAATAGGGATGGACTTCTCATACAGGGAACTTTGGAAACTTCCAACTTCATTAACTTTTCTTCGGAAATGTTTTTGACCGAGTTTCTGTCTAATTTGTCTACTGTTATAGGAGACGAAATTATTAGTAAAGAATGGCCCCGGGAATTTTTTCCAGAAAGGAATGAAATGAGTCGAAAGTTTTCAGAAATCGAATGGAAGAGAGACCGGGTAAGAGTCTAAATTTCTAAAGTCAGTACATTTTCAATATGTCGTGTTTGAGGAAATAAATCGAAGGGTTGCACATCTAAAATTTGATAGCCTTGTTCCACTAGTATTTTTGCATCCCTTGCCTGAGTGGCCGGATCGCAGGAAACATAAATGATTCTTTGTGGCCTGAAAGCAATGGCTTGGGATAAAAAGGTCGAATCACATCCTCGTCTTGGAGGGTCCACAATTAGGGAGCATGGACGGGGAACATTTTCTAGTTCGGAAAAAATCGAGGAAGCGTCGCCAAGGAAAAACTCAGCATTTCTGATTTGATTGAGTTTTGCATTTCTAAGGGCTCCCTCGAATCCATCTTTACTAATTTCAACTCCGAAAACTTTTTTGAAATGCTTCGCGGCGGATAAGCTAAAAAGTCCACCTCCACAATAGGCGTCGATGAGGGATTCATTTTCCTCCGGTTTGGCTTGGCCGACCACATGATCAACAAGTGTGGGCAAAATAAATGGATTATTTTGAAAAAATTCTCCTGCCTTGAATTGAAAGACTAATCCTCCCACTTTTTCACTGACTGTTTCCTTGGGGTTAGAAACGACTCCTTCCAGAGTCTCACGCAAAAGAAGAGTGCCACCTCTTTTTTCCCCCACCGGTTTGGACCTCATTTCTTCTCTTCGGGAAGGAAGCTCCTGATTGATTGAATCGGTCGCGATCGGACAACTGGGAACATCAACCAACACTTTTCTGGTTCCATAACGAAGAAAACCAATTTTTTGGTTTTGTGGATCTTTGTTCTTTTCGTAGTGAGGGGTAAGTTTAGAGCGATATCCATATACCTTGGGAGATGCGACCACTTGATTTACATCAACGGACAATCCCCCGATTCGAAGGAAGCTATCTTCGACCTGCTTTTTTTTCCATGCTAATTGAGTCTTATACTCAACCGACTGGTATTGGCATCCCCCGCAAATTCCAAACAAGTCACACCTTGGTTCAATTCTGTCTGGAGAATACTCCAATACTTCCATGCAATCGGCATCGGAATAATTCTTGTGGTTTCGAAAAATCCGGGCCCTGATCATTTCTCCCGGTAAAACAAAAGGTACTTGAATCACCCATCCATTGTCCCGTGCGATTCCCAACCCTAAATTTGTAACGGATTCAATCTGTAGATTGATTTCGTGATGGTATGGATAAGGGTGGTCTCTAAAACCTTTTGGTTGTGGTAACATGAATGTGTTGTCGTAACTGGCTCGCCCTTTTCATGCAAAACCCTTTTTTTGATAACTATGACGGAAATTATACAAAGTGGATCAAATCCGCGTGTCAAAGAACTCGTGAAATTGAGAGAATCTCCTCGTAAAAGAAGGGAACGAAATGCATGCGTGGTAGAAGGAGCGGAGGATGTGCTTCAGTTTATAAAATCAGGCAAGGAATTACTGGAAATTTATTACTGCTCAGAACTAGTCTCGCAAAGAAAATCCGTTCATTTATTGGAGCTCTGGGAAAAAGAAAACTATACTTTACAACCACTCGGAATCGATGCTTTTCAAAAAGCATCTTATCGAAATCATTCGGACGGAGTGCTTGCGGTGGTCCGTACTTGGAGCCTGGAACTGGATCCTGAATTTAAATCAGAAAAGGAATTGGTACTAGTATTGGATGAGGTTGAAAAACCAGGAAATTTAGGAGCTATCCTTCGGACCTCCGAGGCTCTTGGTGTGAATTTGGTTCTCTTGTCAGATCCGTGCGTTGATTTTTTTAATCCCAATGTAATTCGTTCTTCGCGCGGCCTGATTGCGGAAGTTGCGGTTCGAAGTGGAACTAAACAAGAAGTATTGGAATGGATGACTAACAATGATTTAAAAATTTTCGGGAGTAGTTCGAAAATTAATGAACCGATTTATAAACAAAATTATACTTTGGGAACCGCATTCGTTATGGGAAATGAAAAACAGGGATTGGGTGCCTTTTGGAAAGAACGACTCTCCCAGTGGTGTACAATTCCTATGCTTGGAGCGGCCAGTTCACTCAATTTAAACGCAAGCGTAGCATGTTTGGCCTCTGAGTTTAATCGAAGCAATTGCCGTCATTAAATTTTTTTCAACCAGGGCAATGTTTCTTTCATAGCCTCTTGCATTGAAAGTATCGGAGAATACCCAAAATCCTCTTTTGCATTTTTACTTGAAAACCAATGGTCGTGAGCAAGTTGCGAGGCGACAAACCTAGTCATTGGAGGATCTCCCCCAATCGATAGTAATTTCCATAGCATCTCCATTACCCAACCAACATGGTAGGCGTTTCGAAAGGAAATTTTTTTGGTCACTGGTGCAAGCTTTAGGGAAGAAAATAAATCGTTGAGCCAATCCCAGAGGACAACGGGTTCCTCTTGGCCTATAAAGTAGGGCTTACCACCCAGTTCTTTATTCTTCATAATCGCATCAATTGCCAGCATATGTGCGTGAGTAACATTAACGATATGAGTGAGATCGACTTGATTATTCCCTAAACCAACGATCTTTAATTTTCCTTCTTTGTGCCGTTTGATTACTCGCGGTAAGAGATGGGGATCCCCCTTGCCCCAAACCAAATGAGGACGAAGGGCAAGAGTTTGAAGATGAGGGGGATTATTAGCCTGCAAAACTAGTTTTTCAGCCATCGCCTTGGTGCTTGCGTAAGGAGAGAGGGAATGAGAGAGATAAGGAAGAATCTCATTTCCGTTTTGAATAGGATTTTTTGTAAAGACAACACTTGGCGTACTGGTATGAATGAAGCGGGAAATTCCGCTTGACCGGCATGAATCGAGAAGGTTTTTAGTGGCTGTAAAATTTGCTGAATAGTAGTCGTGATAACTTCCAGATACACCAGCTTTTGCTGCAGTGTGTACGACCAAATCGGTATTTTTAAGGATTTTGTCGTCCAGAAAATTATTCGCAAGATCACATGCATGGTATTGTATACCAAGGAGCAGTTTTTCTTTTTTCGGTTCTTTTGTTCTTCCAACAGCGTGAACTTCATATCCGCAATCTAGCAGTTTCGAAACCAAGGAGTTCCCCAGAAAACCCATACCGCCAGTTACAATTACCTTCATTCAATCAATCCTGCCTTTGAATATTTAGAAACAATCCCGTTCCATTTCTTGGTGAGTTTCAAACGATGAATCTTGGCATTGTGCCTAGAATCGACGGGGATCGAGCGTTCCCAGAAAATTCTTTTGATCTCCAAGCTGGGAAATACGGAAAGAATGGATTGGCGAATCGAATTTTGAAGTATTTTTTTATCGAGTTTCTCGTCCTCCAATTCAATTACGATACAGGGTTCCTTTGCATGGTCGGACCCAATACCGATGAGAGCCGAACGTCGAACCCCCTCTAAGGCGTTTACTACAGGTTCACATCTTTCCGTCTCAAGAGGTCCATTTTCGGTTATTATTCGTTCAGCTTTTCTTCCAAGAAATCGTAATTGGCCGAACTTATCGTAGTATCCCAAATCTCCCATGCGATGAAAAATACGACCATCGTATTTGAAACGTGCATCCATCGTAGCTCCAGGCATTTTGTAATAACCATCGCTAACAATGTCACCGGACACGCATATTTCTCCAACTTCTCCTCCCTTTAATTCTTGCACATCTTCAGAAAATGGAGCCCTTGAAATCGGAAAAATTGACACAGAAACTCCAGAAATTGCAGACCCCAGTAAGGACCCGGCCCCCCCCTCGATACTCTTTTTATTTATGGCGATCTCTTCACTCATGCATTGGGCAACCGGCAGGGCTTCGGTTGCTCCATATGGCAGGTAAACCTTTCCCTTGCATAATATTTTCGAAAGCTTTTCGATCAGATTAGGAGTGGAGGGCGCACCTGCCAGAAAAATTCTTTTCATAGAAGGGAGAGTAATCGCATGTTGGGTGCACCATTGCTGAATTTTTCTTCCCACCACTGGTGATGCAAAAGCAGAAGTAACTCCAAATTTTTGAATTGCCTGCACTAATTTTTCGGCATTTGCGAGCGCCGGTTTTCTTGGATTCATTTCTGGAATAATGGTGGTGATTCCCAAAGCAGGATTGAAAAGGGCAAAAATGGGCAAAGTGGCAAGATCGATTTCTCCAACTTGCATGTTAAAATATTTTTTCAGGGTATAAACTTGTGCGTTGAATGTTTTATGCAGGTAGCGCACTCCTTTTGGTTTTCCAGTCGATCCTGAAGTAAAGACGATGGCTGCCAGATCAGATTGTGAGGATTGTACTGGAGGAGTCCAAGCAATACTTGGGGTAACAATCTCTTTCCGAAAAGATGATGAGCGAATTTTGAGTCGTCCATCGATCGAAGAAAAGGCGCGAGGAAAAAAATTACTTAACCAGCAAACCAATGGTATACCGACCAGAAAATTTGGCTTCGTTGTACGAATGCATGAAAGGACAGATTTAATTCCCATTCCTGGATCAATTATAATTGGAATTACTCCCAGATGAATCATACCAAATGCCAGGACGATTAAGTCGTATCCAGGTTTTACAAAAAGTAATGATTTGTCTCCTTTTTGAAGGCCTGCATTTCGAAGTTTTTCTGCACACCGTGAGGTATCCGAATAAAGCTCTGCAAAAGTGCGGGGTGCAAACTGTTTTGTTTGAGCGGGAACAATTGCCAGTCGATTGGGCATCGATCTAGCAGTCTCCGCAAAATGGGAAACAAGATTGCCCTCAGAAAAATCTTCAGGCACGTCCTTATTTTTTTTCGGCTAGCCAGCGCTCGGCTTCAATCGCCGCTTGGCAGCCCATACCAGCTGCTGTGATGGCTTGGCGAAATACATGGTCTGCACAATCTCCCGCAACATAAATGCCGGGAATCGAAGTCTTCACCATACTTTTTTCCTCAGGAATCAGGTACCCATTTTCATCCAAAGGAATTATTCCTTGAAATGGTTTTGTATTAGGAATGTGGCCGATTGCTATAAAAACTCCCTTGCAGGCCACTTCACTTTGCTCCTCCGATTTCAGGTTTTTGATTCTAATGGCACGGGCTTTTCCTTCTTCATCGGCTAGAATTTCTTCTACAGAAGAATTCCAGATCGGTTGGATTTTTTCATGTTCAAGAGTTCGCTTTGCCATAATTTGAGAAGCTCGTAACTCATCCCGTCGATGAACCAAGGTGACTTTTTTACAAAAACGAGTGAGGAAAAGAGCTTCTTCACAGGCAGAGTCACCACCGCCGACAACAACGACCTCCATACCTCGATAAAACGCTCCGTCACAGGTTGCACAGGTAGTCACGCCTTTTCCGCCGTACATCTCTTGTTCTCCAGGGATTCCTAATAAGCGAGGGGCTGCTCCTGTTGCGATAATTACAGAGTGAGCTTCGAATCGTTTCTCTCCGGCAAAAAGTACTTTTTTATCCTGATGAAACTCGACTCGGTCAACATATGCATTTTCAACCCGAGCTCCGAATTTGGTGGCTTGTTTTCTGAGTTGATCCATAAGCGAAAATCCATCCACACCCTCAGGAAAGCCAGGAAAATTTTCTACTTCCGAGGTGGTGGTCAATTGACCCCCGGGTTGTTTTCCTTCAAGAATAAGTGGTCTGAGGTTGGCCCGAGCTGTATAGATCCCAGCGGTGAATCCAGCACATCCAGTACCGAGTATGATTATATTTTCCATGAATAAAGGGTTGGTAATTTCTTATTTCTACGTTTTAGAAAGCTTATGATGACAATTCTTTTCTTATTCGTCGAGTAGATGTCGTGGTTTGATAGTCATTGCCACCTAAAAAATTTTTGGGACAAGGATGAATTGCCCGATGTTTTGGAGCGGGCACGAAGGTCTGAAGTTTCTAAAATGGTTACAGTGGGAACCTCACAAAAAGATTGGTATACCTATCGACAGTTGTGTGAGCACAATCCATCAGAAATTTATTATTCCGCCGGACTGCATCCCGGTTATGTCAATCATGTCTGGGAAGAACAGGTCTCCTGCTTGGTTGATATTTGGAAGAGTAATCTGACTCCCATTGCACTTGGTGAAGTGGGACTTGATTATTTTCGTCTTCCTAGTAACAAAGCTCTAGCCGAAGAAATCGTTGTTCATCAAAAAAATGCTTTTCGAGAACAATTGAAAATAGGAATCAAATTAGAAACCTCTCTCATCGTTCACTCGAGAAATGCCTTCAACGATTGCGTCCAAATCATCGATGAAAGTGGATTTGATTGGAATAGGGTAGTCTTCCATTGTTTTTCGGAAAAAGCAGAACAAATAAAAAAGCTGGGCGAAAGAGGCGGTTGGGTATCGTTCACTGGAATACTTACCTACAAAGCAAATGAGGACCTTCGAGATGCTTTTCTTAAGCATGGTATAGATAGGCTCATGATTGAGACCGACAGTCCTTACCTTACTCCGGTTCCTGTAAGAGGAAAGGAGAACGAGCCCGCTTTTCTCAAATACCTTGGGAAATTTGCGGCAGAGTTAGCTGGAATGCATGAGAAAGAATTTTCTGAAAAGATTTTTAAAAACACCAAAAGATTCTACCAAATTGGTAATTAACTACATTTCTATTTTGCAATATTGTCTGTCATTACTTACACAGGATAATTAATGACTAAATTTAGCGATAGAGACAGGGCATTGCGTTCGAAACTTCGAGTTGAGCAGGCTAGTTTGGTGAAAAAACTGAAAGAGCTCCAGTCCCCGAACTCTGGAGAAAAAGTATCCAAGCCCGATATCGATGCTTGCAAGGGAGAAATTGAAGTCATCAGAAAGGAACTCCAATCGATCGAAGATGGCGGGCACACCGTGTTTATGAAAGCCAAAAAAATGCTGAAGCCAAAGACCGAGCTTTCTCAAAAGGAAAAGAAAATCAATTGGAAGAAAAAACATATTGATGTTCGAATGAAGTCGATTAAAAGGGATTTGAATGCCGAGTCAATTTCACCGGAAGAAAGAATCCAAAAGGAAAGTGAACTGGAAAAATTCGAAAACGAGAAGAGCGAACTGGATTTGGAGCTAGATGCAGTCAATGATTATAATCATACACGATTCGTGGTTGCCCACGGTGAACATGGCGAAGGAGACGAGCAGTCCAAGCAGCTTATGGATGTGAATGAAAAAATGGAAAAAGTTCAAAAGCAAATTGTTGAGGCAAAGGAAAAGAATAATTCAGAGTTAATCAATGAATTGAATGATCAGTTTCATTTTTTGGAGTTGGAAAAAGAATCGATTGAGAATTTCTCTCACGATGAATTTCTAAAAAATCTGGAAATGATGAAAGCTAGACGAAAAAGCCAGTTGGGTTAAGTTTTCACCCGGGGTTTGATTCAGCATAGATTGTAACCTTTGCTTTTTCTCCAGAAACCAAGTGTTTTGCTCTCTTAATCGCTTTTGCAGTCGATAATGTGGGATTACTCACTGTATGGGGGAATACATTTTGTCGATTAATCCGATTAAGGACTCCTGAATTTCTAAGTATTCGCAAAGCATCTCTTCGCACTTCACAAAGTAAAACATGGCAGTTTTTTTCTTTTAGGTATTCGAGAAGTTCTTCCAATGCAAGCACGGAGGTAGCATCCAAGTGGTGAGCATGGAGCAATTTCAAAACCAGCACGCGTAGATTCTCATCATCTCCAACCCTTCGGATTTGTTCGTAAAACAATTCTGCGGCGGCAAAGAAAATTTCTCCTTCTACATGAACAATCGAAACCTCTGGCTCTGGTCTTTTTGCCTTTACTGAAAGTTCCGCCAATTCACCATCAGCATTGTATCCAAATTCCCGAAGTTCAGGCTCCGCGACTTTTCTTAAAAATAATAAAATCGATGTTATTACACCGGCAAAGATTGCAACCTGTAAAGAGAAAAGAAGTCCAACTACGAGCGTAACTCCAAAAGTCACCGCATCTGACCCAGTTGCCCGGGCAACTGTTTTGATTTGTCTGATCTTGATCAAAGAAGCACCGATAAAAATAACCAGAGTGGCAAGGGAGGCTAAGGGTATCCAAGAAACAAGCTCTCCCAGTAGAAAAGAACCTGCCAGAATAAGGACACCGGCAAATAAGTTTGCCACACTTGTTTTTGCACCAGATTCAACACTGAGTGTCGACCGTGTAAGGGATCCTGAAGCCGGCATTCCTGAAAAGACTGCACATCCTAGATTTCCCAAACCAATGGAAATGGTTTCCTGGTTGGAATCTATTCGTGACCCTGCTCGTGCCGCAAGAGACTTTCCAATGGATAAGCCTTCAAGGAGACAAAGTAAAGAAACTGCAAAAGCAGAACTGACAATAGTTTTCCAATGAGAGGAAAGATTATCAAATTGAGGAAATGAAAAGTATGTACGATGTAAATTAAAGGAATCCAATCGAGTGACTTGCCAATTATAATGATCGAATATCAGAGCTATGCATGAACTAATTACAAGCGTGAGTGCAACATTGGGAAAATTTGGCAATTTTCTTTGTAAAAACAAAAAAATAATTCCTGTTATTAGGCAGAGAGTAATCGAAGGAACAGAAAAGAAACTAAGGTTTTGGACAGTATGAATGACAATCTCAAAAAAGGTAGAGGGAATCTCATCGTTCGTCCCATACAGCCCAAGTATATGTTTAGTCTGGTTGGCAATTATTAGAAAGGATGCGGCAGTTACATAGGCTGTGATCACGGTGCGGGACACGAATTGAATCATGTAGGACACCTGAAGAATTCCAGCTAGAATTAAAAATGCTGCTGTGCATGCTAGGATTAAGGGTAAAAGAGAAATGGCATCACTGGATGCCATGCCGTTTGACTGCACCATTCCAATACCAGCAAAAACTCCGAATAAAAGTACGGCAGTTGCATTTGTTGGCCCCAAAGTAATAAATCGACTTCCACCAAAAATCCCTCCCATTAAGGCAGCAATGGCAGATCCGAGAAGACCATAGGTGATAGGAAGTCCAGCAACCAGCGCGTACGCCATGCCTTGTGGAATTGCAAGAAGGGCAACATTTACACCCGCTCGCCAGTCGCCCGACCAGTTCATCGAGTTATACCCATATAATACATCAATGATTGGAGGGCGAAACGACCCTAGTTTAATTCGCTTTGTAAAAGGTATGGATTTTGATCTTTTCCTCATCCCAAATGGCTGAGTCTAAGAAAATGACTTATGTTGTCCAAGGACATTCGAAAAACAAATTTATTTATTTATAAGGCTAAACTTTTAATTGTTCCTGCCGACTGTAAGTAAATAGCAAGGATGCAATGGTTTTAAATATAGTTTTGGTTCGCAAGGAGTGCGGCCAAATACGCCCAATTTAATTGAAGAGTCATTCATTGCACTTACTTCTTGGATGCCATGTATTTGTTGCCTGTAAATAAAACTATCAGCTAGTTTTTAATTATTTGGCAAGAATCAGCCTTTACACGGTATACAATTTAGCGGCATTCAGTTGCATACTATAAAAAGTGGGTCAGTCGATGCGTAATCACATCACAATTTTTTTCACCCAACAAAAATCTTATTCCAAACAAAATTAAAATGATT
>PBSV01000099.1 GCA_002726435.1 Opitutia bacterium | reverse complement strand
TGAAGGATTCGGCAACAGCACGTAGACCTACGGAGCTTTCTTTTTGCTCCTTAATTTTGAGTTTCTTGTCATCAACATTGCCGCGATGGAGCGGTAGATCCTTATTTTTTTTATCTGGCTGTCCCATTCGCAATTTGTCCCTTCAAGGTCTTTCGCCATTAGCCTTTTTACAATGTCCTCTGAGAAATGAAGCGTTTTCAACCACTGATAAATAGCAACTACTTTTGTCTATCTCGATGGTCAGACGAAGCGAGATAAATTCTTTTGTAAGCAACGGAAACTGTAATCGTGATCGATTTAGCAAAAAGCGTATCGAAAGTCCGGAAACATGGTTTCAGCAGAGTCCCCCCGAATCAAATTGAAAAAATTAAATCTCCTGCGAAAGGATAAAGTGTTAAACGTTGTTGATAGGAAATTCAATCGTTTCTATACGACACGGGGAGGAGGCTAAAGGTTGGTTTTGCCACTACCAAGTTAGAAATTCCTTGGATTGGTTTGGGCTACAAGGCTTCATTGGTTGCGTTCCGGATCATTAGTCACACCCAAATTGAATCTCCTAACATTCAAGTATGAGGCGACTCTTGCCAAGGTGCGAGAACGTATGAGTCAAATGGCGGACCTAAAGCTCTTGTGTTTAATGCCACTTGTTGAAATTGTCATCATCAATAAACTAGGAAAGAAAAACTTCTCCAAGAATGATTAAGACTACAACACCCCAGCCAAAGTCTGTTTGACGCGGGAATCCTGGCTCGGTATCTAATGGGCAATGAGTGTGAAGGAGCTTCATACCATTCAGCAAAATCAGCCAAAATCCTGGTTCAGCCAGCGCACCAAGGATATGCTCAGAATCAACAATATGGGAATTAGCGGGACAGAGCTAAGAACGGTAATTGACAAAACGGTGTCCAGAGCTCCCGACTGTAAAACACCGGCAGTAATTAGTGCTAGTAAAACAGCCCAAGCTAAGCGATTCCATCGTTTTGGCTCGGTATCACTGCGGAGATTCTTAGCAGAGATACTGGAGAGCACGTAGGCCGATGAATCTATAGTAGTAGCGTAAAAAATTATTGATAACAGGGTAAATATAAACAAAGCAAATTTCCCAAAAGGCAAACTCTGTATAACCAACGCGTTAACAAATGACATTCCTTGAGTGCTCAGAATTTCTTTGACAGCAAGGGTCCCAGTGGTTTCCAAATAAAGAGAATATCCGCCCATCACTGCTAAGAATAGCCAGGTACCTAAGCAGCCCCAACAGACCACGCCCAAGACTAACTGACGGATCGTGCGGCCACGAGAAATTCGGCCAAAGAACAACCCAACCATCCCGGAATAAGCTAGCCACCACCCCCAGTAAAATCCAGTCCAATCCTCGGGAAAACTACCATTTCCAATGGGATCTGTCCATGTAGATGTGCGGATAAAATTATTAAACATTAATCCAATACTATTAACCGTGAGGTCCATAATGAATACCCCTGGACCTGCTATTAGGACGAATAAAATAGCAAAAATGGCTATGACAATATTGATGTCAGCGAGTGTTTTAATCCCAGACTTTAAACCTCGATATACACTAGTGCCAAACAACAAAGTCCATAGCGATAGTATGCTCATCTTAATCACCATATTATTGGGGACATCGAATAAGGTGGACAGCATTGCGGAGAGCAAAGGTACCCCCAATCCAAGAGATGTTGCCACACCTCCAACAATACCCAGGACAATTAAAATATCGATAATTGTTTTTATTTGATCACGCCCATACGTTGGCAGTGCACCATCACAGGCGCTGCTTACACGAAGCACTGGGTAGCGTTTTACATAAAGCATATATGCAATGGGCACCGCCGGTAGTGCATACATTGACCAAGGTATGATGCCCCAATGCAGCAGCGGATACATGTGAGCCCACTCAAATGACTTAGTTGATCCGACCTGGATACCCATAGGTGGAGTTTGCAAGTAAAAGATTGGTTCTGCGAAACCCCATGCAATGACACTGGCACCTATGGCTGTGGTAAACATCATAGCTGCCCATTGCATATCTGAATATTCGGGTGACTCGTTTGGTGCACCTAATTTGACGTGAGCATAAGGCCCAAGGACCAGCCAAAGACAAAAGAGAAAAGCACTTGTGCCAACGATAAGGTATAGCCACAAAAAATTGGTCATTATAAATTTGCGACTATCTGTAAGAATTTGTGCTGCACTTTCAGGAAAAATCATTAGTGGAATTGTGCAGACTAAAACAATGATGACAGCCGGAATAAATACCGCCCAGTCTACTTCTGGTTCAGAGTTGCTCATATTATGATGATCCTTCGAGGAATTTTTTTGATTGTTTCAAATTTAGTATTACACAAGTAAAGCATAGAGTATAAATAAGGGAAAGCCTATGCAGGTTTTCATAATTTATAAGCTAATGGTTAATAGAGATATTAGTTACGCAACTTGAATTGTAAGTTAATACAATTGTGTTATTGTTGTGTAGAAAAAAGAAAATGGTAAATAGTGAAGCAAAGGGGCCTCCCATGAGCAAGATTTATGTCAGCACTTTATCTGCCGACAGAAAATTCATCTAGCAGGGTTGACCTATTTTTAGGCGTTGTGAAAGAGAGTCGGTTCACAGGTGAAGGTCAACCCATCACTACCCAAGCTGAAGAAAAAGTATTAATTTGCCATACTCGACAAACGCCTTACAACTCCTCGTGGTATACCAAATAACAGGCTGCAGTCACGCGGTTTCAGGGAGCCAATGCCCACCGACACCACCTAACGCTAACAGACAATTAAGGGCCAAGATCAGCTCGCATACTGTAATTTAAGGTCATCAACGAATGCCTACGCAACCCCCCTGGGCTCTATGAGGCGCGGTGGGTCGCAAGTCTTTGCGTTTTGGGTTCAACAGGGCGGGTAAGCAGGGAGCCAACGGGCGTCAGTGCACTGGTTTTAAATTCATGGTTTCAGGGTTAAAATCAGTCGAAATTTTGCAATATAACTTAATCATATAATTTAGCTCCCGCCTTGTGATGTGGAAAATATCGCCCGATAGTCTAGGGTTGAATTCGAGTATTTTTGGTTTTCCACCTATAATTTTGTAATTACAATTTATTATGCCATGATAATCGGTTAGAAACTCTTGAAATATTTTAATAAGCGAAGAATTTTTATTTAATTTAAACCTAGCGAATGCATCGGCTTTATCATACGGCCATACAAATAAATCCGTGCTATAACTATGAAAATATCCAGCGCTGAATACAATACTACCTCTATCAACAATGAATGAAGTAGAATATTCCTTATTCCCAGGGACCGCTTCTTGAATTACGTAGTCTTTATCGAGTATCAAGTTTTTAGTTTTTTTACTTAATTCACTATAGTTATTGACTTTCCATACTGTCTCGCTATAATGGCCGTATTCATATTTCAAATAACAAGGGTATTTGACGTCATCAAAGTTGTATTTTTTAGGTAGATAAGATTGCAAAACGTGATTAGATAATTTTACTTTGTTTGCCAGCTGATCTATGAGTTTATATTCTGAAGTTACGAATTTGTAATTATTTTCTCTAAAGCTTCTCTGATTGAGCGAAAGATGTGCTGCGAACTGATCAGTTCTTGGAATCAGAAAAACTTCTTCGATAGATTTTCTGCCAATCAAATCATTTTCTTCGTCAACATCAATAAATGTGTATCCAGTTTGACGCTGTAACTTCTCCTCCCATTTAAGATCTCGGGGAAATAACAGAATTTTCACACACTTTGAGCTAAGTGAAGTAGGGAAAAACCGGCATATTCTGCGGGTCAATTTTGATACGAAACTCGGTTTTTTCAATTTTATTCGAGAGTTGGTTTGATAACGGTTTGTGATAGGAAATTCTATCAATCAATTGACGTCAACTTTCTACTGAGGTGCACTGGTTTTACGGACAGTAGACAACTGTGTTCGAATAAAATACCACTTCTTTCCAGGAATTCGTGCTAGGCAAATGTCTCCATTAATGCTGGTGGCATTATGAAATCCAACACAGTCTACAGTGCTTAGTAACGTCGCAGTTCTAGTTGGTCTTGTTTTCCTAATCATTGAGCTAAGGCAAAGTTCAGCGATTGCTCTCTCGCAAATGACACAGGAGAGAACTATTGATTACATTGACCAACATGCCTCCTATGCTGCCGACAAGGACTTTTCTGGATTGCGTGCTCTGGTTTATTTCCAATTTGATTATGATTCTGTTACCCAAGAGGAATGGAACCAGATAACTCGCTTCGAGGAAAGTGAAAGAACGCGACTCAGAGATGATTGGTTCCAAGGTGAACGAGGTCTAATTGATCAAAACATTTATGATCCATCTTTGAGAGGTGCAGGAAGACGCTTAGAACCTTGGAAGTGGCTTGGAATAGCTACCGGTACTGTCCTGTTAGGAGGGCGGCACGAGATGGACTGCAGGTTCCTGCTGTGACATATGCGTTGGTGAACTTCATGCCCTGAGCACCAAGGCTGTCGATGTTCGGAGTAGGAATATCGTTGGAACCGTAGCACTCAATATCCGCGTAGCCTAAGCCGTCTGCGAATAGCATAATAATGTTCGGGCTCGGTGCGGCCGAGGACAGTTGTATTGAATCTAATAGGGCCTCCTTCGCTGCTTGTTGCTCAGACGTAAGAGGCGAAAATACTGCTGATTCCCTACTATTGCTTAATTCTTGAGCGTCGGATGAGAACAGGAAGACGGCAGCTGATACAGTTCAAGCGTTTCTTATAAAAGCCAATGTTACTGATTTTAAGATCTCCATCCGGTGTTTAATTTTATTTTGTATGACTTAACAGGTTTAAATTTCTTTCAGATGGCTGCTAAGTATAAAATGCGGTCCCAAATTTTTCAGAATCAATGAATCGGGATTTGTAGCGAATTTGGTGTAGTTTTCTAGAGGCGTTTTACCGTACTTATTTACCCTAGAAACATCCGCACCGTTTCTGATCAATATTTTTATAATTTCATCATTTGCTGAGGAAGCCGCATAGTGAAGAGGGGTAGATGTGGTTACCCGATTTGCAATATTAAGGTCGACACCCAATTCGCACAAGCTCTCTACCACAACTACATTACCCGATCTCACGGCATAATGAAGAGGTGTACATCCGAAATCATCGAGAGAATTTAAACTTGTACCGTCAGTCTCTATCATTTTGAGAACACTCATAACGTCAGTTCTCTCCGGAAACCAGAAATTATTGTTTTTGGTTGCATACATGTGTGCAAGATTTCGCCCGTCTGGCCTACGACTGTAGCGACTAATCCCCGGTTCGGCTTTAATAGCCTCTTCCATTGCGATCTTATCCTTGAACAAACCCAGGTTTAATATTTTCGAATTATTTGATAATTCAGATACAATGAATATACAAAAAGCTAGAGCAACTGTTCCACTTATTGCTATCGAGGTTTTACAAAATAACAAAGTTCTTAAGTAATCGTAATTAATCGATTTAGGATTGTGCTTTTTACCATTCAAAAGAACTCCTACAAGACTCGATCGCACTAAATAGTGATATGAAATAAAGCTCAATCCAGATGAGCAAACTATATGCAGAAGGAAAACTAACGGGGCAGAATTTATTGAATCTCTGAAAACAAAGACATGCATAAAGTGCTGAATTGGAAAATGAATAATATAAACCCAGTAAGATGAGTCAGAAACATACCTCCAAACATCACCTTTCTTATTGAAAAAGCGTATGAACAATGATATAAATAAAAAAATCGTTATCCAGGATGTAAAGGATCTCAATGCAGCAAACGAATGCCAATAGAAATCAAAAACATAAAAGTTACCCGCATTGTACAAATTGTCTAATATAGGATGACTCCAACTGCCTTCATTACCAGAATGAATTTGCCACGAAAATATTGTCCAGTTTTGGCCTAAAAACTCGGGTCCCATCGTGGATTCAATCAGAGGTCTGAGCTCAAAAAGGAAGAGAAAAGCCGGCAGCAGTGGAATGAGATATATCGTGAATTTTTTCGTCGAATCTTCAAAGTACCTTGGCCTCTCAAATACAATAGATCCAAAGTAAAAAAATATACCAAAATAAAGAAGTGAAATGATTGAAAATCCCGCTCCCGGAACCTGCATGCCAGGTGGTCCGAAGAGCAAAACCAAGTAGGTAAAAAAGATCAAAACCCAAAGTCCAAAATGCGTACAAAAAAAAGAGCCTAAAACCTGACAGGTTTTTTTTGAAATGATTTTGTTGAGACCCTTTGTACGAAAAAGAGAGAATACAAGGACGTATACAGCAAGAAACTGTAGAAACCAAAAATGGTAAAACCATCCGCCTGTAGGCCAAACTCCTTTTATAAGGTAAGAGGGATTTGTCAAAAACTCTAAGTAATAAGTAAGAAAACCATCATTTTTAAAACTTAAATCGATTGTCTCAGATGCAGCAATGATGGGTGCAAGGAAGATAAGCGATAAAACCAGTGGAATTATAATTCTATACGTACGACTAACAAGATAGCTTAATAGACCGATTTTTCCAACTACCATCGCAGAAAAAAATCCCGAAATCAGGAAGAACAGCTGCATTCTGAAAGAATGAATTAACTGCATTACTGATAATAGACTATCTGAACTTTCATGTAGCCTCCATGGACCATTCGGGAGAGTAGCAGAAAAAACGCCCGCGTGAATAACGATTCCAAGCATCATTGCCACAGCTCTTAGATTATCGAGGTAGTGAATGCGGGAACTACTTCCGCCATTTGCGATTGCAGGCTTCATCTGAGATTAAATTACAAATCGAGGCTTAACGAATAATACATGTAGCCAACATCGCAGGAATCATGCCTAAAAGAGTTCTTTTACGGAAATTATTTGATAAGATATTTGTAAGCGTGATTATAAGAAGATGGCTGAGTTGATGCCCTAATTTAACCTCCCTAAATTGGTTAAAATTAATCAAAAGAGTGATTTCAAGCAAACTACCCCCTTGGTACGTAATATATCAGCTTATTATTGCTGTTTTCTATAATTTTAGTCTAAAGGTTCTGACGAGTGAACGTATTTGATGGCCTACTACGTTTTATTTTATCTTAAAACGGTAATAACGATATGTTTAAAAAACCTTATGGAACCAGCTAGTAACTACCCCCTCCTCTATCGCTTTGTCAGCGATTGGCTTCCAATATTATTGTTCTCGCTTTATATATTCCGCCATGTGCTATCTTTCGACGAAATGGTGTATCACGGTGTCGATTTCCTGGGCGAAAGCCACATCCACTGAAAGAACTAATGGAGCGAGGATAGATAACATTACTTTTATCAGATTCATTTTTGCTATTCAGTTTAGAATTTATCTTTGTGGTCGAGATTACGAGAACTGTGCCGCTTGAATAGTTAGTCTGGGCCTTTAGAAAGGACCCATACAATGAAAGGCAAAAGATACACAACCGAACAGAAAATCCGCGTTCTGAAGAAAGCGGAGAGAAGCGAGAAGACGATTCTGAACGTTTGCAGCGTGCAGCAGATCAGCGAGCAAAACTTCCACTGCTGGAAGAAGGAGTTCGGCATGATGGAGGTCGATCAGGCCAAACAGCTCAAAGAGTTTCAGAAGGAGAACGCTAGGCTCAAGCGAATGCTTGCGGACAAGATACTGGGCAAAGAGTTTTTAAAGGAGACTCTGTAAAAAAGGTTTGAGCCCCTGGTAGAAGCGGCAGATCGCCGAAAAGCTTGTCTCTCGAAGACTAAGTCTGCCGATCGCCAAGTCTCGAACCAATCTCCTGAAATGGGATACCCGAAGATCGCTCGTCTACTGAAGCGGGAGGGCTGGTTGTTCGGGGCCGGAAACGTTCAGCGGCCGCGTCGCGTCCTCGGCCTAGCAGTTCCGGCAAAGAAGCCCAAACGAAGAGCTAGAGGCCGATCCACCGGAATTTTAACCAAGGTGACGCATCTCAACCACGTCTGGACTTGGGACTTCGCTCAAGACACTACTATAGGTGGCGGAACGCTTCGCATGCTCAACGTAATGGACGAATACGCTCGGGAATGCCTATCCGTCCACGTGGATCGAGCGACATGGAGCACCTGATCACTTCCGCAGCGACAACGGTTCGGAGTTCATCGAGAGCGGGCTGCGCAGCTGGCTTGCCGAGAGGTGGGGATTTTGTAGTGGGCTGAGAATGTGAACGCGATTCCTTTTCCAGAGGACCGCTAGGGTTTAACTCGATCTCGATTAGGCCTATTCACGGTAGGCTCTTTGGTTGGCTACGTCTTCTCCGCTCCAAACGCTTTGTTGAAACCACTTTGCACTCGGAGCTGTCCAGAAAGGGTGGTCGGCCGGCATGCCAAGGTGAGCGAGGCCAAGGGTGCAGTTATAAAGTGCTCCGGTATTAATGTAGCTATCACGAGCCGATGGTTGGTGTCCAACATAGCCGGGTTGCAGCCAGCCTTTTTCGTCAAACATCCCAGGTGCCTCAACCATGCGTTTGATCACCGTGGTCATGGCCGCACGGGTTGCGCCAGGATCAAGAAGCTCTGGCCAATCCACTCGCGCTCCGACGTACCCCAGGTGTTGCAATGAAGCAAAACGGTAAACAGAGGAACGACCGATTACTGGAAAGGTGCCCTCGGGAGAAATCATATGCTCAAGCACCTCGGCATAACGG
>PBSV01000098.1 GCA_002726435.1 Opitutia bacterium | reverse complement strand
GTTCGGGAAGGTGATAAAGAAAGAATTCAGATTTTCGCCGGCATTGTAATTTCCCGTAAAGGATCTGGAGTTCACGAAACTTTTACAGTCCGTAGAATTGCCTCGGGTGTCGGAGTCGAGAGAGTTTTCCCCGTTAATTCTCCAATGATTGATAAAGTCGAGGTTGATCGGGAAAGTATTACAATGCGTGCTCGGATGTACTATTTACGCGACCGTATTGGGAAGGAAGCTAATAAGGTAAAAGAGAAAAGGCTTTACGAGGCAAAGCGTAAGAGCAAGTAATTTTCTGACGCGTGAAGCGATTCATCCAACAATACTGGATTGGACAACCAGGATTTCTTCAGCGTGTTCTTAGTAAATTAAGCCGACTCGGACATAAAAAAGAACTGAGTAATTTTCTTCCATTTGCAAAATCGAGACCCATTTCTTTGTTTTCCAAAACTTGTTTGTAAATGTTTTGAAGACGAGTGCCGTAAGATTTCAAGCTGAAGTTTTCCACAATTGATTCCTTGTTCTTTTTAAAGAACTCTTTCTTTGGCAAAGCAAGAGTGATTTGTTCTCGAAGTTCGGTTCGAACAATGCTGGAAGTCTTAATTTTATTGAGCACTTCTTTTTGCATACTTTCATTTAATCGCCCGAAGTCGATGTAGCCGTTTTTAACCATCGATTCAATTGCCAATTGAGAGGAATTTACTGGCTGAATTTCTCCGTAATCGGAATAAAATTGCCGTAAGGACTGATTAATTAGCGAAATGAAGTTTTCTTCCTTACCGATCAGTTCCAAATCGACTTCTATTCTCTCATATAAATGATCGAGGTTTATTCCGAGTTTTGAGAAGTCTTGTGTGACCTCCGGGATATTTCTTCCACACAATCCCTTTCCGAAAATCCATGGTTCTAAAAATCCAAGACCAAAACCCTCAGCAATACTCGTGGTAATGATCGCCTCGGAGTGCATAACCATTTCTGGAAAAGAAAAAGTTCCAGTTTCTCCGAGACCGAAAGTAACAGAAAGATTGTGATTCTTAGAAAAATCATTCCACTCTTCAAACTGGGGCCTAAAAGCAGGATTTGTCGGACCTAAACTGTTGGCGAAGTGCTTGTCCGGATGAATCATTGAGAGTAAGGCTAATTCACCAAGATTTTTTCTTCTTACTGCCCGTACCGGATAGAGGTAGAGATTTTCTGGAAGGGAACCTCTTTGACTGGAGACTTCGACCTTGGGAATATCCGACGGAATAGCATTGGCCAAGAGATGAACTTTACTTGAAGAACCTTCCAGTAATTCATCAAAAAATAAATAGTCTCTCTGATTCAAAACTGCATAATGGATTCTTCCCGATGTCGGGTATGCCCGATTATAAACTGTTTTGAGGGAAAGAAAGTTATCGGGCCGCCCATCTTCTGCAAAATCATGTGGATGGAGCAACAATGAATATCCTTTCTCAGCCAACAGCGCAACCGCTGCTGTAAGAGAAGAATTTTTGCCCAAGGAATGATTGTGTATGTGCCAGATATCTGGAATTTGCCCCAGGGCTTTGGATGCAGACTCTTCCATCCGCTTTGTCAAAATGTCCGGATTTATCGCATTTTCCGAGTTTGCATAATCAAGCCCTTCTACAACTTCGGTTTTGCCCAGTAGGGAACCATCATAAGGCCGACCACTCAAAGTAACGGTGTCGATGTCGGTGCCAGAGAGAGACCATGCAAGTATGGTGTTTTCTATCACCCGGGTTACCCCTCCCGGTTGAAGGTGATAATGGACAATTGCAACTTTCATAAAAAAGTGGCCTTTAAATTTACTTGCCTGCCTTACGATTCTGATAGCCTTCGATTTCCATCATCGGAGGTCGTTCTTCTTCGATCACCTCTTGAACGATTTGACTGTAAGCTCCATCCTCCACTTCAAATCTCCGGTAGAAGGTTTCCAAACTCGGGATTTGATCAATCTTTCCTTGAGCATGCAGTCGATTGAAGAAAGTTTGAAGGATTCCAAAACTCATTTTTCCCAATGCATTCGTGGTTTGATTTCGGTGAACTCTGCGGTCCAAATCAGTCTGAGCAAAAGTTTCGATTCCAAATTTTTCATACAGGTCCAACAAGTGAGAAGTTTCAACACCGTATCCAATCGGAAAGGGAATCGTTTCAAGAACTTCTCTACGAGCAGCATACTCCCCTGAAAGTGGCTGTACAATATTTGTTAATTCTGGATAGAAAAGGGAAAAAAGTGGACGGATTAATATTTCTGTGACCCTTCCACCTCCACTGGAGCGCAACCCCGAGGAATAATTGAGCGGTCGGTCATAAAAGGCTTTTACATAGCTTACTTCATCCCTCCTTATTAAAGGAGCAACAAGTCCATAAACGAACCGTGGATGAATATTAGAGATGTCTGCGTCGACATAACATATGATGTCGCCTTTGAGTTGATGAATTGCTTTCCATAAATTTTCTCCTTTTCCTCTCTTGTCACCAACTTCCTGAAGAATATCGGACGAAAGGTAGACATCTGCACCAAAATTGCTTGCCACTTCCAGGGTTTTATCAGAGGAACCTGAATCAATGACCGCAAATTCATCGACTAGAGGATAACGCTCCATTAATTCGGAACGCAAGATAAGCACCTCCTTTCCAATGGTTTTTTCTTCGTTTAGAGTTGGTATACAAAGGGATATTGACAAACCCTTCTTCTCCTTTTCCTCAACGAGTTTGAGAATATCCCAGAATTCTCCGTGATGAAAAGTATTTTTATCGAGCCAGTCTTGATTATTACTAGTCATTATTCGCAAATTCCTTGATCGATTGCTTGAAGTAAGGTGATTAATTGAGCCATGCCAGAGTAGAGCGGTTCGAGGTGAATGGTTTCATTTTGTTCCCTTAAATTTTCCGCAGTGGTTAATCCCAGAGTAACTCCAGGATGTCCTGCCCGAATGATAACATTCAAATCTCCCGTGCTGGGGTCAACTTTTGGTATTATTCCAGTTTCATTCATTATCCTTCTTGTAGACTTCACCAAGGGATGACTGAAGGGGATTCCACAGTTCGCTCTTCTTGCCACAACCTCTAGCTCGACCTTGGTGCCGGTCTCCAAGGAGAACTGTTCGCAAATTTCCAGCACTTGTTTTTCCATTTCATTAATCACTTCGTCTCCTTCGCTGGTAATTTCAAACCGAAGCATTCCGGATTTAGGAGAGGTGTTGAAACTGGAGCCAGAGTGAATCTCTCCGAAAGTCATTTTTGTCTTTGGCTCTTTGGGGACGGGGATTTCCATGACCTGATTGACGAGTCTCGTTAAATGGGTGATTGCACCGGAGGCACCGAAACTATTCCAGTCATAATTACCCGGAAGAATAAGAGTGATTTCACCCCTCAAGGCACCAAGTCCAGAATAGCTTAGTCTTCCTTGTTCGGCTCCTTCTACGCAAATGCCAGCACGGATGGGCCGTTGTTTGGTCTCGAGGAATCCTCTCGCACCTTCCAAATTCGCCCGACCAAGACTCTTTGTATTTATAAGCAGAAGAAGGTCGTCTTTGAGTTTGATTCCAAGTTGATTCAATAACTTGGGCAATCCTACCACTGCAGCCATTCCGATCGCGTTGTCGGCGATCCCAGGACCGGTCATAAAATCAGAACCAACATTTAAAACATGTCTGGTTTCAGCATTGAAAACTGAATCGGCATGAGCCATCACTAAAATCGAAGAACTTCCCACTGTTCCGGGCAAAATTCCGGATGCGTTTCCAAACTCGTCAATTTCTGGATCATCCAATCCATTTTCCCGAAAACGGTCGATTGCGAGACGAATTCTTTCTTCTTCACCAAATGTAGGAGCAGGGATCTCGCCCAGTAAAACTGCATCCGTTAGGTAAGTTTCACGAGCCTCCCGTAAGTTTTCGATGAGGAAAGGGATTTCCTTTAGCAGATTTTCTAGATTTAAATCTTTGGTGGTTGATTCAATAGTCATTGCAACCGCACTAAGGAAATCTTTCGAAACAAGCCACGTTAAATTTATATCTTTTTTTTATTTGTTGAAAAACAGGCTCTCTTCCTGCATCACGCAATATGCTCGATCATGAAGATTTCATCCTAATTTAACATGGCACAAAACATTGGATTCATATCAACCCGGTTTGCCGGTCAAGACGGAGTCTCACTGGAAAGTGCAAAATGGGCCGAAGTTCTCTGGGAAGACCGGCATGTCAGTTTTTGGTACAGTGGCCAAAGTGATAGAAGTCCGGACATCAGCTATGTCGTGCCAGAAGCATACTTTGGTTTTTCTGAAAACCAATGGATTAATGATCGGATCTGGGGGTCAGATAAAAGAGATCGTTTTGTTACCGAAAGAATTCGGGCCCTATCTGACTACCTGAAAGGAACTCTTTATCGCTTCGTCGAGAAATTTGATATTGATATACTTATCCCGCAAAATTGTCTGGCGATCCCTATGCACCTGCCCTTGGGAATTGCCCTGACTGAATTTCTATCTGAGACACGAATACCTGCGGTGGCTCATCATCATGACTTCTTTTGGGAGCGCACCCGGTTTTCAGTGAACTCGGTTCCAGAATACTTGGACATGAGTTTTCCTCCAATTCTTTCGAATATGCGTGATGTTGTAATCAATCAGGAAGCTCAAGAACAGCTTGCCCTGAGAAAAGGCGTTTCTTCGTTGGTTGTTCCTAATGTTTTTGATTTTGATAATCCACCAGACCATGTCGATGAATATGCTTCGGATGTCCGAAGCGAATTAGGACTAGAGAAGGAAGATTTCTTTATTCTTCAGCCTACTCGAGTGGTTCCCCGAAAAGGGATCGAGCAAGCCATTAAATTGGTCAGTTTACTTAAGGATCCACGGTGTAAATTGGTGATTTCTCATGAAGCGGGTGACGAAGGCTTCGAATACCTCGGTATGCTCGAACAACTAGCAAAGGAAGAAGGAGTTGATATGCGAGTGGTGGCACACCGAGTGGGAGAGGTCAGACAAAGGGATTCTGATGGAAAGAAAATTTACACTCTTTGGGATCTGTATCACCACGCGGATTTTGTTACCTATCCAAGTACCTATGAAGGTTTTGGTAATGCACTGCTTGAAGCTATTTACTTCCGTAAACCAGTTCTGATCAATCGATATTCGATTTTTGTGCGCGACATTGAACCTAAGGGTTTTCGGCTGCTTACCATAGATGGATTTGTGACTCCTTCAATTGCCAAACGAGTGAAACAAATTCTTCATGATTCGAAGTTACGAAGGGAAATCGTGGATCATAATTATGAAATCGCTCGGCAATTTTATTCCTATTCCGTTGTCCGTGGTAACTTACGGGCTTTCATTGCAAGTTTGACTGGCTATTAATCAATGAATCCACATTTTCCATACTCAACCAAACACATTTCCAGCACCAAGCTGAAAACTATCCGTCGCCGTCTTTCCTTGCTTTACGGAGTGGAGCAGGCGGATCCTTTACTTGAACGCTTGTATCTCATGATAGGACGCTATGGAGTGGGTCCTCAAACCAGTCCAAGCGTGAAGGGGATTTCCCAAAGGGATGCAGTCCTCATTACTTATGCCGATATGGTCCAAGCTCCTGAAGTCAATCCACTAGTTGCCCTTCGTGAATTTTGCACCGCCCGATTAAAGGGATCAATCTCTACCATTCATATTCTTCCCTTTTATCCTTGGACCTCGGACGATGGATTTTCAGTGGTTGATTATCGAATGGTCGACGAACGTTACGGAAAATGGGAGGATGTATCCAAGTTGTCGGACGAGTTTGAACTTATGTTCGACTTGGTGCTTAATCATTGCTCCTCCAAGAGTCCATGGTTCAAGGAATATGTCTCCGGAATTGAGCCCGGTCAAAATTATATAATGGAGGCAGAGGAAAAGACTGACCTGAGTGCCGTGGTTCGACCCCGATCCACTCCTTTGTTGACTCCCTACCAAACCCGTGCGGGGGAAAGACATGTCTGGACAACTTTCAGTGCCGATCAAGTGGACTTGGATTGGGCCTGTCCGGATCTGTTATTTGAATTTCTGGACATCATTCTGTATTACATTTCAATTGGATGCAGGATCCTGCGCCTAGATGCTGTTGCCTTTCTGTGGAAAAAAATTGGTACTAATTGTCTTCACTTACCCGAAACCCACCAAGTAATTAAGTTGATTCGGAACTTTATCGATATTGTCGACCCGCAAGTTTTGATTCTGACTGAGACAAATGTTCCACACGAGGAAAATGTTTCTTATTTTGGCAAAGGAGATGAAGCCCATGCAGTTTATCAATTCTCCCTTCCTCCGCTTCTTCTTCATGGTTTGTTGAAAGGAAACGCACAACACTTGACCGACTGGGCAAGTAATTTAGCTCCACCGCCGAAGGGATGTCATTTCCTGAATTTCACCGCTAGTCACGATGGGATTGGAGTGCGACCTCTTGAGGGAATATTGCCTCAAAATGAAATTCTCGATTTAGCGGAGGAAATCAGGAAAAAAAAGGGATTTGTATCCATGCGAAAACTCGAGAATGGTTCGGAATCGCCCTACGAATTAAATTCTACCTATTTTTCTGCCCTTTCCGATCCGAAGAATAAAACGCTTGGAATTGATCGGTTTCTTTGTTCGCAGGCCGTGGCTATGGCAATGAAGGGAATCCCCGCAATATACTTTCATTCTCTTTGTGGAACTCCCAATGATTTGGAGGGAGTCAAGCAAACCGGTCATAATCGCACTATCAATCGGAAAAAGTGGGACCTTTCTGAATTGGAAGCTAACTTGGAGAGAAAAGATTCTTCCTCTGCTGAGATTTTCGAGTGGTATTCCCGGACCTTGATTCGTCGATCTTCCTGTCCTGCTTTTCATCCTGAAGGGCCCCAGACTATTTTGAACCTGGGGTCTTCAATTTTTGCGTTGAAAAGACAATCAATTGATTCAAGTTTGACAGTTCTATGTCTGTTTAATTTCCTTCCTGCGGAATCAAAGCTCCAATCTATGTCCCCGCTTCAAGATTTATTTTCCAGCGGCAAGGCGAGGGATCTTATCAGTGGTGGAGAAGTGGAGTGGGGCAAGGGAGAATTGATTCTCCGTCCATACCAAGCTCTTTGGCTTTCAACGAGTTGAATCTTCTTTTGTTGCCCAAAAAGGTTCGGAGCTTAATTTTTGAGCCCAATGATTTAAAGTGCATTCACCTAAGAAAAGTTCTGAGAGTAAAAGAAGGTCAATTGGTTGACCTTGCAGTCCGCAATGGTCCATACGGTAAAGGCAGAGTCACACTCAGAAAGGATGAAAGCATCGAGCTTCAAATCGAATGGGCTTCCGATCATTCCAACGACCTATATCCAATTTCACTCGTAGTAGGTATGAGCAGGCCTCAAACTTGCAGAAAAATTCTTGATCAAGCGACCTCGCTGGGAGTTTCTTCGTTTTCTTTTTTTCAAGCCGACAATAGCGAGGCATCTTACAAACAAAGTAGTTTATGGAAATCCGGGGAATGGATTAGTAAAATTGAGGGTGGGGTGGAACAAGCTTTTGCCAGTTATGTCCCGAAGTGCTATAGATTTTCCAATTTGAAAGAGGCTCTTTCTGAGGAAGCCAAATTAGGAAATCGTAAACTGCTTGCTTTGGATAACTACGAGGCCAATCAAAACCTTGGGGTTGATACTCAAAGCACGGCGCAAGGAATTTCTCTTTGTGTCGGACCCGAACGAGGATGGTCGAAGCAGGAACGCCAATTCCTTAATGCCCAAAATTATCAACTTCGCCACCTCGGGCCAAGAGTACTCCGTGTGGAAACAGCAGTCGTTTCGGCTTTAGGAGTCCTCGTCTCTTCCTTTTGGGAAAAAGACTAGAATGCTGGCTTAAAAAGCCGGAACACGGGTGCTCCTTTTTTTCCTTTTCCTAAAGTCTTAATTTGCCTCCAGTTTTCAAAAGAGGAAATTTCTCCGTTAGGAGCTTCATGAACCAGTAAAGAATTTGGGTGAACAAATTGATTTCGATACAAAAAATCGAAGACTTGGTTTCCAATTTTCGTAAATTCAGAGTAGGGAGGATCGAGAAAAACCAAATCGAATGGATTGATTTTTGTTTTCAAAAATTCCAATACTTCTCTTTTTTCCAATTTGCCCACTCTTTTCTCCAGTCCGGCACTTTTGCACACATTTTCAAGGTTGCATTCTAGGTCGGTGCAAATCTTACGGTTCCGCTCAACAAAGTGAACGCTCAACGCTCCTCGACTCAGGGCTTCCAGACCATACGCACCGCTTCCCGCAAACAAATCAAGTACGCTCTTGCCTAGCAACCACTCACCAAGGGAAGAGAATAATCGTTCCCGGTTTGCTTCGGAAGCAGGACGAAGTTTGTTCGTCTTCGTAATGCTTAGGGGAATACCCTTTGCTTTTCCGCCGCTAATTCTCATTGAATGCGGATGGGTTGTACTTGGATTAAAAGTCTAAAGTTCATTTGGACTTCCATGTATCGAGAGGGTTTGCCAAGCAAGCCTCTTTTTCTTTAAAATATATTCATGAGTCGAAGTGTACGTTCCTTCTTGCCTCCATCCTCTCACCAAAATGATGGAATTTGGTCTTTGGGAGAAAACGAGAGTCATCACTTGTCGAAGGTTCTGCGTTTGGAAAAAGGGGCAAAGATAGAGGTTCTTGATGGAGCAGGAGGAATTCACCAGACCAAATGCATAGAAGTGGCAAGAAACAAGATTCAGGTCCAAGTTCTTGAAAGTATAGGAGCAAAGTCATTAAAACCGTCAGTTCATTTGGGAGTTGCAATTCCTAAAGGGAATCGGTGGGAAGAAATGATACGTCCCCTTACAGAACTTGGCGTTTCTAGTCTCACTCCCTTACTTTCGGAACGAACTGAAGGTCTTTGCAAATCTAAAAAATGGGAAAATAAATTAAAAAAGTGGAATAGGTTGGCTGTGGAAGCATGTAAACAGTCGGGGAATCCATGGCTTCCTGACATTAAAAGTCCACAACAAATGGAAGAGTACTTACGAGCATCTGGTAAAAATACCTGGATTGGTTCAACTTCGACCAGATGTTCCATGCTCTCGGAAGCATTAGTAAACCAAACGATTTCTATTTTAATTGGACCCGAGGGCGGATGGTCGGAAAAAGAAGAGAAACTAGCTCTTGAACGAGGAGCAAGAGCTTTTTCACTAGGGCCTTTTACCCTGCGCGTCGAGAGCGCAGCGGTGAGTGCATTGGCAGTTGCGCGATCCCTATTTCTCAGGTAAACCAAGACTTATGGCAGAGTTATCAGGAGAACAGAAACTTCGCATTGTTCTGGAGTCGATCATTCGCCAAGTATCGAAGTCTGAACAATGCCAAAAATATGGAATTTCGGAGGAGGAATTTCAAGGTTGGCACGATCATTTGATCAACAATGGCGGCCAAATTTTTGACCCTAAGCTCGCGACATCGAAAACACGTGTCAAAAAAGTGAAGCAAATGGGTCCAGTTTCGAAATTTTTTCTCATTTTTAGTTTACTATTTAACCTTGCAGGAGTCATCGTTTGGTTGGTTATTTCATACTCGGATGCAAACAAGTCGAAAATTGCCAAACCCTTAAATTCCGAACCTGTGGCGATTGAGGATTCACCC
This sequence comes from Opitutia bacterium, assembly GCA_002726435.1. Taxonomy (GTDB): domain Bacteria; phylum Verrucomicrobiota; class Verrucomicrobiia; order Opitutales; family Seribacteraceae; genus Seribacter. The sequence continues at coordinate 3,734 of PBSV01000098.1, read as the reverse complement.
CTTAATTTAGTTCAACCCTCCAACGACTTTTCTGACTTTGAGGAACTTGTCGGAAGTTCAAAAGGTGTGCCCAATTCCTCCTCTGATCAAAAATTGCCTCAGTCTACAGATTCCCCGGCAAAGATTTCTTCCATGGAAATCGATAATTTATTGGCTCGACCGATGAATTTACCAAGTGCTCAAGTCCTCCCGCCAGTCACTCCTCCACCTGCTCTTACTTCGGAAGTTTCATTTCTCGATCAAGTTTATGAAGGTAGGCACGTAGTTTATGCACTCGATGTTGGAAATTACATGCTGCAAGGGGAAGGAGCGGTAAAGAAGTTTGAAGAAATGAAGGACACCTTGTTGTCCTCTCTGGTTACATTATCGCCTAATTCCTATTTCAATCTTGTATTGTACTGGAATCTTCGTGAATGCTCGGCTTTGGGAAAAACTATTCTCAAAGCAGACAGGGAGAATATTAAGTATGCCATTGATTGGATAACCGGCTTAGGAAGTACAATTGAAGATTTAAAAGAAAATCGTAACCAGTTCGTCCCCAAGGAATTACTTCATTCCTTGCCTATGCCTGGAGTGGTTGGGCCCTGGTTTGGAATGAATGTGGCAATATCCTTTGACCCTGACCTGATTTTTGTACTTGGTGGAAATAGTCCTGCTTTTTCATCGGAAGATGTACCCAAGTCCCATTTTAATGGATTGGACCTGAGTCAACGATCGATTCTTTCCCGGTCCTCTTCAATTCCTGCAGTGAGTGAGCTTACCCGGATTACTGCTCGGAAATGGCTTGCATCAATGGATTCTGATTCAAGTTTACCCCAAGACAACGAGGAAATCGAAACCATTGCCCTTCAAAGACTTCAACTTTCCACGAATTCATTAAATCCGAAGTCCTCGATTTTGATTCCATGGAATAAGGTATTTGAAAGTTTTTTAAGCAGTTTGGAGATGAATGCACAAATGATTCCCAAAAGCCATTTTTTCGTTTCCCTTCCCCCCAATGTCCGATGGCCCAATGATTTGATGAATACTGCACTTGAGTTTTCCGAAAGTTCGAAGGGTAGTTTTGAGTTGAATCCAGACTTTCCTTAGACTTGTTGCATGCTTGTTAATCGAAGCACTCGGACATTTTGATCAATTTTAAGTGCTGAACACCAAGTTTTTAATGAAAATTCCTAGAAAAGTTATTTCCTTGCTGGTTTTCTTTCTTCATTCTTTTCATTGCTTAAGTGCTCAAAACCCCGAGAACTTGGTTTCAGTCTCACTGGAGTCTGATTCGACTGCAATCAAACCAGGTGATACCGCGTGGTTAATGATCAATCTGAAAATTAAACCAAATTGGCACATCTACTGGAAGACTTCTGGGCAGTCGGGTTACCCCACCACCGTCGAATGGAATACGGAAGGAGTCGAATTTAGTGATTTGCACTTCCCGTCTCCTCAATTTTATGAGGTCATGGAAATGGCAAGTTATGTGCATGAGGGTTCAATTACTTTGCTCTCAGAAATTACTTTGGATGAAAAATGGGAAGGCGAAAGAATTATTGAGATTTCGGGAAGACTTTCCACGCTGATTTGCAACGAATCAAATTGTCTTCCTTTCACATCCGACCTGAGCCTGCAAATTGCAGTTTCTGGATCCACTGAGCTTTCCACCTCGGGAATTGAACGGGTCAATCAGGCCAAAGATGAATGGCCAAGACCAACTCCCTTGGAGGCACAACTTTCACTCCTTGCAAAAAAGAACACATTCACCTTCGAAATACAACATCCTAGACTAAGGGATTTGAATCCGGATGATTTTTATTTCTTTCCTCAAGGAAATTACTTCGCTCATGGATCACTTCAGAAATTTTACCTGAACCGAGAAACTTCTTCCCTTCGTTTTTCAATCCCTCAAAAAATTGTCTCGCCCCCCTCCGTCTCTCTCGAGGGGATTCTTTCACATCCTGGGTTAGAAACTGGTTGGAGACTTAGATGGGAAATGGATTCTATATTCTATGGCATCCCCAAAGATGATCTCTCAATGATCGAGCCTACGGTCCAAATCGCCAAAACTGGAGATGGCATGGGAATGGAAATGCTTTGGATTTTTCTTGGAATTATTGTCATTGCATTTGCCGTTTGGATTTTTGGAAAAGGAGAAATTCCGGGGCGTCCAAAATTACCGAGAAATATTTTTCGATTATTTGCTTTTTTATTTTTCAGTCTTGGTATTTGGTTAGGTTTTCCCTTTCAAAAAGAGGAAGGTTTGGCTCAAATGGAGTGGAGAGTATGGACACCTGAACTCGAAAAATCTCTGATTGAAGAGGGGAAAGCGGTTTATGTTGACTACACGGCAAAGTGGTGTGCCACCTGTCTGGGGAATAAAAGGGTGTACTCTTATGATTCACTCATTGATTTATTCAATGAGAGGGAAATTGTAACCTTGCGTGCCGATTGGACGGAACGAGGATCGGTAATTCTGACGTCTCTTCAGTCCTTTGGGCGCGAAGGAGTACCTTTAAATGTATATCATCCACCAAAGAATTCGGACGGAGTCTCTAAAAATCCAGTGATTCTTCCTGAACTCCTAACAGAAGATATTGTTTTCGATGCGATTGAAAAAGAAGAAGCTCGGACGGTGTCCGGGGAAAAGAATTTCTTTACGATTCTAGGATTCGCTGTACTGGGTGGGCTTATTCTGAACCTGATGCCCTGTGTCTTTCCAGTTATTGGACTCAAAGTCATGTCCTTCGTTAAACAGGCGGGTCAAGACCCAAAATCAATCAAAAGACATGGACTCATTTTCACTTTGGGAGTAATGCTTTCCTTTTGGCTACTGGTTGGTGTCTTATTATTTCTGCGAGAGATAATGGAAGAAGATTTAGGTTGGGGTTTTCAATTGCAGGAGCCAATATTTGTTTTCATTTTAGCGGTATTTCTGCTCGTTTTTGCAATGAGTTTGAGTGGTGTTTTTGAAATTGGAAATTCAATAACTGGATATGGCTCCCATCTTACTAGTTATGGTGGATACTCATCTTCTTTTTTCTCTGGGGTTCTTGCGACGGTGGTGGCCACTCCTTGCATGGCTCCTTTTTTAGGTGTGGCAGTGGGTGCTGCCCTCACCATGGATTGGATTCAGGCATATATGGTTTTCAGCTGCGTGGCAGTGGGCCTATCCGCACCTTATTTAATACTCTCTATCAATCCCAATTGGATCAGTCGATTGCCTAAACCTGGGGTTTGGATGGACACATTTAAACAGGCTATGGCTTTTCCACTCTATGCGACCGTAGCTTGGCTTCTTTGGACATTGGAAAGCCTCCTGTAAAGGAGGCTTTCAATGAAAATTCTAATTAAATCGAAGGCCTGAGTTTAATCAAAGGGCTTCTTCGCCTTGTTCGCCCGTACGGATTCGAATGGCTTGTTCAATGGGAATCACAAAAATTTTGCCGTCACCAATTTTCTCGGTTCTTGCCGCTTTTGCGATCGTATCGATTACTTTATCACTAATGTCGTCTGGTACTGCTACTTCGATCACGACCTTGGGAAGAAAGTCGATGGTGTACTCACTTCCTCGATAGATTTCAGTGTGCCCCTTTTGCCGACCAAAGCCTTTGGCTTCGAGTACAGTCATTCCCTCAATTCCGATTTCGGAGAGAGCATCTTTCACATCCTCTAGTTTAAATGGTTTGATAATGGATTTGATTAATTTCATGGTAAAGGAAAAGTAAAAATTGTGGGGGTCAGTTCAG
>PBSV01000097.1 GCA_002726435.1 Opitutia bacterium | reverse complement strand
TAAACTTCTTAGTTTCTATGACAAGTGGTGAAGGTTGCGGTTATCGGTTTAGGGAATCCAGGTTTGCAATACGAATCTACTCGTCACAATGTTGGCTTCTGGCTAATCGATCAATTCGCCGGCCACTCGGGAGCTTCCTTTAGTTTTAAAAAAAAATATAACTCAGAAATCGTGGAAGTTGTTAGAAATAAGCGTAAAATTTTGTTAATTAAGCCCTTGTCCTTTATGAACGACAGTGGAAATCACCTTAAAAGTCTTCTTTCTCTTTCGGGATGCGACGGTGATAATGTAATTCTTCTTCACGATGAAATAACACTTCCACTGAGTGCCCTCAAAATTTCTCATGGCCAAGGCAACGGCGGACATAATGGAGTGAAAAGCGTCCTTCAAGCACTTGGCTCTCCTTTGACTAGAATGAGAATTGGAATTGGAGAAAAGAAAATAGAAACCCAGAATTTAGCTGATTATGTTCTCTCCAAATTTTCTGTGAGGGAAAAATCTAGGCTTGATGAGCGAAAAGCTCATTTTATAAATGGTCTGACTACGATTATTGATGACGGAGTTGATAAGGCTATGAATTTTTTTAACCAAGAAAAACTGATCCCTACTACCTAATGAAAAAGAAGAATTACCTCGCAACCATTGTATTTGACCCACGCGGTTCTGATGGCACATCTGATGAAATGATACCTAAACTTAGCGAGATTATTCGAGATTCGGAAGGTGAAGTTAACAAGGTCGAAAACCAAGGTAATCACGATTTTGCTTATCCCCAGAAACAAGGTTTGTCCAATGCTACCTTTCTTCAGTTTGAGATCGCAGGTGATTCTTTAATGCCTGACCGACTAAAGAAAAAGTTGAAATTAGAAAAAAAGGTTGATCGCGTGATGATCGAGTGCATGTAATTGGTACAGTTATATTCATTATTCTTGTCATGGCATCCTTAAATAAAGTCCTCCTTATTGGAAATCTCACCCGCGATCCGGATGTTAGAATGATGTCTAACGGAAGGGCGGTATGTAGCTTTGGTTTGGCTCTGAATCGTTCTTTTAAAGATGCTGAGGGTAACCGCAAAGATGAAACAACTTTTGTAGATGTTGAGAGTTTTGGACCGAGGGCGGAAGCAGTTGGGCGGTTTTTCACCAAAGGTAGACCTATATTTGTTGAGGGACGGTTAAGACTGGATCAGTGGGAATCGAAGGAAGGCGAAAAAAGAAGTTCAATCAAGGTAGTTCTCGATAATTTTGAATTTGTGGATTCAAAACAAGAAGGTTCTGATCCTACCTCTCCAAAGACTGCTGACTCACTTCCCTCTTCTACTCGTTCAGATGCCCCTAAACCCCAAAAACAGGAATCAGCACAAGCGGACCCTGATTTGGATGAAGATGTTCCTTTTTAAACCCCTATTATAAAATGTCACAAACAGAAGTACTATTGGTCGAACATATTGAAAAACTTGGCTCCGAAGGAGATGTTGTAAATGTTCGCTCGGGATATGCTCGTAATTACCTTATCCCAAGGAATAAAGCTGTCCCTTTAAATCACGCAAACAAAAAAAGTTTGGATGCACTTAAGGTTGCTCGTGCTGCCCGAGAATCCAATGAATTGCAGAACTCTCAGGATATAGCCACAAAACTATCCGAAACCGTTGTTGCTGTTGCAGTCAAAACGGGTGCGGGAGGAAAACTATTTGGTTCAGTTACGAGTGCGCATATTTTAGAAAAACTTTCGGAAAAAGGTTTTCAATTAGATAAAAAACATTTAACGAACTTTTCCGCCATAAAGTCCCTCGGGCAAACCCCGCTGAAAATTTCTTTGCATAAGGATGTAGAAGTGGAAATAAAAGTTGAAGTTGTTTCTGAAAATCCCATTGAAGAAAACGAATAATTTTTTATAGGAGGAGATTTACAACCGAATGTCATCAACTTCTTCTCCTGCCTCTATTAAATCCTCCTCTACTTCGATCTTAGATAAATCCTCTGGCACACAAAGACTGGGCTCGCCAATTCAAGGTGACTCACTTCCCAGTAACATTGATGCCGAACAAGGCTTGTTAGCAGCGTGTATTGTTGATTCATCAGGAGAAGTGATCGGCCGGTGCATTGAACAAGCAGTGAGTGCTGATCATTTCCACTTTCACAATAATCAACTTATTTTTGATGCTCTGTTGCAGCTACATCAAGAAAATAAGGATGCAGATGAAATCCTTATTGCCGAGAAATTGTCCATCGCCGGAAACCTTGAAAAGATTGGCGGAAGGGATGCTCTTTTTGAATTGAGTTCGCGAATAGACACCACTGCTCACGCTCCCTTCTGGTTGGATATCGTTAAACAAAAAGCGATTCTCCGTAAATGTATCTATGTTGCTTTCGAAATCATAGACGGGGCAAACCAAATCCAAGGTGATGTTGACGATTTTCTTGCCGGGATGGAACAAAGAGTGTGCTCATTAGGCGACGAACAAAATCTCCGTTCATCGATTCCTTTTAAGGAACCAATTCAACATGCGATGGAACAAATACAGCGCATGATTTCTAAAGAAGAAATGGATGGTTTACTTTCCGGTTACAAAGATTTGGATATTCTTACGAATGGATTCAAGCCTGCAGAAATGGTCGTTATTGCTGCTCGACCCTCTGTTGGTAAAACAAGCCTAGCGATGAACATTGTTGAAAATATCGCCTTTTCCCAAAAGTACTTGAAGAACCCCAAAAATATATTGGTTTTTAGCTTGGAAATGAGTGCAACATCATTGGCAATGCGAATGATTTGTGGCCGGGCAAGAGTCAATATGAATGATCTTCGTCGGGGATTTGTCCCAAAAAAAAGTGCTGAAACTCTCAACGCGATTAGTCGTGAATTTCAGCAAGCATCTTTATGGGTTGACGACACAAGTGGACTTAGCATTAACCAGATCAGAGCCAAAGCAAGGAGACTAAAGATGAGAAACAAAATTCACCTTGTTGTTATTGATTACTTACAACTCATCTCCGGTGATGTTCGAGCTCAATCTCGTGAAAATCAAATCTCCGACATCTCGCGTGGATTGAAAGCTATGGCAAAGGAATTAGATGTGCCAGTGATCGTTCTCAGTCAATTAAATCGAGATTCAGAAAAAGAAAGGCGGGATCCCCGGCTTTCAGACTTGAGGGAATCAGGATCAATTGAGCAGGATGCAGATGTTGTGATGCTTTTAGGTAAGCAACGAAAAGGCGAAGATATCAGAGAAATGGACCGTGATGGAGAAACTGAATCTCAAGAAGAAGATTTTGAACAAATCCAACTTCTTTTGGCAAAGCAAAGAAATGGACCGACTGGAAGAGTAAACCTTGCTTTTCGACGAAAATATACAAGATTCGAGAGCATGGAAGGAGAGCCCAGACTAAACTAAATCGCCAATGCGTTATTTCCGCTCGTTCTTCCCCTTGGTATTGTTGTTTTCGTGCATCGCAATATTGTGGTCTCAAGTTGTACCAAATGGCAAAAAGATTTCTTCCATTGAAATCATATTGGAGGGTCCAAATACGCTTGGGAAATCTTTTTTGCGCCAAAATCTACAAATCGAAGAAGGCTTGGCTTACGAACCAAGTTCCATTGATAAATCGATCCGCAATCTGATGGCAACTGGTTCCGTCGATGATGTAAAGGTCTTTATAGATGCAGAAAAAACTACCAGTAATGAGGTTGCTCTTGTTTTTAGAGTCCGAGCCAAGGCACGTGTTGTAAAAATTACTTTTGAAGGGAATGATAAGTTGTCTGACAAAAAACTGGAAAAAACAATTTCCCTAGATGTGGGCGACTTATTTGATGAGTCTGATATTAAAGGTGATCAGATTCTGATTGAGGAAAAATACCTGGAGAAAGGATTTTGGAATTCCAGTGTACAAAGCGACATTAAAAGGTCAGAGGACGGAAAAGGGGTGTCTATAATTTTTATAATTAAGGAAAATGAGAAGAGAAAAATTCGTAGAATTGAATTTACGGGCAATCAAAAACTTTCTTCCAAGAAATTACTCAAGGAGATGGAGACTGCTCCCTGGAGATTTTGGAGATTTTGGTCAAAGAGATCAAGATATCGCCCGTCCATTTTGGAGGAAGATATTAATCAATTACGAGCAACTTATCGAAATGAGGGATTTCTCGACGTTAAAATTGAACAAAGCGGAGTCCAGATAAAGCCAATTGGGGATGGGAATCTTGACCTTACAATAAATGTAATTGAAGGAGAAAGATCTTTTTTTGGCAAAACTTCTTTGGCGGGAAATTTAGTAATTAGCAAAGCCAAATTACTAGAGAATTCTAAAATCAAAACTGGTGATGCATATTCACCATCAATGCTTAATGATGAACTTGGACGTTTGAGAAGAGAATATGGAGAAGAAGGATACTTGGATGTTAGGATTCGCTCCACCCGCACACCAAATTTAAAAACTAACCAAATTGATTTAAAGTTTGAAATTTCTGAAAATAACAAATTCAGCGTGAACAGTATCAAGGTTCGTGGCAATGATAAGACCAAGACCATAGCAATTGTAAGGGAGTTAGCCTTAGCCCCTGGTGAAACTTTTGATTTAATAAGAATGGAAACAAGTGAAGCTCGTTTAAAAAACACCAGATTTTTTGAAAAGGTTAGTTTGGATGACGAACCGATTAATTCTCAGGATCCCGAGTTGCAGAATAGCAGACGAAACTTAGTTGTGAATGTAGAGGAAGGGCGTACCGGTCATGTTTCCTTTGGAGTTGGATTTAGTACTTTAGAAAAGGCCATGATGTTTGCAGAATTTCGCCAAGGCAATTTTGATATCATGCGATGGAGAAGTCCCCACCGCCTGCAGGGGGACGGACAGAAATTTCGTCTCCGTTTAAAACTTGGCTCTCGAAGTAATGAAGCCCGTCTTGCTCTGGAAGAGCCGTGGTTCCTAAACCGAAGAGTTGCCGCCGGATTTGAGTTGTTTCGAGAAAAATCAGATTATTACAGCTCCTATTATGATGAAATGAGAGCAGGCTTCGAAATTTATTTCAGAAAACGATTGTTTGAGTTAGTCGAAGGAAGATTATTTTATCGTTTTGAAGATGTTTTAATCGATGATATTTCGTCTTCAGTCCCCCCTTTTGTTCTTGCTGATCCTAACTATGATCCCACAAAAGGTGAGATCGATCGATCTGTTTCCAAAATTGGTCTCACATTGAGCCGCGATACTCGAGATAGTATTTTATTTCCATCTGAAGGGAGCATTTTTACTTTTCGAAAGGAATTTGCGGGTGGAGTGTTTGGCGGGGATGCAGACTATGGAAGATTGGAGCTCGAAGGTGCTGGCTTTTTCAAAACATTTGATACGATGAATCAAGTTCTATCGGTTATGGGGAGAACCGGTACATTGGGTAGATTTAACGGGGAAGATGCAGATGTGCCGTTTTTTGAAAAGTTTTTCTTGGGAGGACCCTATAACCTTAGAGGTTGGGACTACCGAGACGCAGGACCTCAACTTGGCACTGAGCCAATTGGAGGAAATTCTTACACCTATGCAGGATTAGAGTATACCTTCAAAGTGGCAGACCCTCTTCGTTTTGCTGTCTTTTACGATGGAGGGTATCTGAGGGAGGGAGATTTTAAAATATTGCCTGGAGATGGGCAAGAGGGATGGCATGATAATTGGGGTCTGGGTGCTCGTATTATGGTAATGGGTATGCCGTTACGCCTTGACCTTGGATTTCCCATAAGTGACCCTGCTGAAACAGGTGGATCCCCGCAATTTCATTTTTCTGGAGGAACAAGATTTTAGTTTTAAAAATAATCATGATGATATCGAAATACTTCACGCCCATCCTTTTCCTTGTGCTGGGTTCATTTGTTCACGCTCAAAAAGTTGGCGTCGTTGACGTACAAAAGACTTTTGACGGTTATCATAAGGTAAAAGACGCTCGTGAAAGACTGGATAAATCGAAGAAAATCGCAGTGGAAGAACTTGAGATTTTCAGAGATGAGCTGGAAAAAATAGTCAAAGAGTTAAAAGAGATGGAGGAAAAGCTGAAAAATCCTAATATTGATAGTTCCGCTCTAAAAAGCCAGTACCAGGAAAAGCTTGTCAAGGCCAAGGAAAAGCAAGAAGACATGGTTGCCTATGACAAAAGAGCCAAGGCGACTATTGCTCAGCGACAGCGTAACCTTTTGGTTGAACATCTTGAAGATATCAGGTTGGCTGTTAAAAAAGTTGCCGCTGCAAAGGATCTAGATCTTGTGCTTAATGCCTCAGAGTCCCAACTCGGCATTTTTTATTTCACTGATAAGCTCGATGTTACTAAAGATGTTGTGGTTACATTGAATGCAAGTATTCAGAAAAAAAAATAGACCTGTTTTCAGGTAATAAAATGTGAATTTTAGATTTGAACTGGACGAAATCCTTTCTCTCTTTCCTTCATGTGAGATTGATGGTTCAACTTCAGTTAAATTAATTGAAGGCATTGCTTCATTAGAAAAAGCTAAAGCTGGTGACTTGTCTTTTTTAGAAAATCCAAAATACAGGAAATTAGTGGATGAATCCAGAGCATCTGTTCTTTTACTGCCCCAAGATTTCGATGGAACTCCATCAGAGAATCAACTTTTTATAAAACTTTCTCAACCCTCGCGTGGGCTAGCATTGCTCTGCAAATTGCTCGAACAAAAATTATTTGCACCACCACCCGCTGGAATTCACTCAACTGCGTTCGTAGAAAATGATGTGCAGATGGAAGAGAATGTTTCTGTAGGACCATTCTGTTATGTTGGGAATGGCGTTAAAATTGGAAAAAATACTCAAATTCTTTCTCACTGTCATATTGGAAATCAAGCACGAATTGGAAGTTCATGTAAAATTCATCCTGGTGTTAGAGTTCTCACTAAATGTGAAGTGGGTAGCAGGGTGATCCTAAACTCAGGAGTCGTTCTTGGCTCTGAGGGCTATGGATTTGACCAAGTTGGAGGAGGACATGAAAAAGTTCCTCATTTGGGTATCGTAGTTGTTCAAGACGATGTTGAAATTGGTGCAAACACATGCATTGACCGTGCCCGCTTTGATGAGAGTAGAATTGGAAAAGGAAGTAAAATAGACAACCTAGTTCAGATCGGACATAATGTTTTAATTGGGAAAGGTTGTTTGATTGTCGCACAGGTCGGAATCTCAGGCAGTGTACAACTTGATGATCAAGTAATTGTGGGCGGACAAGCTGGATTTGCAGGACACCTCAAGGTGGGTAAGGGAGCAAAAATTGCTGGACAAGCTGGCATTACAAAAGATGTTGAGCCTGGAGCTTTCTTAAAAGGTAATCCTGCTATGCCTGTTCAACTCGCTCATCGGATCGCGATATTACAAAGAAAATTACCTGAATTATTTAATAGGTTTGCCCAAAGTGATCCCAACAAGTAGGTCACAAATATGCAAAATGGAACTGGGCTGAAAATATTTAGTGGAAAATCAAATCAACCTTTAGCGCAAGAAATCTGTAATTATTTGGGAGTTTCACTGGGCGATGCATTGGTGACTTCTTTTCCGGACAGCGAGAGCTTTGTCCGTTTTAATGAAAATATAAGAGGTACCGATGTGTTCTTGATTCAGTCTACTTCCTCACCTGCTAATCATAATGTAATGGAATTACTTATTATGATTGATGCTGCTAAAAGGGCTTCTGCAGCCCGTGTAACTGCGGTGCTTCCATTTTTCGGATACGCAAGGCAAGACCGAAAAGACCAACCGCGCGTACCAATTACCTCAAAGTTAGTCGCCAATTTATTGGTTGCCGCTGGAGTAAACCGTGTATTGACGATGGATTTACATGCTCAGCAAATTCAAGGATTCTTTGATATTCCGGTAGATCATCTTTATGCATCTCCTGTATTCTTTGAGGATCTTAAATCAAAGGAAGTCGATAATTTAACAATCTTTTCTCCGGATGTGGGAGGAATGAAGATGGCCAATGCGTATTCTGAGGTCCTTGGTTGCCCCCTAGGTTTTGTAGCAAAAAGAAGAACTGGTGCAAGTACAGTCGAAGCAATGAATTTAGTTGGCGAGGTTGAAGGACGCGAAATTTTATTAGTAGATGATATGACCGAAACAGCTGGAACTTTGACAGCTGCAGCAAAACTTCTCAAGGAAAGGGGGGCAAAAAGAGTAAGTGCAATTGTGAGTCATTGTGTTTTGAATGAGACTGGTAAAGAAAGATTAAGAAAGGGAAGTCTAGATGAATTGATTACTACCAACAGCGTTAATATGGACAATGAGGGTCTTCCCATTCGACAATTAAGTGTTGCTTCATTGTTAGGCGAAGCAATTCGTAGGACACATACTGATAATAGCATTTCCACCTTATTTGAAATCAAAGGATTCTAATTTTCGTAATCTCCCAAATATCCAATCGATTACACAATTAAAGGTCTCACCGTCGCTATAAAGTTGTGAAAATTATCAGGTTATATCCATTTCTTTTACTGCTCACAGTTTTTTGTAATGGTCAACAAAGTTTAAGCTTAAAAGTGGACGAAAGTGATTTGGATCGGGAACAAAAATTGCCTCCTCAGAGTTATTCAACGGTCCTGCAAAAAGCTACGCCAGCTGTAGTTGCCGTTACAACTCAACAGGTGGTTCGTCGCTTATACCCTGGTTCTGGTAATCCGTTGGAAAACTTTCTTCGTCGTTATTACGGGTTACCTGGCATTGAACAGCCATTGGTTAAACCTGAAAAGGTACCGTCTGGAATTGGATCAGGTGTATTAGTTACCGCCGAAGGGCACATTATAACCAATGCTCATGTAATCACTGATCCTCGTACTGGTGAGCTTGTTGAAGAAGTAATCATACAACTGACGAATAAGAAAGAATACAAAGCTAACATTGTGGGATTTGACCGTTCGACAGATGTTGCGGTTCTAAAAATCGATAGTGAAGAACCTCTTCCCTTCGTCACACTTGCGGACAGTGATATTCTTCAGGTTGGGGATATCGTCTTTGCCGCTGGTAATCCTCTGGGAATAGGCATGACTGTTACAATGGGAATTGTATCCGCAACCAAGAGGTCGGAATTGGATGTTTTTGAGCAGGATGATGCCTACGAAAATTTTATCCAAACTGACGCTTCAATAAATCAAGGAAATTCAGGGGGTGCTCTCCTTGACGCAAAGGGTAGACTTGTTGGAATTAACACTGCGATTATTTCTCAAACTGGTGCAAGTATCGGTATTGGATTGGCAATCCCTGTGAATATGGTTCGAAAAGTTTTAACCGATTTAGTACAGAGCGGGATTATGAGGAGGGGGTTCCTAGGAGTTGAATTGGGTGAAGATCCTGATTTACAGGGGGCTCTAGTCACTAGAATAGTTGCAAAAAGTGCTGCTGCCCAAGCAGGATTTTTGCAAATGGATGTGATCACAAAAGTCGGAACCAAGAAAGTAAATACCGTCAATCAAACAAGAATTGCAATATCACAAACTGAACCTGGAACAAGGATACCAATTGAGGTAAAGCGAGAAGGTAGAAAAATTACTTTGTATGTAACTTTGGAGATGTTAGGTAAAAATATTCAGTCACCAATACCAGGAATCTCTCTCGAGACATTAACCACGGAAGTTAGAAGTGAATTTGGGATTCCCGCCCAAACCAGAGGCTTGGTTGTCTCCGAATCAACGGGCGAAGCAGAGACCTTTAAAAAAGGAGTAGTGATTGTCGAGATCAACGGCTACCAAGTTAACTCCATTAATGATATAAAAGAACAACTAAAAAAAGGGATTAACCGATTTTATGTATGGTATAGGGGAAAATATAGCTTTTTGGCCTATCGAATTCCTTAAACCCTAACTTCCTGGCTTTGTGGGTGCTAAGCGTGCAAGTTCCTGAGGAAGCTGGTCTGGAGAATAGGTTGGAAAATTCATTTTCAACAATGGATAGAATGGGACACCGAAATCCAATGTTTCAGAGCTTCTGTCCACGAGGCTTGCTACACCCAATAGATTTTCGCAAAATGGATTTATTATTTCCAGAGCCTCTCTTACCCGACCTCCGCGGGTAACGACATCTTCGACTAGGATTATTCTTTGACGAGGGTGTATTGTGAAATTTCTTCGCAACGCCAGGCGGTCATTTACTTTTTCTAAAAATATAAATTTTGATCCAAGTTGTCTGGCGACTTCTTGTCCAATGACAAGACCACCCATTGCAGGTGCAACTACTAAATCAATTTCAAAAACTGGAATTTTTTGTATGAGTAATTGAGCGAGTCGGGTGACTTTGTCCATGTGCTGACACACTTGAGCACATTGGAAAAAGTATGCACTTCTTAGGCCGGACCGTAAAATAAAATGTCCATGCAGGAGAGCGTTAGTTTCTTCAAATATTGAAGTTACTTCTTGATCTACTTTATCCATTCGAATTCACCTTTTCACTCACACAGAGTTTGGCAACTCAAATCAACACCGCATTGATAACAATGAATTTTGTGAGACGTTGCAAAGCGGATGATCGCCACCTTAGGTTAAGATCACCGTCAAATAAACTTATGGGTTGTTCCATCCGATGTTAATTTGCGGACCAAGGGCTTTTAGCTTTGCGGATGTTATTCGTAGATCTGTGCCGACATTTTCAATTCTCAGATCCATTGAAGCTTGGGCCTTCTGTAAATCGGTAAAAGCCTTGCTGTAATTTTTGGAAGGTTTGAACTCGAGTATTTTTGATCGGTAAGTGGAAGGTTCCTTGTCAAACTTGGCTTTACATTTTTGGCAGCAAAATCCAACTTTCCTACCTTCAAAAACGGAAATATTTGAGTGGTCAATATCCTTGTTGGACGCGATTGGGCATTTCCTATTAATAGGAACTAAATCTTTTGTTTCATTGCCGACTTTTAGAAGAATCTTTTCCAATATGCTCACCTTTTTATTTTCCTCATCCGTGACATTTTGAACCTTTTTTGAGAGGTTCCCAGTCAGCACTTTTAGCTTTGAATAAAGTTGGCGGTCCACAAATTCCTTACGAAGTAATTCGATACCATTGGGCGTGAAATTGGTTTGCCAAAGGAATATCTTTTGGAGGTTGTTCAAGCTTTTCAAGTTTTGCACAGAAGAGTCAGATATTTCAGTTCCATACAAGTTCAAGTATTCTAAAGCCGATAAATTTTTAAGATTGGTTGAAATTTCATCGGAAATTGAGGTATTTTCAAGATGAAGTCTTGTAAGAAGAGAAAATTTGGCGAGCGTTTTTCCACCAGCGTTGGATATTCCTGTCCTTGCAAGGTTCAGCCATAATAATTGAGGGGCTAAGGGTTCGAGGAGTTTGAGTTTTTCGTCATCAAACTCCTTGCCTAAATGAGATGCATTAACATACAAAGCGTTGGTATTTTGAGCAATAGGCATTATTAAAACCCCAGTTTCTTTGAGTGTTTGAAGGATTTTTGGATCAACTTCTGGAACCTGAGGGGGTGGAGGGACAATAATTTTTGAAGCAATGAAGGTCTTTTTGGGCATATTTTTAAAGATATGCTCTGCGGCTCGCTTAGCAGTCTCATCGAGTTCAGAAATGACCAAGTCGAAATTTGCACCAAGCTTGATCCAGGCTTTCATCACTTCAAATTCCTGAGAAGTAACTGGATTATAATCATGGTCATCTTCTACAGGAGGCATCGCCTCGATATCTTCTTTTGGCAAAGAAATTCTAAAAATTAATTCACTGTTTTCAAAATCACCTTTGATAATGATGTCCTTGCCTGCACCCTCACCCCCTTGAAGAAGTCGTTCTTTTGAATCCATTCGAAGTTTACCATTGCTTTTTTGTTCTCCATGACAATGAACGCACTTCGCAGTAAGCACAGGTTCGAT
>PBSV01000096.1 GCA_002726435.1 Opitutia bacterium | reverse complement strand
GAGGGAACTGCTTGATGTATCGGAATCAACAATGATTGTAAGTCCCCGACCGACATCCCCTCTATTTCTGATAGAGTCTTCGCAGAATCAATTGAAAATTGATCTATTTTTGTTCGCCGCAATGCTAGCAAGTGTCCACCACAATCAAGTTTTTGACCAAGGTCATGCAAAACCGTTCGTACATAGGTTCCTTTACTACAGGCGATAAAAAACTCTCCTTTAGGAGAATTCCAATTTAAAAGGTTAAATTCGTTTATTCGAATAAATCGAGGTTCACGCTCAACCGTCTTGCCTTTTCTAGCCATTTTATAAAGGGGCACTCCATTAATCTTCTTCGCTGAAAACATCGGAGGAGTTTGGTACTGGTCTCCAATAAAGCTATTCATAACTGACTTTACCGCATTTTGGTCCATCCCCGGTGACAAAGTCTTTTCATTAATGATTTCTCCATCTGCATCCTGACTGTCGGTTTCCACTCCAAGAATAAACTCTCCTTCATAGCTTTTGTCTAAACTCATAAGAAATTGCGACACCTTGGTTGCCTTTCCAATCAACATGATCATTAAACCGGTTGCGAGAGGATCCAAGGTGCCGGCATGTCCAATTTTCTTCATCTTCAGTTTTCGCCGCAACCGATCCACAATGTCATGCGAAGTAATTCCTGTCGGCTTATCGACCAGTAGAATTCCTTCAAAGCTGGGGTCTTGGAGAACTGTCATCAAAAACCCTTCCCGTCTACAGTTTTCAAATGCCTTCCAATTGTTTCCACCAAACATGGGTAGAAATTTTCAATGGTTGTATCCAAGTTGTATCCCGCCGCACATGCATGTCCACCTCCAGAAAATTCTTTGGCAAGTAGATCAACTCGATACCTTTTATCTTTTGCCCGAAAGCTTCCCTTCAATTTTCCATTTCGCTCCTCGATCAATCCACCTATTTCAACTCCCTCTAAGGAGCGCGCATAATCAACGAAATCCTCTGCATCTTCAGGAGATGTGGCGGTTTCAAGATAAAATTTCTCCTGCAGACTTCCAATACAAACTCTATCTTCGAACTCCATTCGAAAACTGGCTAAGAACTTTTGTAACAACTGTATGCGTCCGGGCTTCTCCCGTTCGTATAATTCATGTGCGATTTTCGAGGGATTCGCACCCGCTTGGCAAAGGTTTCTGCAAACCTCGAAAACGGATGCATTCGTTCCCGAATAACAAAACTGGCCGGTGTCGGTGCATATTCCCAAATACAGTGCTTCAGCGGTAGTGCGGTCTAGTTTGTACTCTAAGTCTAAGAAAAATTTGGCAAGAATCTCTGCAGTTGCGGAAGCATCAGCAAAAACAAAATTATTTTTAGCGTAATGCGTATTGGAGACATGATGATCAATGTTAAGAAGAACAGATGGGAATCGATTCATTAGTTCCTCTCCCACTCGTGCATGGTCAGCACAATCAACCGTGATTATCAAGGCTTCCGAATCTTCGATTTCATTTGGCTGCAGAAAAGGAGTATTTCCAATAAATTTCTTTAATATTCTGGGTGCCGAATCTTGATTTACTGCACGAGCATCGATCCCCAATCCAAGAAGAGCACGGGTAAAGGCAACTTGTGAACCCACGCAATCACCATCAGGTCGACGATGTCCAAGGACAAGGACTGACTCACCCAATAGTTGAGTGAGTAGCTTATCAAAGAACTTGGATTCCGGAAGAAAATTGCTCATGGCATAAAAAAGAAAGCATCTTTATACCATAAACCAAAGCTTGGTAAAAGCATTGAACTTGATCAATGAGCGGCAAGGAAACCATCTGAATCAATCAAACTCACCATTTTTAGTTCCTCTTCCGTATACACTCCTTTCAAAATAAACATGTCTTGGTTTTTAAGGTAAGAAAATCCAACAAGAAGCCGTCCAAAAGTTCCTTCTTTCATTCCTGACTGGTTAATGATTTCCTTGTCTTTTGGGTCACATTTTGGGTTCGGCCCATTGAGACAGACCAGTCCGTTTTGCTTAGTTGCTACCCCGGTAACTTTGATCTCAGGTATTCGTCTTTGGTCAAGGAATCTAGGAGATTTGGCTACAAGAACTCCCTTGTCCATGATTCGTATAGACTTCCCTCCAAGTAAAGGCAACCATGGGATCCACTGCTCCATCCATGGTCCTATTCCCTCTCTGGAAACAAAGAATACATTGCGGTCCCAAAGATTCATTTCACGGACTCTTACCCAGTTTGCATAAATGATTTCCGCTTCCCTCTCTTCCATTTCCATAAGGCTGGTGAAAGATTGAAAAAACTGCCCAAATTTGGAGGGTAAATTCATGCTTTCACCAAGTACTATTTTGATCAAATCTTGTCCTTTGATCTTTTCTCCGCTCGGTAAGACAAAAAGAGATTTCATGTTTTTAGAAACCCGGTGCTTCAAGGCTTTTTTTGCAAATTTCCCAAATTTCATTCTCTCGGCAAATGATTGCCTGCCCAGTTCCAAGACCTCTTGCCTAATAAATTCTACGCTTGCACTTCCTTTTTGAATCTGGCTCCCAACCCTGACTGTAACTGGGTAAGGAAACCTCAAAGGAAACTTCCGAAAAAAAACTCCTCTTTCCATACTGAAAACTGAACCCCATACACCGTCCAAGTGTACTGGTAATATCGGAACTTTTGCTTGTTTGCCAAGAATTTCAACGCCACGCATAAAAGGCAAAACCAATCCTAGTCGCGAAATTTCTCCTTCTGCAAACACGCATAGTGGAGTTCCTTTCCTCAAGCTTTTGATAGATTGACGGAGGCTCTCGAATGATTTCTCCGATGAAATCGTCAATGTCTTTGTCACGCGAAATAGGAAACGCATCGCTCCGAAACCACTTAAAGACGAATGGGCTAAATACCTTACTTTTCTTGGAAAAGCGGCACCAATGAAAATAGGGTCGGCATAGGAAAGATGATTACTGACTATTAGGACTCCACCTTTCTCGGGAAAGTTTTCCATCCCTTCCAGCCTGATCCTGTAAAACACCCTTAAAAACACATGGGTAATCGCTCGAAAAAAGTCCTCAAATAAAAACCGTAAGTAAAAAACTCCAATCAGTGAGGAGGGAACCAATATTACCAACATTGTTTGCTTTGCATTCATTTCCATCAGGTTGGAAAGAAATCCATATAATAAACTTATTATTATCCCACTTGATTGAGTAAAAAGATTTGAGGAGGCAAGCACCCGGCCTCTTTTTTTATTCTCAGCATTATTTTGTAACTGTGCATTGAGTGGCACGAAAAACAAAGCCCCGAAAAAGCCCACTGCTATGCAACACCAGTCAAAAGAAAGTGAGAGCGGTGAAGAAAAATACATTCCGAGTATCGAAATTGGCATACCTAGTCCACCAATCGCGGACAATCCGACCTCAATTCTACCACGATTCAAATAGGCAGAGAACAGACTCCCCGTCATTATTCCAATTCCCAGCATCAACGACCAGATGCCGTAAATAGAGCTGACTCCTGTCTCTCCCGAAACTGTTTCACCTGCCAGCTCGACCAAAACCAACCAGAGAAATCCAGCTAACGACCAAAACCATGCGTCACCAAATGCGGACCAACGAAGTTTAGGATTTCTTAACAGAAACTTGAGGTCCTCAAAATGGTTGAACAAAATCTTTCTTTCAAATGACTTTGCCTTTTCTGCCTTGGTTTCTACCGTAGGCAAAAAGATTAACCATGAAAATAGTGCTAAAAAAGAGACCCCAAGTGTAAGAAAAAAAGCACTTTCCCAGCCACTGAAATCTTTTTCCAGATGGGCATAGGCAATGGCTCCGACAAAAGTCCCCCCAAGAATTCCAAACATTGTCATCATCTCCATACAGCCAACAGCTTTTCCAAGATTAGCATACCCCACGATTTCCTTAAGGATTCCTTTTTTAGCGGGAGAGAAAAAAGCGGATTGAGTGGAGAGAAGAAAAAATCCCACTAGGGAGAGGAGTAAACTCTCAGCTTGAAAGGAAGCACCCAGAACCACCATTCCGATGAATTGTGAAAATAGGGTTACACTCACCACTTTTTTCTTCGAAAATCTATCCGAGATCCATCCTGCAAAGGGGGCAAAGAGGACAAAAGGAGAATAAAAAAGAATGAGGATCACATAGTTAAGTTGATCCATCATGTCTTTTCCAAAATTAAACATAATCATGGCAGGCAAAAATGCTTTTACCACATTGTCGTTGAATGCACCAATTGACTGAGCAAGTAGCAATGGCCATGTCCATAGAAATGGGCGTACTTTTACTTCTCCGTTCACTCAGACAATATTAGGGCAAACATTTTATTTTTCTCTTTTAGCGTTTTTCAAATTGCAAATCGAATACACATGTTCCTCACTTTTCATTATGAAAATAAAGCTGTCCATCCTCTTTTCCATAGTTTTCTCTCTTTCCCTGTTTGCCAGAGAAAAGAGTCCAAACATTCTTTTCATTTTTGCCGACGATCATGCTTACCAAGCGATATCTGCTTATGGATCAAATCGTAACAAAACTCCAAACATTGATCGTATTGCCAAAGAGGGCATGCTCTTTAATCGTGCATTTGTAACCAACTCAATATGTGCCCCGAGTCGAGCAGTAATTTTAACTGGCAAGCATAGTCACATGAATGGACAGCTCACCAATCGAGATACCTTTGACGGTTCCCAGCAAACCTTCCCAAAACTTCTTCGCAAAGCAGGATACCAAACCGCAATTTGTGGAAAATGGCACCTCAAAAGCGAACCAACAGGGTTTGATTTTTGGCAAGTTTTAAAAGGACAGGGTCCTTATTATAATCCTCCAATGATCTCCGATCAGGGAATCAAAAATATTACCGGATACACCACTGACATAATCACTGATGTCACTCTCAAATGGCTCAAAGAGGACCGCGACAAGAACAAACCTTTTTTTGTAATGAGTCAGCACAAGGCCCCTCACCGCAATTGGCAACCGGGACCCAAGTATTTGTCCAAATATGATAACATTGACATCCCCGAGCCAGAAACTTTGAGAGATAACTACAACAACCGACTCGAACCAGCTTCCACTCAAGCAATGACCATCAATCGACATCTTTCCGTCAGTGATTTAAAGCTTAAGGCTCCGGGCAACCTGACTCTTGAGCAGAAATCCAAGTGGGATCTAGCCTACGGTTCGAAAAATAAGGCTTTTGAAAATGCAAACCTTGAAGGAGATGCCCTTTTAAAATGGAAATACCAAAGGTATGTGAAGGATTATCTTCGTTGCATTGATTCCGTGGATGAAAATATCGGTCGCTTACTTGACTACCTGGATGAAAGTGGTTTGGCTAAAAATACCGTTGTGATCTATTCTTCAGACCAAGGCTGGTATCTGGGCGAGCATGGGTGGTATGATAAACGCTGGATGTACGAGGAGTCCTTCCGTACTCCTCTCATCGTCCGCTGGCCGGGAGTTACCAAGCCAGGTACCCATAATAAAGAGCTCGTGCAAAACCTTGATTACGCACAGACATTTCTTGATATTTGTGGAGTCAAATCTCCCAATGATATGCAGGGCGCCTCGATTGTTCCTATCCTAAAAGGTAAAAAAATTAAGAACTGGCGAAAGTCCCTCTATTATCATTATTATGAGTTTCCTGGCGCTCATCAGGTCCGTCGCCATTACGGGGTCAGAACGGACCGATACAAACTCATTTATTTCTACATGCTTGACGGCTGGGAACTCTACGACCTGAAAAATGACCCCAATGAATTATGCTCGTTGTATGGGAAGCCCGATTATGAAGAAATAACTGCCACCCTCAAGACTGAGCTTACACGGCTACGTAAAGAATATAAGGTGCCTACAGATAATCGCCCTATGAGTGAAAATGTACGAAAATCAAAAAAAAAGAAAAAAGGCTAGTTTTTACGGGGTATTGCATCGATAGCAGTCGCAAGTTCGAAATCCTTTTGCGTAACTTTCGCCCCCGCATCATGGGTTTGTAGTGAAACTTCAACTCGGTTGTAGCAATTAAAGATTTCTGGATGGTGATTTCTTTGCTCCGCTTCGTAGGAAATGAGTAAAATAAATCCCATTGCCTCACGAAAATTTCCTAGTTTGAAATTCTTGACCAATTTATCATTGCTCCAATTCCAACCAGACATATCTGCTAGTTTGCTAGTAATCTCTCTTTCTTCCATAACTTCCATATCAACATTCAAAAATATCCAATGCTTTCCTCGTTGTCAATTCGCTCAGAAATCGATGAAATGTTTTAAAGATGCAGATTTTCACGCCTGAAGAAAAAGAGAGACTTCCCGTGCATGTAGCGATCATTATGGATGGGAATGGTCGGTGGGCCAGATCACATGGAAAGCCCAGATTATTCGGCCACCGAAATGGGGTGGAAAATGTCCGCAGTGTCGTGAATACTGCAAGGGAAGTCGGCGTTCCGTTTATGACTCTTTATGCATTCTCTCAGGAAAATCAAAATCGACCCATGGATGAAAAGTCCGGACTTATGAGACTTCTGGAGGAATTCCTGAAAAGAGAACTAAAGACAATGCAAAAAGATGGAATTCGCCTGCGGGCGATTGGCGACCTTGATGGGTTGCCCAGATTCGCAAAAAAAATTGTCGAAGATTCAATTGAGAAAACTAAAGATAACGACCAATGGAATCTTACCCTTGCACTCAACTACGGAAGCAGGCAAGAGATTCTTCAAGCCGTAAAAGCCTGCTCCCAAAACCAGAATCAAAATCATGAAAATTTGGAGTGGGATGATTTCGCTCAATATCTTGAAACCAAGGATCTACCAGACCCTGATTTGATCATTCGCACCTCCGGTGAATTTCGCCTGAGCAATTTTCTTCTGGTTCAGGCGGCCTATGCAGAAATTTTTGTATCTCCTCTTCATTGGCCGGATTTTGGCCGTAAAGCATTCCTTGATGCTTTGCGAGATTTTACAAAACGCGAGAGAAGATACGGCAAAACAAGCGAGCAACTTACTTCCTTCTAAACCACTAATCGAGGGAATATATTTCATGATCATTCGTACGCTTTCCACTCTCTTTCTTTGGAGCACAATGGGGGTAATTATTTTTTTCTCCAAGGAAGCAGGTGCAATGTGGATACTTAATTTCTGTGCAACGCTAACGCTCTTTGAAATCTACACCATCCTTGGAAGATTGGGGTATGCAGCGAATCGAATGTCCGGTCTTATTACCGGGGGAAGCTTGATTCCAATTGCCTTTTACTTTCCCGGTGCCGGGGTCGACGTGCTTGCTGTGGGTGCCCTTCTCTCCTCCGCCGCCTGTGTTCTGTTCCCACAAGCTCAGCGCGGCATGTATGTCAAACGTCTCATGCCCACTTTCTTTGGACTTCTCTATGTTTCTTTTCTTCTGCACTACTTTGTAAATATTATTCAGATATCCGAGGTTACCAGTTCTTCGGTGGACATCGGGTTTGGTCTATTCTTTTCGCTGTGGGTAGTTATTGTCGCGAAATTTAGCGACATCGGAGCTCTTTTGGTGGGTAAAACAATTGGAAGAACAAAAATGGCCCCCTCAATCAGTCCTGGTAAGACCGTGGAAGGACTAATT
>PBSV01000095.1 GCA_002726435.1 Opitutia bacterium | reverse complement strand
TGAAAAAAACAATAAGCCGAACTGCCCAGATTCATGGGCGGGGATCGCAACCCTACCGTTGGGTTTCCCGACTCACAGTGGAAGAAAAAGACGCCGTGAGAAGAGGGAAACTAGTCCTCATCCGTGATCACCACCCCCTGTCGGGATGTGATTACAAAAAGGTCGTTTATGATAAACGATCTAAAAGATTTGGCCACCGCAACTACAACCCATGATTCTAGATATGGACTATTTACAAATCATCGGCCTGATCCTCACGGCCCCATTAGCTCTTATCGTAATTACTGCGAATATGGTTAAGACTGAATCGCGCCGCCTCCGCAAGATGCGGGAGCAAGCCGATCAAAAGAAAAGGAGGCGGGCATGATCTATTTCACTGACCCCGATCCGGATGAGGCTGCGAGCAATCTATGTGACCGACATCTCCGCGAGACTATCTCATTCACTAGAAAAGTGTTTAAGGAAGCCTCTGAGAATCGCACACAGAGCAGTGACCCGTATATCCGTTGGGCCTGTGCCAGTCTCGCGAACCTTAGATGGGTCGTCGATCACGGTAATTCAGCAACACACGAGCTTTATTACCGATTCCGGAAGCCTGCCTGCCTTGAAGACAGCCTGCCGCTGATCGAGGCTAGTGAGAAGATGGACTCTCTAAGCCTCCCCGTCGATCCCGACCATATCTTTTTTCCTGATAAAGTGGATAAGGTGCGGGAGTTCTACCGGAAAGAAATATTCCGGAATTTAAAGTGGACAAGGCGGTATCCGCCTGATTGGATCCACCCGTCATTAATGACAACGTAGTAGTTCTTTCAGGAATGACAAGGAGGTAGGGAGAAATCCCTGCCTCCTTTTTTTGTGTCCTGACCCAAAGAAACCGCGCCGATAAGTGGGAAATTTCCGAGCGATTTTTCCCACTTATTTTTGGCGCGGCGGCTCTGGCCACTATCATCATTTACTGCACGCAAGCTCTATTCAGATTCTGTAATAGGCCGGACAGGAATGTATCGATTGATGTTCCGATAATGGTTGAGGATCTGCTGCGCCCGACCCTCGCCATACTCATCGGTCCTTGGATCGAGTAGGCTTTCGATAATGTATTTGGGCGATGGTCTATCCATGTATCCCCGACTTAATAGAGCGACTCGATCGCGACCGAGCTTCATCTCCTTCATCCCTTTCAGAAGATCAGTGTCAGTGAGGCCGAGTGAGGAGAATCCTTTATTGACCCGCATCAACTCGTAGTTGAGGAGGCGACGGTCTTCGATGTTATCGTCGATGATGTCTCCGACCTCGCCGTCACTCATCGGGGCGTTCCGCTTCACTGCATTGAGTCCGCTCTTCACATTGTTGAATCTCTTGTTCAGATCCAACAAGTAACGTGAATACTGTTTCTGGAGATCAACATCGTGAATCCTTGCAGGCATTGCACCGTCCGCGATCTCGCCGACCATTCCGGACAGGCTTCCAGTAGACCAACCATTGACAAAGTCTTTACCGAGTCGTGGCGCGTAGGCTTCCTTAGCGATGTAGCTGAGGATCTTAGAACCCGCTTCAACCGGACCATCGGCCCCGTTGTTCCAAATAGGTTTACCAGTAGATGGGTTAACGTTCCTTGTCGCATCGCGGACAGCCCCTGCGAGAATCTGATCATCTAAGTATTGATCTCTCACAAAGCCTATAGCCAATGCAGCTCCCGCTTCAGTGAACTCTCCTCTTCGGATGTTCTCATACGATCGTAAGAACGGATCAACTATGAGGGAGTAAGGATTAACATAGGTCAAATCAATCGATTTCAGGTTCTTACCTTCACCGAAGTAGAAGAACGTATGTCCTCTGAGGTAATCCGGAATGGAGGCACGCATGGCCTCATCCTCTTCATCGCCTATGCCAGACAGCGCGGCCATGATCATTGGGACAGCAGAAGAAAGAACTCCGAGCGTCCCAATCATTGAACCCATTCTCAACATACCTCTCCGAACCAGAACAGGATTTTTACTGTCGATCTCTTCTTTGGTGAGCTTGAACGTGTTAATCACGATTCGTGGAACCTCCATCTTGAATCGGATGAACGGAGCAAATACTAGGCCGAGTCCAGACTTCGTGAATGCGGCAACGGCTGGTGGTGCTTGGCTGTATGCCTGTGAGGTCATGACAACTTTGCGAGCAGCTAAACGCTTGATCTCCGTGTCATCCATAGCGGCGAGATCAACTGTACCTTTGCCTGTGTCTGCGGCTCGTGCTTCCTTCAAGATGTTCAACTCGTGGTTGTAGTAGGCGACCTTGTAAGCAGCGTCGAGAGCAGCGGATAAATCCTGAGCTTTCTTCTCAACAAACGCTAGACCCTTAGTGAGTTTATTGAGTTTCGTCTTTTCACCTAACTCTGCGATCTGCTTCCTTATGCCTTCAGGAGTGACCTTACCGTTAAGGAGGTCTCTCATGACTCCAGCACGGAGTTCGTCTCCCATGACGTTAAGACCGATAAGCTCACTAACCACCGGATCAATCTTGCCGGAGGCTCCTGTGAACGCGTCGATAGATGACTTCGTCATGGCAGCGATCATCTTATCGTAGCGGAAGAATCCTTGTGAGGTTCCAAACAGTAAGTTACCGACAGCGTTACGACCGTAGAATCCGATCGAACCTAATGTCTTAGCTGCCATCGCCTTACCACTTAGGTTAGAGGCTAAACCAAATATTCCCTTAACAGCTTTCTCCGCCGTGTCGGCGTAGTCCATCATGTAAGAATCTTTGAGTGTGACATCGAGAGCCTCTTTAAATTCAGGTGAAACGTGCATCCCAGAAAGAGGATCACTCTTGCTTGGAACACCAGACCTTGCAGGAACAAAGTTACTATACTTGTCGCGGTTCTCTTTGGTAGCGAATTTATTTTCTGTCGTGACCATGACTCCTGATTTCACGCCGAAGTCTTTCAGTTGGTTCAGGAATGCTTGCTGCGATGTGAGCGTCGCAACAGTCGAGTAAGTCCGGAGGATCAAATCAATACCGGACTTCGGTCCGAGTTCGCCGAGAAGATTTCGGATCTCTTCCGGCAGATCTCTACGACGTTTGAGATTGTCCTCAATCATCTTGTAGTCTTTCGGAGCAAGGGTCGTTGAATCTCTACCGCCTTTCTCATACTGCATCAAGAAAGCGTTGAGTGCTTCTTGACCGTAAGAATTGTGGGGACTGCTTTGGTTCTCTCTTTCGAGAATCTCGCCAGCTTCAATCTTAGCGAGAGAAGGGTCCATACCACTGTTAACTAGATCTTTGGTAGTCTTCTTTACGAACTCATCCGCAAAGAACTTCATAGCAGCGTCCCGCACCTTTTGATAATTGGGATCTGTCTTCACTTTCTCAAGGTATGATGAGTCAGTGAACATCTGGTAACTACGGGTCACGTAGATCCCTCCGGTCTTAGAAATCTTAACACCGATCTTGCTATCAAGTCCGGACTTAACAAGTTTCTTCTGTAGAGGAATGATAAGCTTCTCCCTAATATCAATAATATGGGCAGCTAGCTTAGGTGATTCCTTAGCGAGATCTCTCAGAGCAGCATCACGGTCAGCTTCCCTAACCTTAACAGCAGCATCGTAAGCTTTGTTAGTGTCGTTGGTTCTGATTTTATCAGCTATGGACTTTAAAGTATCAGCTTCTCCTTTAGTAATATTACCTGCTTTACGGTCTACCTCTGCCGCAGCGTGGGCTTTGTCATAAGCTTCCTCAATACGGTTAAGAACTTCTTCAGTAACCACGTTACCGGAATAGTAACCTTGAGCGCGTGCGATCATTTCCATCGGCGCATTATCATAGCTACCGTAAGTAGCCTTGATGAGCTTATCCATTTCAGTCTTGTAGGCAATTACGTTACTCTCAGTGAGTCTCTTGTAAGCGTCACGGTTCTGGACCAATCGACGGAAAGCTTCTGGAAGCTGACCAGCAAACATCTCAGTTAAGAACTTCATTATAAAGTTCTTAGGTTGCTCGGTTTCGATCTCGTATACAGGAGCCTCCAGTAAGTCCACCACTGCGGAGAAGTCTATACCCGTTCCTGTTGGTTGGCCTGACGGCGCGGCTGTGGTGGGGGCAGACGCTAAAGCAACGAAGTTCTGATTCACGGTTCCGAACATCCGGAAAACATTCATCGGGGTTTCAGGGTCGAAAGGCATCTTAGTAGGCTGGCGAACAAACCCAACTTCGATAGCCCGCATTTCAATAATTAACTTATTGAGTGCAACATCTGCGGCGGGTCCAATCTGTTCACGTTTAGCGACCCAGCGGTTGATGATGCCTCTAAAGTAACGACCTAGCATTCCCAATAAGGACGGCTTGGATTTCCAGAATTGTATGTCGTCCTCAGTAGTAAACCCTCGTGTGACCTTTTGGAGGTGCATACGAAGTTTCTCTTCTGCCATTCTGTATCGAGCGTCTGCGACTACTGAAGGATCTTCTGAGTTTAGTTGCGCTAATGTAGTTTTGAGTCCAGCGTCGTTGTCGCCGTGGTATTCTTTGGCGATGTCAACGAAGTCTGATTCAGAAAGACTATCGATGTATGCCTGAACCTCTTCCATACTCAAGGCGTTGAAGCTGGCGGTGTGGGTCAGTTCCTCGTTGATTATAGTGCCAATGATTGCGCGGCTAGCGGCATCACTGATATCACCTGCCTGCTTCAACATAGCAATCGGATTAACAAAGACCGTCGAAGAGTCAGAAGTTACAAAAGCAGAACTCCCGTCTGATTCAGTAGTGATCTTCATGTCCATACCCAACGGAAGTAAACCTCTAACGTAGTTGAGTAGGTTACCCATCTTAGGTCGATCTGCCTCTGGAACGCTCGCTAAGAATTCTTCAGCGAGTGCCTCGACTTCCCGACTATTAGCCTCAAGTCGTGCGTTCTCTGCTTCGCGCTGTAGATCAAGTAACTCCTCTTTAGATCTGGTAACTGGTGAACTGAACAATGCTTTACCAGCAAGTGAACCACCCAAAACTTTAGGGTCAGTAGGAGCCGTCTTGCGAGTATTACTGCCGACATCAAGGACATCTTCTAGAGCTTTTACAGCTTCCTTAACATCTTTGGCCCCTGCTTTAGGGAACAGCATAACTATATTAGTCAGGAAACGAGAGAAGAATGACGATCTATTTGGTGGTGGCACGAGGCTCCTCACATGTTTCTGAACGTCTTCTGATAATAAGAACTGAGCAGCAAACTCATTGAGATCAACAAGAGCATTCTCAAGAGCTGGGACTGGCCCACTTTCTTTTTTCTGTTTCGCGTAAGCTGTTCTAGAATTAGTCAGAACAGTAGACAGAGCTTTGAGTCTAGTCTTGGTCCCTCTAGGCATGCCCTCAATCTGAGCATCAGTAGCTGAAGTAATGTCAGAAATAAATGCGTGGACGTATTCCTCAAGTAATGTGTTAACTAGACCACGACCGTTGCCAGATGTCTTGTTAATGAATACAGTGTGGGAACCGTCGAGTCCTTTGACGTATTTGCCTGCGATGTCCGCAGTCGCTGATCCCAATACAAACTTAACCTTCTTGAGGAAGTCAGTGTCGAGCAGTAGCAAGTCGGCTACAACTTTATGCGATGGGTTATCTGAATTCTTAGAAACATCTTTAAGGGCTTCAATAACACTCTCAGGGTTGCCACTCTCAAGCTTCAGTCTTTGAATATCTGATTCGTTCTGAGCTGTGATGGCTGACCGCTCCGCAGAAGATATGTTTGATCTCGATAGGTGAGTCCGGACTGCTTTGGTCAAAGCAATCATTGTGTTCCTCGCCTGATCAGTATCGATCTCTTGTTTAGCACCTGCATTGAACAGATCACGGTAGGCGTTCACAGCGTCAGAGTTTTCATAGCTAGCACCATCAGAACGGTTAGCTAAGTTAACCAGAAGTAATGCGTTCTGGAACTCTGCGCTAGACGGGTAGATCCCAAGCTCCAACTGCTCCACAAACTCAGTAACCGATTCTCTGGTGTTACCGTTACCAGATGACATCCATGAAGCGAACAATCCGAAGATGTCCCTCGCACTCGCAGTCTGAACCATGTCAGCCATTTCAGGAGTGCCGTCGTTCAAGACGTGGTCTAGAGTAATCTTATTGATTGCTCTACGTAAGTCGGGATCAGTGTTTACTGCGTCAATCGCAGTATTGATTGCTCCAGACACTGCGTTGCTAATATCTTCCGGAGACGCTAGATCACCTTCAGGGTTACGCCCGAAGTTCGCAATCCACTCACTTACTTTAGGATTCCTAAACTCAGATGGAGTTCTATCGAATGGAAGAGTAGTCGCCGCTCTCTGTTGTCTAAGTGAGGTAGCAGTTTCTTCTTGAGACTTAAATCTATTAGCTGCTTTAGCAAGTAACGTATCAAAGGTCGGTGGTGCGTTGTTCGCGAAGTCAGGGTTGTTCTGGAGTTTCTGCTCCACAAACAATCCAAGGATTGCGCTACCCGTAAGGTTATTATTAGATTCTACTTTAATGAACGGCAGCAGTCTTTGCGCTGCTTGGTTTACATTTGACGATCCTGTCTGCGCGACTACCTCGTTTATGATTGTAGCAGGATTCGCAAGCAACTTCTCGCGGAGACTAATTAACTGCGCGTTAAACAAGAATTCTTGTTTGGCTGATTCTAGTGCAGCCATACGGAACTCAGGACTAAGTTCTCCGCTGTTTGATTCAAGACGGCTTTGAACTCTACGGTTCGCTTCTTCTCCTGTCTTCTCTAACTCAAGAGAGAATACACCGATGCGGCGTTTGATCGTAGTAGTATCAGCGAAGTCCTCAGACTTCGGACCCCCATTGAGAGGATCGAAGTCTTTGACGCCCGCTGGTAAGTCAGCTTTCTTAAAAGGAATACTAGCTATTATAGCTGCCCGCGTATTGTTTGGTTCGATCGGGCTAACATGCCTCGCATCAACAACCTTAGACTCTAAGAGGTTACCGTCAGCAGTAGGCCCAACCACATCAACAACCACTCCGTCCTTGATCCGGATAGCAGGGTTGATGTTTGCTTTACCAAAACTACGGGGAACCTTAACCAATTTACCAGACTTCAACATATCGATCATCACGATCGGGTCGTTGTCGAATATACCATTACCACTATCATCAACAAAACCTTTAACCTTCTGCCTTACAGTCTTACCGGATACGGGATCGAAGTAAGTCTTGGCGGTCTGCTTACTAGT
>PBSV01000094.1 GCA_002726435.1 Opitutia bacterium | reverse complement strand
GTCTCCATCCCCCTTCGAAAACTCCCGGCTGCCTCCACCCGTTCGACTTCTGCTAATCCTTGCAACCCGGGTAAAATCTGATCCACTTTGGCCCGGGCATCCCACCAAAGATGACGGGCGGCATAGGCTTCCCGGTTTTCAATTCCGGAAAGGATTTTTTCTTCGGTCTTTTTCCCGAAGCCCTTAAGCTCCGCAA
This sequence comes from Opitutia bacterium, assembly GCA_002726435.1. Classification (GTDB taxonomy): domain Bacteria; phylum Verrucomicrobiota; class Verrucomicrobiia; order Opitutales; family Seribacteraceae; genus Seribacter. Next base: position 9,818 of record PBSV01000094.1, on the reverse strand, counting down.
CCTTTCCCTCCTGGCAGGCAACCGTTAAGGTTTCAATCGAATCAATTCCAAGTTTTTCATGAAGAACCTTAATTTTCTTTCCACCCAGACCGGGAATATCCAATAGATCCATTAACCCGGAGGGCACGGATGCCACCAGTTTATCATAAAATTCCAGTTCTCCGGTTGTGAACAAGGTTTCAATTTTCTCTGTCAATGCCTTTCCAATACCGGGAACTTCGCCCAGTTTCCCACTTTCAATCACTTCTCCCAAGTCCTCCTCCATGGTCTGTAAAGTACGGGCACCCGAAAAATAAGCCCGAATTTTAAATGGATTCTCTCCCTTGATCTCAAGCATCGTTCCGATGCGATCCAATACCTCAACGATGTCTTTTTTATCCATTAATGAGTCTTACAAACAATATAGGAACCACTGAATTGAGAAAAAAAACAAAAGGCATTTTGCCTATTATCAAACCCTTTATGCACAGCCAGGCGGTTTCCTAATAAACATGCATGGCCGTAGTCCTCGAAAATCATAACTCCTCCTTTAATGAGATAATCATCAAAGATTTTATTAATAAGAAAATCAGTGCCACGAAATGAATCACAATCAACAAAAACTAAGGCAAGCTTTCCACAATTTGAATTTTCAAAGGTAATTGTAAAGTCTCCTTTCACAAATTCAATATTTTTAAGTCCTACAAATTTTTCTTTAATTTCTGCGAAATCAACCTCATGTGTCTTACTCCAAAAATGATCCACCCCAATAATTTCAACTGGAAAGGAATCAAACATATCAAACATGAAAAGTTTCCTCTCACTATCAAGACTTTCAAGAAAACGAGCGATCAGGTATCCGCTTTGACCTCTGAAAGAACCGAATTCTGCAATATTGCCAGCTAAATTACGTGAGGTTATGTTTTGCAATCCCTGAATCAAGTCCATGAAATCACGAATTCCCATTTTGGGCTCAAAAAGTTCACATGATTCTTTAAATAAAGTTTCCCATTTAGGACTTATAAGACAGAGTGGAGAGATAAAATCTTTGGAATCTTCCCACATTTTATCAATCAATTGGTTTTCTAATTTCGGAATCACTGCATACTCGATTGGGATTAAACTGGTTTCTTCATTTTTCAGGAGTTCACGGGCAAGCTGATGAATTTGTTTTGCTGACAAGCTTGAAATCCCAACAAGAACACTCAAATTACTTGTCCGGACAGAATAAACTAACTCTTCTACCGATGAAAACTTCCAAAACAAATACTCACCGACGACTAAAGATTCAATGTAGTTGGCAAGTTCTATGTCTGGTCCAATAAGACAAATGCAGTCGACATTACCTTTTTGAGCCGAAAGCTGTATTCTTCTGAGCAGATAATCCCACCCCTGCTTTTCATCTTGCGGATCCGACCACCTAAAATCTAAGGGCTTTTTTACACTATCGGATTTAAAACCGTCCGAGAATAATTTTTTAAAGATTGAAGATAAATAAAATTTTAACATCAATTTCTAAAAGGGTATTTGTACCAAATATCAGATGTATTGTTTTGGAAATAAGAGAAGTAATCATCAGGTGAAACAAAATTTAAATTTGGTACTAAAAGAATAATTTATCTATTTGATTACATCCATAAATGTCCAACAAATCAACCACTCATATTCATACTGACTGCACCAAGATAAAATAAATTTCAAATTTACGACTGCATGTAAGTTTTCAAATTTACAGTCATTGATACTCTAAAATGTCGGACATATCCATTATTTCATTTTCCTATTTATTCTACCAATTCAAACTCAATGCTCTCAAATTTCTTAGTGTCATTGAATTAAGCTCAAACCTTAAAACGCTTTGAACTATTCGAAGCGAAGGTTTTTTTCCTTCAGGGCAGGCTCCTTGAATTTTTTCATCTGGGCAAGCAACTCGGTTTTTAAACGCTGGTATGGTTTCTCGTATCCTTCACGCCCGTAATAATTGGATAACTCATCAGGATCCTTCTCCAAGTCAAAAAGCCAAGGCTGATCAAGGCGAGAGATCACCAGTTTGTAGCGTCGATCAAAGGCCGCCACCCAGGCACCCTCAGAATGACGCACATAAACGATCCGATCCTTAGCGACTTCTTTTTTGTTATTGGTGTAGGCAATGGAAGCGTTCAACCCGTGCAACTTGGGCAGGCCATCGGAGATGCTCATGAGTCCCATAAGCGTTGGGAAGAAGTCAACCGTGGTGTAGGCGGTGTGAACCACTTTCCCTGCCGGAACCTTTGCCGGATAGCGTAAAACAAAAGGAATACCCACCGAGGTCTTGTAGGGAAGTCCCTTGTTCATACGGCAGTGTTCACACATCATATCTCCGTGATCGGAGGTGAAAACTACAATTGTGTTTTCGGTCAATTCGTTTTCCTCCAAAAAGCGAAGGATTTTTCCCACATTGTCGTCAATACAGCGAACCATTCCAAAATACTTGGACAAGGTCGACTGGCTGAGTTTTTTTACCGCGTTGGATGCACCATTGACCCACCCAGGGCGGTTCTGCAGAGCCGCCAATACCTTTCTCATGGTCACCGGTTGCTGGAAGGTCAGGTGGTCATACATCGTGTCGTAGGGCGCACGAACCGTGTTCGGTCCATGAGGATCGGGCAAGGCAAGCATCAGGCAAAATGGTTTGCCTTTGTCTCGTTCCAAAACCTCCAAGGAGCGATCGACCAACCAATCGGTAGCAAAACTTGTTTCATCAGCATCGCTCAAATCGTAGATTGGTTTTCCATTTTTTTTGGTTGCGACCCGTGGGCCCTCCTCGGTCATTTCAAATTTCTTCCAGTGCCCACGGTTGAACATGAAGCGATTATCGGAAAATCCAAACTTTCGGCTGGGTGCCCATCCCGGTTTGGCATCCCCATCCAAATGCCACTTCCCCAAGTAAGAAGTCGCATATCCCCGTTTTCGAAGAACTTCGGCAAAGGTGACGATGGAGTCATACAGGGGCAAGTTGTTGCTCGAAGAACCAGTAGCCTGCGGATAGAGACCGGATACCCAGGATGCCCGGGACGGAGTGCACACTGGAGAAGCGGCAAAATAGTTCGTGCAAATCAATCCATCCCTCGCAAGGGAATCAATATTTGGTGTTTCCACTTCCACACCCTCTCCCCAAACAAAGGCTTGCTCTTGACTCATCTGCTCCCGGTAACAACCGAGGGTGCGCAGGTTGTGCTCATCGGTCTGGATAATAATAACATTGGGTCTTGCCCCGAAAAGAAAATAAAAAGGAAGGAAACCAAGTAGCAAATATTTTGGCATTCAAATGATCTCTAATTGTTAATCTCCGGGCGCCTCCAATCCTTGGATTCGTAACCCTTGGACTTAGACGGCTTGATAACTTGAACGGGTTCCGATTCCGGATCATAAAGCGGCCAGTCATCGGTTCGGAATGGAGATGCGGGAAATCCTTCCTTATTGTATAAAAGATTTCTTTGTGATGGATTCATCGCCCATGCATAGCGGACCGCCATTGGATTCTTGACCGCAGGAGAAGAGAGAACCACTGAATCCTGGTCGATTTCAGCCTCCGCCCATTGCCAGACCCGGTCCTTTCCGGCCACTGCAAAAGAATTAATTTTTCCCTCTCTTCCACCCATCAGTCCCGATCCAATCGAATTGAAACGAACCGCAACTTTTTTCCCTTCCATTGAGAGATCTGAAAAAACCGGGCCCTGATAAACGATTGGTAATCCATAGGTTTTCCCCAACGCTAAATAAGCATGACGCAGACCGATCGGTTTTTTATTTTTGGGATGCAGTTCGATGGCGTCCCCAGTATCGATCGTTACCGCCATTCCGGTGTTGTAGATTTCACCAGTTACTTTTCTCATACTTTCCCGACTCACCACCCAAGGAGCTTCCGCACCTTCGGCAGGTTTTGTCTGGTAAGATGTCCAACTCGGGAGTTGAGTAAAAAAAACCGGAAATCCATCACTCACCGATCCCCAGGATGCTCCGTGCCAGGAACTTCGATAGTACCCAATCATTTGCTTAAGTTGTTGGTTGTAATGTTCGGCCTGTGCAGCATTCTTTGCATTTCTTTCCCCTTGGTACCAGATCATTCCACGAATTGCATAGGGACGAATCGGAGCAATCATCGCGTTGTAAATGTGACCGGGGTATTGGTTCCCCAAAGTGGATGGTTTAGTTATAATTGGAGGACTCAAGGGACGAAACGCGTTCTTCATGGTCTCTCCCCGGTTGATCTTTCCATTGTATTCCGCCAATTCCTGACCGAATGCTGCAATTGCCTTTTGCTTGGTAAAGCCACGGGCGACCATGCGCTTGGCGGAATCATCCAGTTCTTTTTTATGTGCAAGAGTGCGGGTGTCGGAATTTTGGATTCTCCATGGCATCCAGCCCTCGATCGGAGTCCCGGCGTAAGCCCGTTGGATAATTCCAACCGGCACCCCAAGTTTTTGATGCAGTGTCTTTCCAAAATAATAAGCAACCGCTGAATTTTCTTGAGCGGACTCTGGATTACAGGTTTTCCACCTAGCCATCCGGTCTCGATTTTCCTTCAGTGGTTCATGCCAATGTTCACGGGAATTTCTGAAAACTCGAAAATCAGGCAAGTCCACCCCGGCCTCTTTTTCTGCTTCGAATGAATTGCCCATCGACCAACCCATGTTGGACTGTCCGGCACATAACCAGACCTCCCCGACCGCCACTTCCCGCAGCTCGATCTTATTTTCCCCCTCAATATTGACGCTATGACCAGTGCCCGCACCGGGGGTATAACTCACCACCATCCACCTGCCATCCTTGCCCGCAGTTGCCGAGTCATTAGTTCCCCAACTGGTTGATACCGTCACTTTTTCTCCCGGCTTCGCCCACCCCCAGATTGGATTTCCCGACTCTCGCTGAAAAACCAGATGATCCGAAAAAATAGAAGGCACTCGCACTTTTCCAAAGCCAGGGAAACTAAGAACAAGACAAAGGCTAAAAAAGACTGAATTTCTCATTTTCATTTCTCAATAATTTTGACGCAGGCAGCGGCAAATCGTCTGCCCATAATTTTATATCCTTCGCTGGAATAGTGGAGGTCATTTCTGATCACCTTACCTTTTCGGTTTAGTCCGTCATTCAAGTCATCGGTATTGATCAGAAAAAACTTGGGGTTGGAAGCTGCTACTTTTTCCTGAGCTTCCCGAACCACTGTCCAGTCTGGGTATTTTTGATTACTCATATCAAAATCACTCAATCTTCCAATCACCAGGCCAAGTTCATTCTTCTCCCGTCTCAAATCCTTTGCCAACTGAGCATGCAATCCAAGAAGGGCTTCCTCGTACAACTTACCCCATCCCATTCTTGCATCTCGCTCTCCCTGCATCCAAAGAAAGCAGACACTGGCAATTTCCTTTCCCTGAATTGCCGGGTGCACCCTCCCCATCAAACGGTCATACAGATCACCCAACTGCCTGGGACTCTCCCCATTTGGATTCTTCCATTCCTTCCACCACCGGTGAATCGGTTCTCCCCCTAAGGCGTCTTGGATAACTATTACCTTTTCCTTGCCAAAGGCTTTTTCCACCTCGGGGGTAAATGCTTCCTCCGGACGATGGGCCTGCATATTCGACTGTCCCGATAAAATAAATAGATGCTTGGCGTGATGGTCAGCCCAGCTGTAATCAATAATTAAAAAGAGAAGAATTAAGCGACTGAATACTTTCATCTTTTTTAATTTCTATCTACTCAGGACTTTTTATTACCAATTTTCCGGGGTGCTTTACTTTTTGCCTTTCTTCTCTTGTCCGCTTCTTCTTCCAACTTTCTAACATAAGCTTCCAGAAACTCTGGGTCATCCCTTTTCTGGAAACATTCAAGCATTGGATCTCCAGTTCTTACCATCCACTGTTCCAAGGAAGAGGTTAGTTGATTGATCTCCTTTTGCCGCGAAGAATAGTTAAGCATATTTTCCAGGCAGTCCGGGTCACGGGCGACATTGTAAAATTCTTGCGGCACCCGAAAACGATAAAGCTCGAGACGCTCATTCATTTTTTCATCCTCTCCAGATAAAGCAATCATCCGCTTGTAAGTCACGGTTCCGTTGGTGGCCGTGGCAAATATTCTCTCTCCATTCGACCATGGATTGAACAGGTAAAGAAATTTCTTACTCTGTATTGCCCGCATCGGGTCGCGTGAACCACCCGCATTTTCATTGTATTCCTTTACAATAAAGTCACGACCGTCTTGTTTTTCACCCATCAGAACCGGATAAAACGAGCGACCGTCCAAACGACTTGGTTTCTTCACTTCCAAGGCATCCAGAATGGTAGGTAAAAGATCAAGCACTGAAACCATGTGTCGCTTGTCCACTTTGCCCGCCTTAGTGACACCGGGTATCCGAACCATCAAAGGTGTATGCGTGCTGTGGTGATAAAGTTGGGTCTTGGCAAAGGGCAGGGGCATTCCGTGATCAGAAAGAAATATGATCATTGTATTCTCCCATTCTCCACTTTTCTTCAACGCACTCAATACTTCACCGAGGCAATCGTCTCCTCTTCGCACACTGCTGTAATATAGGGCAAGTTCTTTCCGAACCTCTGGGTCCTCAAAAAGAAAACCCGGTACCGGTACTTCTTCCGCAGTAAAAATCTTGCTGGGAATATAGGGATCCTCTCCCCCGCCCTTTGGTTTTGACCAAAAGGGCTTATGTGGATCGGATATGTTGATGGAAAGAAAGAATGGTTTTCCGCTCTTTTTTGCCTTTGCAATTCCCCGGGTTGTGGATGCCCCATAAGCATTTGCATCCTTCAGGTGAGCTTTCTCTCCGGAAGGTGAAATAGTCAGGTCATCGTCCCAGGCATAAGGTTGATATGGACTGGAGTGGGTCACTTTTCCATGAATACCAGTGTAATATCCCGCATCCTTTAATAAATCCACCATATGCGGCCACCCAGGCTCGGGTACTTTGTAAAATCCTTCCACCTTGTTGTTGTGTGAAATCAACCCGGAAAACATGACATTTCGACAAGGGTTGCAATTTCCCACCGTCACATGGGCGTACTCGAAACGCAAAGACTGGGAAGCCAAGCGGTCCATCACCGGAGTGGTTTCTTTAAGCTTAGCACCGTAAACCCCTACGGAGTCGCAACTCATGTCGTCCACCGTGACCAATAGTAGATTCATTGGTTGGTCGTTGGAATAAACAACCGACAGACAGGAAACAAAGAAACTGCCAAGTTGAGCAAAGCGAGTGATGGGACTTAAAAATTTCATGATCAAGAATCCTTCAACAGAGAAAAGTTTTGCTAACTTGTAAATGACAAATTCAATCGAGCTCCCAATTGACCAAGACAATTAAAAGAGATGATTTCCTTGCCTGGCGCCGAGATGTGCACGCTGAGTATCCAGAGAAACCCCCGGGTCTCCTTCTTCCTTCATCCACATCTCCAGTTCTTTTTTAAACTCGCGGATTTTCGTTTTGTATTTCTTTTCAGTCGCCAAGTCATTCATTTCATAGGGATCTTCCGCTGTGTGATAGAAACTGAGGGCTGGCCGTCTCTGGTACCTCTTCACCAACTTGTATATCACTGGGTTGTCCCATGAATCCCTCACCCAGGTGGCCCAGTAGGGGTTATTCAGTACGGCATTTCCCTTTAGTCCCATCAAATGTTTTTCGATGTAGATTTCATCGGGTGTAAGGTTGAGAATCAAACGATGAGCGCCATCTGAAATCGTACGGGTTGGATAAGGCGGGCCTTCTGGAAAGTTGTTGTGCATCCCATAAACATATTTTCTGTGCTCCATTTCTTTCCCCCGTAATACCCCGGCAAAACTGGATCCGTCCAAGTTCTTTTGACCAGAATCCGCAATATCGAGTAGGGTAGGCAAAATATCGGCGTACTGAACTAAGGCATCCGTACGCTTGCCGACCGCAGTCACACCAGGCCACCGGGCAACCAGCGCAGTGTGGAGTCCGGTGTCCCAAGTCGTCCACTTGCATCCAGGGAACTGGGAACCCTGTTCGGAAGAGAATAAAACCAGTGTTTCCTCTTTTTTTTCCACCTGATCAAGGGTCTTTATAATCTCCCCGACCTGTCCGTCCATGTAGGTAATTTCCGCAAGATAACTTGCAAAATCCTGCCGGGTTCGTTCGGTGTCAGCGAGGTTGGAGGGCAATTTTAGTTTTGCGGGAGGGTATCGGGAGGCATCCCCCATTACCCAGGGAACATGGGGCTCGGTCAAGGCAACCACCAGGCAAAAAGGCTGGCCCTTTTTTTCCATGAATGCACGAATGGGACCAAGGTCGTGGTCACGGGTGGGGTTGCGTACACAATTTTGATCGAATCCCTCGATTTTTTCGAAAGGAAATACATCGACTGGACGAATATGTGTCTTGCCCGCCAAACCCACCCGGTAGCCCAAATCGCCCATTGCCTGAGGTATGCCCGTGACCTCGGGTCGGCATCCGGAATGATTCCAGGCGCAACCATTACTCATTGGGTAAAGTCCGGAGTATAATTCTGCCCGACTGGGCTGGCACATTGAGCTCGACAAATAGGCCCGGTTAAAAGTCAGTCCCTCCTTTGCCAGCGAATCAATATTGGGAGTCTTTGCATTTTTTCCCCCGTATAGGGGCAGGTCATTGTAGGTGCAATCATCCGCCAGAATAATCAAAAAATTGGGCTTGGATTCCACTTCCGAAATGATCGAGGTTGTCCAAAGAGAGAAAATTAACAGTGCGGGCTTCATTCTACAATTCTCAATCGATCGAACTTTCCCTTTGCAAGCCAGCATATTCTTGGGCAAAAGAAGATACACAATAGATTAAGAAATCATTCATTTATGAAAAAGTCCCTTTTTCCCTTAATAATACTCATCATTTTTCCTTTTTCACTCTGCCTTGTTCTTCCGATATGGACCATAGCAGAAACTAAACTCCCCAAAGTCATTGGTTCAAATATGGTCTTGCAACGCGACTTGCCTGTGCCCATCTGGGGTTGGGGTAAAGCTGGGGAAAAGATAACCGTCTCCTTTGCCGGGCAATCCAAGTTCACAACCGTAGATGAGCTTGGCAAATGGATGGTCAAACTTGACCCGCTTGAAGCAAGCGACTCTCCCGCCTCCCTAGTCGTCCAAGGGACAAAACAGATCAAACTCGACAACATTCTAGTCGGCGAGGTATGGATTTGCTCGGGACAGTCCAACATGGAATGGAATGTTATCCAATGTGCCAATCCGCAGGAAGAAATTGCTGCCGCAAACTATTCTAACATCCGTCTTTTTGATGTTCCTGAACACACCGTTCATCTCTTGCCTCGAATGAAGGGTAAGGGAAAATGGCAAGTTTGTTCGCCTGATTCCGTCACTCTGTTCAGTGCTGCAGGGTATTATTTTGGCAGACGCCTGCACCAAGAGCTAAAAGTTCCGATCGGACTCGTAGCGGCGAACTGGGGAGGCACCCGAATTGAGCCATGGTCCACTCTTGCCGGATTCAAATCAGTGCCGGAACTTTCAGGAATTGCTCAAAGTGTCGAAGGCTACAACGAAAATACCCCGATCAAACATGTCACTCCAACTGCAATCTACAATTCCATGGTTCATCCCCTTACCCCATATGCGTTGCGTGGAGCGATCTGGTACCAGGGAGAATCAAACGCTGAGGATGGAGCTGCCTACTACGCCAAAAAACACGCTCTGGTCAATGGCTGGAGAGAAGCCTTTCAAAATCCAAGACTCGCCTTTTACTGGGTTCAACTTTGTAATTTCAGAACCCCCGGGACTACACCAGGTGGCGGGGATGGATGGGCCAAGATCCGCGAGGCTCAGAACCGGGCCCTTGACCTCCC
>PBSV01000093.1 GCA_002726435.1 Opitutia bacterium | reverse complement strand
GTTTTTCTCGGACATTATTGCCTCCCTCCAATAATCCCCAAGATTATGGAGCAGGTAGTTTGTTTGGATGGATGCGTCACTTGCGACCAAGTCCTATGGGCCTACCGACACAACGGGGAACCAGAACCAGAGGAAAGAAATCTGGTTTCCTGTCCTGCCTCCAAAAAACTCTATTTCTCTTGAGGGGAGCAAATTTATCCATCGTCCAATGAATCAAGACCTTTTAGGTGGGAAACATCCCCCCAGCTCACCAGATTCCACCCGTCCTGATTTTTTTCGATTCGATTAACCGAGCAGTTCAGTAAAACAAAATTTCTTCTCGCATCCAGTGGAATGTTCAAAATATACCTGAAAATTGCCCCTAAAACTCCCCCATGAGTAACCACACCAATTCGTTTACATGGATGTAAATTTACTAAATTTTCAAGTGCTTCAGAACAACGATTACAAAATTCAGTAAAACTTTCACCCTCAGGGACTTTATAGTCAGGGCCGGCATTTCGAAAAGAATGAAATTCCTCCGCATGTTCCACCATCATTTCATCGGTGGTCATTCCCTCTAAAACACCAAGATCCCGCTCCCGCCAGGACTCCAATGGCGAGGCATTCAAGTCAGAAGGCTGACCAAGAAGTCGTGAGGTATGTTTGGCTCGTTCCAAATCACTGGTGTATAGAAAATCGATTTCTTCGGACTGCATGCGAGCACCCAGGGCTTCTCCCTGTAAAACTCCACGGGCACTTAAAGCAGAATCTGCATGACCCTGCCAACGACCGCTTAGGTTCCATTCAGTTTCTCCGTGTCGAATAAGAATTACTTTTGTTGAATCAGACATTTTGTTTATACAAACATCTTTTCATCGCGTGGTCAGTTCAATTCCGCAAAAGATTCACTAATCAATTCGTAAAATTTATTTTTTTCGAATAGTAAAGGGATTCAAACTATAATTATTCGAATGACATCATTTAAGAAATTACTTTGCATAATTTTCCTTGCTGTAATTTTAAGCGGTTGCCAATCCCAGGTACCAAAATCTCTTACAAAAAAGTTGGAATATTATGAAGACAGAGCCCGTAATTACCGGACATTGTCACTCTCGCACCGATTAAGTCCTCCCTATTTCAATTATTCGACCAGGCCATCCATCATGATCTCGCATAATCGAAACATCGAAGCAGTTTATTGGCAGGAAGCCAGGAGGTATGAAAAACTAGCTGAGGAAACTCGAAATTTACTCGAGAAAAACCAAGCGGAAAAACTTGAGGAAAATTGATTTCTTATTTTGGGGTATCGCGAAACGGCCATTCCGGTGAACCTTTGAGCTCGGGGGCTCGGGGACTTTTTCCAAGTCCGTATTCTTCAGGCTGTCTGTTCAAAGAAGGCCAGTGCTCATCTTCACGGATAAATCCATAAAAGGATGGATAAAAAGCATCCACGAATTCAACATCTGCACGGTTAGGCACTTTCAAGCCGGTCAAATGGTGTGCGGCATTGACGATCAATCTGCGCAAGTCCTCACTGACAAAGTCTACGGACGCTCCCATTGTAGTGCAAAAGGTAATGCCTTTCTTTCCATTGGGAGCTTCATAGGGATGAAGCCATGCAAGTGGTTGCATGGGGTCGTTCTTTTCGTCGACGAATGAAGAATTTGGCTCCAAAGTGGTGGTCACTGCTCCCCTCATTAAAATCGTGTCCTTTTCCGTCAAACTCTTGATTTCATAAACATCGGAGGGACCGAAAACATCGGTCACTCCCTTGAGAATTGGATGAGCAGCATTGGATGCCTCGATAATTCCCCGGGCTCCTTCTTTCTTATGCTTGCCATGATGGCTTACCCAGCCTTCACCGATGATCAAGGGGCCAAATTCACCAAACGAAATCTTCTCCCCGAAACTACCCCCTCCGTTAAAGGCATGAGTGGAAGTACGTATTCCAATAACAGGCTTACCGGCATTAAGAAAATTGGTCACAAACTTTGCATCCTCGGGGTTTGGATTTCGGTAGCGGGTTCCAATTATCATCAAATCTGCATCTTCCAAGTGATGCCATCCTTTTACACCCTGTGGGTTATTGGGATCGATGTATTTTCCTGATTCGTCCCAGGAAAATAAAACCTTACAATTAAAACCATGCTTTTGGGAAAGGATTTTTGCGAGCATTGGCATACTTTCCTCGGACCGGTATTCCTCATCTCCAGAAACCAGAACTACTGACTTGCCCCTATCCTTTGAATCATCACTGGGGAAATGAAGGATGTAATGATGCTCAGCAGAGACTGAAAAACTGAAGAGTAATGTACAAATTGTAAGAAATTTCATCGTTTATTTGAAAATTATTGAGGAGCGGATGCAGGGCTTGAAGTCTAGTATTATTCCAATCCAATATGACGAAACCGACAAGAAAATTTTGTCCTTTTCCGCAACAATGAATTGTCGCCTTTCGGATTCCTGATTTTAGGGTTCGTAAAATCTAAATTTCTTGGTATAAATAAGGTATGTTCAAAAATATTCCGTTCAATCGCGTGGAGTGGGTTACGAGTGGCTTTTTGATTTTCACCGCACTTCTCACTGTTACCGCAGTCCCCGCTTATTTTTATTATTTTGGATGGGACTGGTTTTTATTTGCAGTCTTCCTTTTTTATTACCCGGCTACAGGTCTCAGCATTACTGTCGGATACCACCGCCTGTTCTCTCACAAATCCTTCAAGGCAAAATGGCCGGTGAAATTATTTGTTCTCTTATTTGGTGCATCCGCCTTTGAAAATTCGGCCCTTTGGTGGAGTTCAGAACATCGCAAACATCATAAACATGTGGATACCGACGATGATCCTTATGACATTTCGAAGGGTTTCTTTTGGGCTCACATGGGCTGGTTAATGTTTAAACTTAAGCCAGATACACCCGCTGACAATGTCTATGACCTTCGCAAGGACAAATTGGTTATGTGGCAAGCCCGCTGGGTACATGGGATCGCTTTTTTCATGAGTTTCATTCTGCCCACACTAATCGGATTGGTTTATGCTCTGACCACTAATGCTATCTCTCCATTAGCGGGTGCACTTGGTGGATTTCTCATTCCAGGTGTAGCAAGAGTAGTGCTTGTCCAGCATGCGACATTCTGCATCAATTCTCTTTGTCACATGATTGGATCCCGTCCCTACTCCACTTCACACAGTGCTCGCGACAGTTGGATTGCAGCGATTTTTACGATGGGTGAAGGTTATCATAATTATCACCATGAATTCCAATGGGACTATCGCAACGGGGTAAAGCCATGGCAGTTGGATCCTTCAAAGTGGATTATTTGGTTTCTCTCCAAGTTTGGTCTTACAGGAGATTTAAAGCGTGTGCCTAATGAAAGAATTCTTCTGGCCGAGACTCGTGAAACCAAAAGACAACTAAACGATCAAATTTCACTCTTCAAAGAAACTATTCAGTCCCCAGCAAACGATCTGATCATTCAGACTTTATCAAGCCTTGAAGAATTAGGCGATCGACTGACTGAGATATCCAACGAGTTACAAACTGCCGCTCGTGACAAAATCAACTTATCCAAATCCAAGCTAAACGAACTTAGTTTGGAAGTACGCGCCATGCTTGCTGAAATTAAGACCACTGAAAAATTGGCCCTTGCCTAAGCATCCGATTTTTTATCTACAAAAGTAAGTGCAAAAATAACAAGTACTCCGGCAGTCATAGCTGCTGGAAGGTACCAAATTGTTGGCCAGTCCATATTTCCTTCGGACAAATGCTTTGCATTCCACCATCCATTAAGTATTCCACCGACGAACATGCCCAGTCCAAGGGTTACAAATGCAATAAATCCCTGGGCACTTGAACGAATTTCCTTCGGGGCTGCTTGGTCAACATAAAGTTGTCCGGTCACAAAAAAAAAGTCGTAGCAAATACCATGAAAAAGCACCCCAGCAAAAAGAAGGAACTCTGAATCCGGTCCCGCTTGGGCAAACATAGAGTATCGGATTACCCAAAAACTCATTCCAATCATCAGCATTTTTTTAACCCCTATTTTCTGAAAAAACCACGGGACCAGAAGAAGGAAAAATATTTCGGACACTTGACCCAAAGTCATTACACCCTCCGAGTTCGAGACGCCCATTTGCTTGAGAAATCCATTTGCTGACTGGAAGTAAAAGGAAAGCGGAATGCACAGAACAAAGGAACAAAATATAAAAATTCCAAAGGACCGGTCTTTCAGTAATGCAAGAGCTCGAAAGCCAAGTAATTCCCCGAAAGATAAACTTTTTCCTTTAAGTTTAGGGGGAGTGTGTGGCATCGAAAAAGCGTACAATCCGAGAACAAGCGATACCCAAGCACCAATTTCAAAGGGCACCGGAGACAAAGCGATTGAATTCCAATTGTCCGGGGTTGGATTTCCTCCCAAAAATTCCGGCCATGCCATTTTGAAAGTATCGTTCACAACAAAGCTGCTCCCCACAAGAATCCCCGATGCAATCCATCCCGTTGTTCCGAGAGTCCGTATTGGTGGGAATTCAATTTGTGGACTTTTCATATTTTGAAAACAAAGCGAATTTGCCAGGGCCAAGGTCGGCATATAGCAAACTAAATGTATCAAGAGGAACGGGTAAAATGAATCCCAGTCTTCAGCCTGCCCAACCCCCAACAAGGCAATCCCACCAAGAAGGTGAAGACATCCATAAACTTTCTGAGTGGCGAAAAACCGGTCCGCAATCATTCCCACCACAAAGGGTGAAAGAATCGCCGCCAATCCGGTCGCGGCATAAGCAGTGCCGCGTAAATTTGGGCTTATTCCCAGTTCACCAAGATAAGTCCACATGGGCACATACCAGACTCCCCAGATGAAGAACTGTAAAAACATCATCGGGCAAAAACGCACGGCTAAATTAGAATTCATGGACTGAATAAGGAGGAGGGTATTTTGGCCTCTACCCTGCTAGCAATCAAGAAATACAAATTGAATTTCAGATTTTACCAATAAATTAAAGAATTCAATTCCAATTCTTGCATATTTCAGCTTGCTACAAAATTAATCGAACGATTCCATAAATTAATGCTGAATTTACAATCACTTAAAATTGAGCCGTTCACCGATCACTTGTGTAATGGATTTGAATCTACTTTTGGCAGGTCCTATCCTGAATATGTTGACTTTCTTCGTACTGCATCTTCGATTTCCCTGGAAAACATCGCCAACGGGGACATGCTTTACCACAATGTTGACCACACCATAATGGTTACTTCCGTAGGGTTGGAAATCATACGGGGGAAGCATTTATTCGAAGGTGGTTTCAGTCCAGAACATGGTTTAAATTTTATTCTGGCCCTATTATGTCATGACATTGGCTTCGTCAAGGGAGCCCTTAGAAAAGACAATTTAAAAATGCACACTTTTGATGATGGAAACGGTGAGATTATTGAAGTTTCGTCGACCGGAACTTGTGCCTTACTTGGCCCTCACCATGTTTCCAGAAGCAAGTTATTCGTCCGCGAAAGATTTGATAATTTTGAATTTGTCGACCTCGAATTGGTCACCCGTTGTATCGAGCACACTCGATTTCCCGTTCCGTCGGACAAAGAGCATAGTTCAACCGAGGACTTACCAGGTCTAACCCGGGCAGCTGATCTGATTGGCCAATTGGGAGACCCCGAATACTTGCACAAAATTCCCGCCCTTTTCTATGAATTTGAAGAATTGGGCCAAAACGAAAAACTGGGATGCAATTCACCCGGGGAACTCAGAAATGGATACGCTCATTTTTTTTGGGGAGTGGTTCATAGTTATGTCGGGGAAGGTATAAATTTGCTTCAGGTTACACAGGAAGGAAAAGAGTGGATCAGCCGACTTCACTCCCAAATTTTTGAATGTGAACATTCAACCCTGAAAGAAAACTAATTATTTTTTACAGACAGTTCGATTGAATCCGTAATAAACTGT
Organism: Opitutia bacterium; assembly: GCA_002726435.1. Classification (GTDB taxonomy): domain Bacteria; phylum Verrucomicrobiota; class Verrucomicrobiia; order Opitutales; family Seribacteraceae; genus Seribacter. The sequence goes on along the minus strand of PBSV01000093.1, from coordinate 10,936 downwards.
AAAATTAGGTCAGCGGATTAAAAGAAAAAAATCTGCATGTGGACATAAATGTTCTGTTTCTTGGGGAGTTGAAAGTTTTAAAATTTCTCTCAAAGACCGAAAAATTGAATCGAAGAACCGCAAAGAAATAAAATTAATCCAGTAGCGGCGTGCATATAATTCTCGAATTTTAAGAAAAAAGAAAAACGGGAAAAACCATAGTAAAAAAACATCACACAAATTAGCATAGTTAAAATAGTTGTCCCGCAAAATGCTGTCACCACCAACAGCGAAGAGTAAAACTCCGTACTTTCTGAACCAAGAGACATAAGGGGTAATAATGGTTCACACGGGCCGAGAATAAAAAACAAAAACAGGGCAAAAGGGGTACAACGTGCAATGTTTGGGGTTCGGGGTTTGTCGATTGGAGAGATTCGCTGGTCATCATATTTTTTACCACCCTTAACAATTCGCCTTTCTCGAATCGCCCAGTTCATTCCCCAAATAAAATAAATCGCACCAAATATCAGAAGGAACCAGCCAGCAAAATTCGCCCTTAAAGATTGCACGGTCTCCAAGTTAAAAAATGCCAGACCCAAAAGAAAGACCAAAGAACCAACCAAAAGCGTTCCGAATACATGACTGATTCCGCAAACGGCAACGTAGCTGGCGGTTTTGGGTGCACTCCAACCATTGGTTTTAGCCATGGCAACGAGTGGAAGATAATGATCAGGACCTAAGATTGTATGAACGAAACCAATCGATGCTGCACTTCCTGCAATGATAAATGTATCGTTAACCATAATTAAAAAATGACTGTCCTGAATTTAATACCTGCGAAAATTAGTGGGTGTACGCCCGAGACCGGAGTGAAGATGCTCCCTAATTTCCTTCATTGCCCGTTTAAATTCAAAAGGATCACCGGCCAATACCTTGACCATCCAACCAGCACTGCGGTGTAAGGAAGTGGCCCCGGTTAAAAGGTTTTCACTATTCATGCGATGGATCATCTCACGACAGGGTAAGTCCTCTTTCAGCTTTTTAGAAATCAGATAAAAAGACCCGTAATACGGGGTGGGGAAAGAATTTTTCCAGGGCAGAATGGATTCATTTTCGGGGTCCAAAGTGAATGACTCTGAAAGTACAAGTTGATTCTCCTGTTTAATTCTCAATTGATTGGAAAATTTTTGAAAAACAAAAGATTCACCATGCGCAATCCGTCCGGGAAGAATTTTTTCCACAAACAAGACTTCCGCATCCTCGTCGACTTCTACTTCAGTAACCTGTTGTAAATTTGTGGCTTTCTGCAAGATCAAGGCACCGGGATTGAATTCTAAAAAAGCACCCTCTTTAATCCTAAATCTCTGTTCAACACATGCGATTCCAGATCGCATGAAATGAGAACGGGTGGCTCCCGGAGTGGTCACCACCATGGAAGCTTGATCGGAGACTTCAATGTCACAAACCATTCGGTCACCTGCGAGTAGTCCAGCGGTGGGACAGGACAGATTAATCAACAGGGAGCTGGTTTCTTGATCAAAATATGGCTTACTCAGGTGAACCGGTGGTGAAAAATGCTGACTCGATAAATAAGGCACACCCTCACTGTTTCGACGGCATCCTAGCTTGACACCACCATCCAGACTAAGAGTATTTTTCATGCGAATCAGTGAGTAGTTAATTTAGAATAGAAATTCTTTGGTTAACCAGTCCACCACCTGGTCCAATCCCTTATGAGTTTTAAGATCAGTAAAAAGATAGGGTCTTTCATCCCTCATTTTCTTCGAGTCCCGGTCCATCACCTCCAAGTCTGCTCCCACCAGCGGGGCCAAATCTGTTTTATTGATGATTAAAAGATCGGAGTAGCGAATCGCGGGACCCCCTTTCCGGGGGATTTTGTCACCTTCCGCCACATCAATTACATATATAAATGCATCCACCAATTCAGGAGAGAATGTGGCCGAAAGATTATCTCCGCCGCTTTCTAAAAGAACCAACTTGGCATCGGGATGCCTCGTTTGTAGTTGTTCGATGGCCACCGCATTCATGCTGGTATCGTCTCGAATTGCGGTGTGCGGACAACCACCGGTTTCGACTCCCATGATTCGGTCTTCTGACAGGGCTTCACTGCGGGCCAAAAACTGGGCATCTTCCAATGTGTAAATATCATTGGTGATTACCACCATGGAATACTTTTCTCTGAGTACTTCACACAGTCGCAAAGTGAGCATTGTTTTCCCGGATCCTACTGGACCACCGATCCCCACTCGGACCGGGCGGCTGAATTCATTACTATTGTTTTCGGTCATGATATAAAAAGTCTTGAGAATGCAAGTTCATGCCGGGCAGATGCCACATCAAGCATCGGGTTAAAAAAACCGGCACTCTCTCGTTTTACTTCCAGGGATCCGGATATTACTTTTTGAATTTTTTCCTTTTCGAGGCAGCGATGGATTATTTTCTGGCACGCAACTTCTCCCAACCTGAGCAATTTCACCGAGGCAGAACAAAAATTTGAAATTGCTTGGTAGATCCATGCAACCAAGGAAGATTTCAGGGGAACTTGTTGTACATTCCTCAGCAGTGCGGTTGCAGTGATTTGTTGGCATTGCGAACCGGTTTTTTGGAGCATTTGATTAAATTCTGCAGACACTGGACAATTATAGACTTCACGAATCATTCGGATCATTTGAGTACCCTGTGACTTTCCGGCTTCCCGCGTTTCGCGGGTAAGTTTCCACGAAGAGATCATTTCATTTAAATTTATTAATTCCTCATATTCACAGTTCTTGACTGCTTCCGAACAAAACCTTAAATAGGGCAATTCCAGGTTTTCCAACGCTGGTAAAATTTCATTCATCAAAAATTCTTCCAGTTCCATGCCTGAATTAACTCTGCCGAGGGCAACCAGTTCTTCCAAGCCATAAGAATGTGCATAACCACCGCTTGGAAAGAGGGTGTCAGTTGTTTGGATCAATCCACCCAACCACTCAAAATTTTTGGTTTCAGACATAGATTTGTTTGGGAGAGATTTTTATTGGTGCTTGGTTGAATGTAGAGAGATAAAGGTTCTCGATTTGAGGCGTTTACTTGGCCAAGAGAGACTACCAAAGATTAAAATACTTCAATATTTTTGTATGGTCATGATGATGCCCGGAAGATGCCATCACTGGCTGAAATACTTCAACGGCTTCCTCAAACGGAATTTCATTGCGGTCCAGCATATGACGAACCGCAAGATCACCTTCCACCAATAAATAAGTCTCCGTAAATTGGGCGGGGAAATGCAGGTTTCCGACTTGCCAGGCACGATGAGCGGCTTCCTTTTGATCGGGATAAGGGACGCGAAAAACATCTTCCGGTTTTTGATCGATTACATAATTTTTATCCTTCTCTTCATGAAAACAAATTCCATGCCTCAGGGGTGCCCTCAAATCAAAACCAAAGTCTGTCCCGTCCTCCGCCTGCCCGCGCCACCTCCGCTTAGCCAGTACTCTTCTTTCTACGGTTAATGAAATCAAATTCCCAATCGTTTCCGGATATACAGGATTCAGGTCTTTGATTATTTTCATAATCAAAAAAGAAAGTATCTTTGTGCTAATGGAACGACTTTTGCAGGCTCACAATGTAATTCTTCCCCGTCCGCTTTCACCACATAGGTCTCCGGGTCCACTTCCATTTTGGGAAGGGCATCGTTAAAAATAAGGTCTTTTTTCCCAATGTTTCTGGTATTGCCCACCGAAAGAATTCTTTTTTGCAAACCGAGTTTCTCCAAAGAATTATTTTCCAGGGAGGCCTGGCTGACAAAACTTATTGAAGTTGAAGTCCGGGCATTTCCAAAGGAACCAAATTGTGGCCGGTAATGCATCGGCTGGGGAGTTGGAATTGAAGCATTCGGATCTCCCATGTTTGCATAGGCAATAAAACCGCCTTTCAAAACAAGCTCCGGTTTCACCCCGAAAAAAGCCGGTTTAAAGAGTACGAGATCAGCAAGTTTGCCCACGGAAATTGAACCAATTTCCTCGGACATACCATGCACGATTGCCGGATTGATTGTGTATTTTGAAAGGTATCGTAATACCCGGAAATTATCCGCATCCGGATGAATCGAGGATTCCAGTTTTCCAAACTGACGCTTCATTTTATCCGCCGTCTGCCAAGTCCTGCAAAGAACCTCGCCCACCCTTCCCATTGCCTGACTATCGCTCGCCATCACTGAAAATGCTCCCCGGTCATGAAGGATGTCCTCCGCCGCAATCGTGGATGGCCGGATTCTTGATTCGGCAAAAGAAACATCTTCCGGAATTTTGGAATCGAGGTGATGGCATACCATTAACATGTCCAAATGTTCATCAATTGTATTCACCGTAAATGGACGGGTGGGATTGGTGGAGGACGGAAGCACATTTGGCTCGCCGCAAACTTTAATGATATCCGGAGCATGTCCACCGCCCGCCCCCTCAGTATGAAAGGTATGAATGGCCCTTCCCTTGAACGCGGCCACTGAATCCTCCACAAACCCGGCTTCATTTAATGTATCGGTGTGTATCGCAACCTGTACATCCATCTCGTCCGCAACACCCAGACAAACATCAATTGTCGAGGGCGTGGTTCCCCAGTCCTCATGAAGTTTCAAACCGATTGCCCCTGCCTGCACCTGCTCGCGCAAGGCTTCCGGATTGGAAGAATTTCCCTTCCCCAAAAATCCCAGGTTCATTGGAAAATCGTCTGCCGCCTGCAGCATTTTCCCGATATTCCAAGCACCCGGTGTGCATGTGGTAGCATTGGTGCCCGTCGCCGGACCGGTCCCACCACCCGTCATCGTTGTGACCCCGCTGGCGAGTGCCTCTTCAATCTGTTGTGGACAGATAAAATGAATGTGGGAATCATATCCACCCGCGGTGAGGATCATTCCTTCACCGGCAATCACTTCCGTGCCCGCACCGACCACCATGTTTGGATCCACACCATCCTGAATCAATGGATTCCCGCCATGTCCAACCCCGGCAATTCTTCCCTCTTTTATTCCAACATCTGCTTTTATCACTCCCCACAGGGAATCTATAATCGTGGCATTGGTAATGATTAAGTCCAAGCAGTCCGCGTCCAATGCCAGTGGAGACTGGCCCATTCCATCACGGATCACTTTGCCGCCTCCAAATTTTATCTCATTTCCATAACCCCCGTTTTCAGCAATTAAATCTTTTTCAACTTGGATAAAGAGTTCGGTATCCCCAAGACGGACCTGATCGCCCACGGTCGGGCCGTACATTTCCGCATATTGTCTTCTACTTAATTGTAAACTCATTGATCAATTGCTCCGTTGGTTAAATTATTCAGCCCGTACACTTCGCGGGATCCGGCAAGTGCTACCAGTTCCACCTCCCTCGAATCTCCCGGTTCAAACCTGGCCGCTGTACCGGCGGGAACATTTAATCGAAATCCACGGGTTTGGGCCCGATCAAATTCGAGAGCCCGGTTCACCTCAAAAAAATGAATGTGACTACCGACCTGAATGGGACGGTCTCCGGAATTACTCACCTTGATGGAGATAGTTTCCAAATTTTCATTCGCGGAGATAAAATTCTCCCCCTCGCAAGTAATTATTTCTCCAGGCTTCATCGAATTGGATTGTGTACGGTTACTAATTTGGTTCCATCCGGAAAAGTGGCTTCCACCTGTACTTCATCGATCATTTCGGGAATGCCCTCCATGACTTCGCTTCGTTTTAGAATTGTCGATCCAAAACTCATCAAGTCAGAAACTGACCGGCCATCCCTGGCCCCTTCCATCACTTCATAGGTGATGAGAGCAATAGACTCCGGATAATTTAACAAGACTCCCCGGTCCTTTCTCCGGCGGGCCAGGTCCGCGGCAACCACGATCATTAATTTGTCTTTTTCTCTGGGTGTGAGGTGCATGATTTCTTATACGCTTAAATGTTTCCTGACCATAGATTCGTCAAGTTCCGAAGTTTTTCCCTTGGCTACAAAACGACCACGGTTCATAACTTGAAAGGAATGGGCGAATTTCCTCACGAAATCAACATATTGCTCAACCAAGAGAATTGTAATTCCCTTTTCCTCGACCAAAGAACTAATAATTTCCCCGATTTGCGTGATGACATTGGGCTGAATTCCTTCGGTGGGCTCATCGAGCACCAATAGTTTGGGTTGGGTCACCAATGCCCTTGCAATTGCCAGTTGTTGCTGTTGGCCACCTGAAAGGTCTCCCCCTTTTCTTTTTCTCATTTGATCCAGTACCGGGAAGGTGGAAAATACACTGTCGGGAATTATTCGCTCGCCGGTTTTCACCGCTTCCAATCCAACCGACAGGTTTTCCTCTACCGTAAGCAGGGGAAAAATTTGTCGGCCTTGTGGAACATATCCAATTCCACGGGCAGCTCGCTCATAAGCCTCCATGTGAGTGATTGCTTCTCCCTCCATCTCTACCTCACCCGCGGAAGATTTCTCCAATCCCACAACATTTCTTAAAAATGTGGTTTTTCCCACCCCGTTCCTTCCCATCACGCAGGAAATTGTTCCCTCCTCTACTTCCAGGTCCAAGCCTCTCAGTACAGTCACCTCTCCATAAGCGAATTCCAAACCGCTCACTTTCAGAAATGCACTCATCTTCCTAAATAGGCCTCCATTACCTCCTCATTGGTTTCCATTTCATCCAGACTCCCCTCGGCCAGTACACGGCCTTCGTTTAAAACCGTAACCTTTTGTCCGAGGCGTCGCACAAAGTCCATGTCATGTTCAATTACTACCAGGGTGTGGTCCTCCGCCAACTCCATCAGAAGGTCCGCAGTTCTTTCAGTTTCCTGATCAGTCAGTCCGGCAGCTGGTTCATCCACTAAGAGAAGTTTTGGTTTGGATATAATCAGGGCACTAATTGCGAGCCATTGTCTTTGTCCATGACTCAAGGATTTTGCGGGCATATCCCGGCAGTCGGAAAGATTTACTTTTTCAAGAATTTCAAAGATTTTATTTTTCTCATCCCCGGACTCACGCTTTAATAAATTGTCCTGCCAGTGCTGATTCCCCGGTAGTGCAAGCAGTAGATTTTCATAGGTGCTTAGACTGTCAAAAACCGTCGGGGTTTGAAATTTCCTGCCAATCCCCATCAGGGCGATATCGGATTCATCCATTTGGGTGATGTTTTTACCGTCGTAATAGACCTTACCGGTGGATGCAGCTGTCTTTCCACTGACTAAGTCGCAAAATGTGGTTTTACCCGCTCCATTGGGACCAATGATTACTCTCAGTTCACCATGCCTGATGCCAAAGTGTGGAATATCCACCGCCTTGAATCCATCGAAAGAAACCGACAAGCCTTCCACAAACAAAAGAAACTCAGACGACCAAATTTCCTGTTGTACCTCACTGGGTAAAAAATTCCGGTACTTCGAAAGGGCGGAGTGATCATGCTCGGGAGCGGACTCCTCAGATTCGTTGGCAGGTTCGGCACTCATCCTTTTTCAGAATTATTGAAATAGGCTCCAAACTTTGCTTTTGCCCAGTCCACAACTTCAATCAAGCCATTCGCAAACTTTGCTTTTGCCCGGTCCACAACTTCAATCAGTCCGTTGGGCAGGTACAACACCACGAGTACGAATGCAAGGCCGAGAAAAATCGGCCAATAATCCGGACTCCAGGAAAACAAGCCGTAATCATGCTCGGAAGTCAGGTAATTGTAGAGTAAATTAACCGTCAGGGCGCCCAGAATCGCACCGCGCAAGGTTCCTCTTCCCCCGACCGCCACCCACACCACCACCAGGACCGAACGAACCGCTTCCATGTTGGCGGGTGTAACGATTTTCATTTGTGGAATGTAGAGCATGCCCGCCAGTCCGGCAAGAGCCGCGGCAATGCAGAAAGCAAAGATTTTATAATTGTGGGGCTTGTAGCCAAAAAAATTGAGGGTTGGTTCATCGTCCCGAATCGCCACCAACACACGCCCAAGGCGTGAATTGACAATCCATTTGCATAGAAAAAACGACCCGAACAGACAGGCCAGGGTAATGAAATACAGGGAAAGTTGAACGTTCGGGTCAGCCAGGGAAAACCCGACATCCGCCATTGAATAATCCAACTGGTCGAGCATTCCGTCGGCATTCAAGTCCTGGCTCATGTCCGCATTGTGTGAAGCAATCCATTGATCCTTCGCCTCGGCCGGATGAAAGGTGGTCAGTGACTCGACCGGGGCAATCACATCGAATCGGGTCAGGCCGTTCGTTCCACACAGCTTGACGTCGTTCCGGCAAAAAACCAACCACCCGGCCACCGCGATCGCCTGTGAAAGAATTGCAAAATACACCCCGCGTACACGGCTGCGAAATACGAAGTATCCAAGCACGAATGAACAGACCGTGGGAATCAACAGTCCCAGGATTATGGTCAGGGGAAGGTTCCAAAAAGGCTTCCAAAAGGCGGGGACCAGGGCATCCCCCGATGACTCTCCGATGTCGTAAGGATAAACCACGAACAAGCACGCCGGCAATTTCCATCCATTCGCATCAATGATTCCCTCGGGACCCCCGTGATGGGCGAGATGCATGCCCATCGCATAGGCTCCCAGACAAAAGAAGGTGAATTGACAAAGACTGAGTATGCCAACGTATCCCCAGAGCAAATCCAAGCCCAGGGCAAGAATTGCAAAGGTCATGTAGCGACCAATCATGTTGATCTGTCCGATCGTCAGGATGTCGGCCGAGTATAGAAGTGGCAGAACGACAAAGCCAAGCATAGCCAGCAGAAAAAGTGACTGCTTGGATTCAACGATTGGTTGGGCGAGCGGTTTCATTTCTTGTCCGCAAGTCGGCCCTTCGGGGCAAATAAGCCGGAAGGACGAAATTGAATGAACGCCACGATAATCACGAGCAGAAGAACTTTTCCCCATACCGGTCCAACCACGAAATCCCCAAATTCCAGGGGTTCAATTGATTTCGACAGCACCCCGATTCCCAACCCGGAGAACAAGACGCCGGCCAATTCCCCCACTCCACCGGTCACAACAACCAGGAAGGAATCAACGATAAAATTGGTCTGGCCCATATCCGGGGTCACACCCCCGATAATTGTCCATCCATAACCGGCCACGCCCGCAATTCCCGAGCCCAGCGCAAAGGTAAACCGGTCCACGTTCCTGGTACGTACGCCCAGGCTTCTTGCCATGTCGCGATTTTGCATCGTTGCCCGGATCAGCATGCCCTGTCGGGTACGCCTGAGAATATAATACACAAAACTGACCGCCGCCACACACAACCCGATTAGATACAGCCGGGCGTAGGGCAACACGATGTCCTGGGCAACTTCAAAGCCCCCCCTTGCCCAGGTTGGGGAATTGACCCCGATGTTGTCGCCATACCTGATCCTAATCAATTGAATCAACAACAAGCCGACTCCCCAAGTCGCCAGCAGGGACTCCAGCGGCCGATTGTAAAGATGTCGCACCACAAGTTGCTCGATTAACAATCCAACAAGACCGGCAACAATAAAGGCAATTGGTAAAGCCGCAAAGTAATAAGAATTCACCGGATTATCTGGTGTATGTCCAAAGTACATCTGTACTTCATAAGTAACGTATGCCCCGATCATCATCAGTTCACCATGGGCCATGTTGATCACACCCATCAGTCCAAAGGTGATCGCCAGTCCCAAAGCCATCAAGATCAAGACACTGCCGTAGGATACTCCCCGGAACATGTTGCCCGCCAGTTCGACGGTACCCTTGTGACTCTCCAAAGAACCTTCGATTTTAGAAATTTCTTTTTCAATCGATTTTTTCTCTTCCGCACTCAGTTTATCCGCATCAAATTGTTGATTGATCTCCTTGCTGAAATCAGAAATTCGGGCATATGCCCGTAAACTGTTTAATTTCCCAAGATTGGAAAGTGCCGCCAAACGATCCTCCAGACTATTTTTGTTCCCGACTTTTCCCGCAAATTGAATCAATCCAATACTTTCAAGTGCCAACCATTTAATTTTTTCATCCCCGCCCTCATTTTCACTGATTTCCTCAAGAAAAGGAATGGATTCTGGTAAGAATGGTGGATCTCCGCACTTCTTCACCCCCGAACTTCGGGTTTCCAAGTCAGGGGAAAATAGACGCAGTAAAAATTTGGAGGAATTTACCAACGAGCGAAGTTTTCTTCCCGGGCTGATGTCCTCCAGGTCAAATAAATCAGGCTTTGCCTGTTTCCCTCCCACCAAAAAAGGCTCCCCTGTGAGCGGATCCAACAAGGGGGCAAATTCATTAAAATCATCATCCATTTCAGTTTCTTCATTGACCACGATGCGAACGCCTCCCTCTTCATCTGGCCAGTTATAAACGCTGCCCTGGCGGTACAATTCAAAAAAAGATTCGAGACGGGAATCTCCCGTCTTTGCCAGTTTTGTAATGACCGCCGCCTTTTCCTCATCATCCGAGGAGGCAAGAGCATTTAAGAGAGTGGGAATGTCAAGCTCGTCCCCCTCATCAATTTCTTGTCCCTGCACCTCCAAATGAAGAAATGGAACAAGTATGAAGGCGAGGCATAGAAAGACTGAATGAAATTTGTTCAAGTTGGAATGCGTACAAAAACAAAAAGGCGGGCTCGATCGATAAAAAGTCGTATCGAGCCCGCCTGAGATTATTATTCGCTCCTAAAAGTTATCAATTAGAGGCTTCCGTCACCGTTAGGTCCACCGGTTGGCTTGGGGAAATTTCCGTCGGGCCAGAGGTAGGAACTGTATGAGTCTGGTGATACGAGTCCGTCACTTGCATAAACAATCTTAAACTGTCCATTCTTCAAAATTTCTCCAACATAGACTGGTTTAAGCGTGTGCTGGTTGGTGGGGTGCATTGATTTTTTGCCACCGGGAGCATCAAATTCCAACCCGTAGACTGCTTTTCTGACCTTATCGACATCAAAGGATCCACATTTTTCAACCGCTGCCTTCCAAACATAGAC
>PBSV01000092.1 GCA_002726435.1 Opitutia bacterium | reverse complement strand
GGCGGAAAAATTAAATGTCGTAATGATCATGGCGGATGATGTCGGGTATGAATGTTTCAGTGCTTATGGGAGCAAGGAGTTCTCGACCCCGCGACTCGACGCACTTGCGGCCAAGGGCATACGCTTTGATCACTGCCACTCAACGCCCTTGTGCACACCCAGTCGAGTCAATCTGATGACCGGGAAGTCAAATGTGTTCAACTATGTAAACTTTGGTGTCTTCCCTAAGGGCGAACCAACCTTCGCCAATCACTTCCAAGCTCAGGGCTACGCAACGGCCGTGGCGGGCAAGTGGCAGTTATTGACGACCCAGGGCGGCATCTCGCCCGAGGAAGCTGGCTTCGAACATCATTGTGTCTGGAATATTCCCGGGACGGAACGTAGGCGTTATTGGGAACCTTCGTTGATGCATGACGGTAAGGTGATTAATCACGGCAAGGAAAAATACGGATCGACGATCATCGCGGATTACCTGATTGATTTCATCAAGACGAACAAGGATAAACCGTTTCTCGCCTACTACCCAATGAATCTTCCGCACAGTCCTTTTGACCCGACCCCACGGAGTGCGAACCGAAAGAACAAAAATGAGAAGCATAACTTCATCGACATGGTGGCATACATGGATCACTGCGTCGGGAGGATGGAGGACACCCTGATTGAGCTTGGATTACGTGAGAATACCTTAATTATCTTCACGGCGGACAACGGAACCAGCTCTAGCCTGACCATCGATTTTTTTGGCACGGAGCACAAGGGCGGTAAGGGATACACCCACGATCATGGAACCAAGGTGCCTTTGATCCTCAATCTGCCAGGGCGTATTAAGGCCGGACAAGTGAACAAGGATCTGATTTGCTTTTCGGATCTTTTTCCGACCATTGTCGAGGCCGCTGATCTGCCGGCCAGGAAAATCAACCAAGGGGATGGCTGGAGCTTCTGGTCGCAATGCCTCGGTAAGGAAGGCAAAAAGCGGGAGTGGATTTACGGGTACTACTTCCCCCGTCCGTTTTCGAAGCAGTTTGATAGAAAGTATTCTCATTGGGAAGTGGCATGGGCCCGTAACAAACTCTACAAGCTCTATCGGGACGGTCGCTTCTTCGATGTGATTAAAGATGTTCGCGAAGAAAAGCCTTTGGGGAATAGGTCGGAACTAAGCACCATTCGCAAGAGCCTGCAGGCGGCACTGGACAAATATCCCGACAAGGGTGGCATGATCGATTATGATCGTGTGAACGGGGTGCGAAAGACTGCCAAAGCCAAGAAAAAATAAAACTGGATTCATATTTCTTCTCAGCCTATTCCTTTGCAACCCGAGTTGATCAAACCAAAAAGCAGCAACGTAGTGCAACGGCAACCTAGAGTGGGAAACACTTTAGGGAGAATAAGGAAAGATATAAACGAATTTCGAAAACATTGAAGAGGAAATGAAAAACAAAAAAGACAACCCAGATCATTGGGGGATAATTATAAATCCTAAGGAAGAATTGTCAGAACTTTGAATAAAAGTATAAAATTTCACAAGTCACGCTTTTCTCTCAATAAAGGCGGTAGCTTCATCAAAAGGGAAAAAAGAAAAGTCAACGAGTTTTGAAAAGGAGTTCAATGTTTACATAGATGATTTATTAAATATCATAATAGATTGTATTCATGAATTACTTCCCTAAAGCAAAAACTTGCGGCTCACATGGTTGGCTAGACTCACTTGCAATTAGTATGTCCGTGGTATGTGCCGTTCATTGCTTGTTAACACCAGTCCTTCTTGCCTTACTGCCTATCATTTCCACTACTTTTTGGGTTCATGAAAACTTTCATTTATGGATGGTTTTTTTAGTGGTGCCAACAACTTCTGCGGCTGTATTTATGGGATGCCGAAAGCACAAAGACAAAGCCGTGGCAGCCTTAAGTATTACCGGATTATCATTTATCTTATTTGTTGCAGTCTACCAGTATTCTTTTCATGTGGCTAATCCCACAGTTGATTGCGGGGTTTGTCCGTCGTGTGCACAACTTGGCTTTGGGAGTGCCTTTAATGTTACAACTATCCTAAACTCACTCGGTGGATTATTTCTTGCTAGCAGTCATTTTCGGAACTACAAGCTTTGCCGCAGAGCGGATTGTAACCACGGTTAGCATTCTGTGCTCTCAAAGATAGAGCTTGTTTTGGAAGTTAGATTTTCTTCCCGACTAAGCGAGCACACCAACCCAGACATTTTATCATTTTTTAAACATTCGAATTCGGATTGCGAAAAAAAGTAAATGAAAAATAGTTTTGAGCATTTAATCGAACATGTTGATCCAGATGAATTCTCGCGTTGGGAAGAGGTGGAATTAGAAGTCTATGCTTTCACTGATTTGGGTTTCAAAGTAGCAATCGATGACAAGTATATGGGGCTAGTTTATAAAAATCAGGTTTACGATAAATACCATGAGGGGCAAAAACTAAGAGGATTCATCACTGGTGTTCGGGAGGATGGAAGAATTGATGTTTCCTTACAGCCCGACAAGGGAAGGCATGTTCATTACACTTTCGATAAAATCCTGAATCACCTTAGGTCAGTCGGTGGTAAATCTGAATTTGGAGACAAAAGCTCTCCTGAAGATATAAAGAGGGAATTCCAAGTAAGCAAAAAAGTATTTAAACAGGCAATCGGCGGTCTTTACAAAAAAGGTAAAATAAAAATAACCGAGGATGGGATAGAACTTATTACATAACTGAGTTGATTTGTTTTGTTTTTAAAATTGGATTTTGTCCTTCTAAATGTTTTTTTTGTGATCCAGCAGACAAGCAAATTTGTGTTACTTTTTTGTGCTTATCTCATTAATCTGATTTTAAATTTTTTAGGCAAAGAAACCTTCATCAAAACAAGCAACAATTAAATACATGAAACCAAAAATTAAAATGTTACTATGGATATTGTTTGCAGTTTTACACGCCGTGCCCATTCAAGCCGGTGAAAGTAAGATAAAAGAAGATCCATGGGTGGGGTGGCACCGTCCGGTTGATGCCAATGTTTTTGAGGCCACAAAAGGAAACAACCATGATTCAATATTATTCGTGGAGCCTGAACTTGAATATCCTTATCATTTAATCATTAGTCATACGCCTGAGTTTGCTCATCTTTGGCGGACCAAGAAGTTTTCCTGGAGTAGTCAGGATTGGGAACTTGTATCCGGCGAATACAAGATTGGAAATCATTACGAGTATGATGATGGTGTGAAGGTGGACGGAACTTACTATATTTATGAGGAGGGTGAGGTATTCACCTATTCTGGACGACTCGAAGATTCCAACGGAGAATGGAAAATTTCTGGTTCCTTCCCGCACGGGCAATGCGATGACATTGGGATTTATTACGAAGACGGACTCTTTCATATGTTTGGCGAGCATGGTGATTTCCCTCATGGGCCCGATGGAACCAGCTTGGCACATTTTACCTCTGAAACTGGACTGGGAGACTGGGAAATGGAAAATCCTAAAGCCGTAGATCCCAATCCCAATGGAGGTAATAAGTATGGGGTGGGGGATGCCACTATAGCCAAGATCGAAGGCACTTATTACCTTTTCTGTGACCGCGAATCCAAGGGGGATCCATACAAAGTAACCGCCTGGCGCTCGAAAAGTTTGAGTGATCCTTTCGAGTACTTGGGCAAGGCGATCACTCCCCGGTCCGAAGAAGTGGATGACTGGGACAATTACCGGATTCAGGACGCGGACATTGCTTTTATTCCAGATCTGAACCGCTTTGTGATGACCTGTAACATGATGGACAAAGACGGGAATCCGGGAGGAAGTTTTTCCGGTTCGGGGCTAGGGAAAAAATCCACTCGCGTGATCGGAATGTTTTACTCCAACACGAAGTTCTAGGAAAAATCGAATTTTGTGTTGATCAGGTTGGCTTTTGCGAGTCCACTTCAAACATAACCCAAATCCGAGACTCATGATTAGAAACCTCTTCTTCTTTCTTTTTGTAATGCATTCCGCCAGCCTGTGGGCTGCGGATCGATCCAATGTTCTTTGGATTTATCTGGAGGATGTCAGCGGTTGGTTCAGTTGTTATGGAGATAAAGTCATCAAGACTCCCCACATTGATTCATTGGCAGAAAGCGGAATCCGCTTCAACCGTTTTTATACTTCTGCCGGGGTCTGCTCGGCAATGCGCTCTGGGACCATCCTTGGAATGATGCAGACTAGTGTCGGAGCTCACCAGCACCGAAGTTGCCGGGCCACTTTCCGTGGTCAATCGATGGGTGAGTACGACAGGAACGATTTGCCAAAGGGGGTGGAGCTTGTCCCTGAGATTTTCCGGGATGCGGATTATTATTCCTTCAATGTTGGTGGAAAGGACGATTTCAACTTTGAATTCGACATTAATCAGATTTATGACCACTACGACGAAAAATGGAATTTTAAGGGGGCGAAGGATGGCTCGGAATGGTCCGCTTGTCCCCAGGGCAAGCCATTCTTTGGGCAGATTCAGATATCTGGCGGGAAATCGGGTGGAAGAGTCAAGTCAATCGGTACCCTTACGCCTCGCGATAAAGTTCCGGTTCCTCCCTATTATCCCGACATTGCAGAAGTGAGGGAAGAAATTGCCCACCACTATGACTGTCTGCTTTTCACCGATGATCAGGTAGGGCAGATCATTGCCGCTTTGAAGCGTGATGGACTCTACGACAATACATTTATATTCCTGATCAGCGACCATGGATACAAACTTCACCGGCACAAACAGATGCTTTACGAAGGTGGAATCAATATGCCCTGCATCGTTCGAGGTCCGGGAATTCAAGCTGCTCAAGTTCGGAACGACCTGATCAATAGCATCGACATTGCCCCTGCTTCACTTGCCGCCGCTGGCATAGCTATCCCCAAGAAGATGGAAGGGCAGGATTTTTTGTCCAAGGATTACAAGCCCAAGAAATACACGGTTTCTGCCCGCGATCGCTGTGATTATACTATTGAGAAGATTCGAGCCGTGATCACTCCCCGATTTAAGTATCTGCGCAACTACACGGACGACCGGCCTTTCATGCAACCCACCTACAAGGATGGCTGGCCTGTTTCAATCAAGTTCCGGGAAATGATGGCGGCTGGTAAGATGAATAAGATCCAGATGATCTTCTTTGATCCCGATGGTAAGGAACCGGAGGAATTATATGATCTTCGTAAAGATCCGCATGAAATCAATAATCTGGCAAAGGATCCAAAATTTGCCAAGCAGCTTGAAAAACACCGTGCCTACTTGGCGGAATGGATCAAGAAGACCGGAGATAAAGGTCAGGAACCCGAGTCGGACATCGGGCTACTTTGCACCCTGAAGCGATGGGGAGACAAATGCGTCAATCCCGAGTACGATCGGGTTCGGCACCTGTTGAGAGCCCATGATGTTCCTGCCCATAAAGAATAACCAGAAGAAATTAGTACTCTAAAACTTGCGCCTTGCTACAAGACTTAGTGTTTATGTGTATCACAAAATTGATACACATCAATGAACTAACCTGATTAAAAAAGAAGTACCAAGAGATCAGAAAAAATGCATCACCAGGTACTCCGCTTTCAGTAACAATAGCCTTTCGAAAAGTCATTCCAATGAAACAAATTTCATGAAAGCAAAACCTTCATTTTTTCTATTTTCCCTCCTGCTTGGCCTGAGTCTCTGGGCCAAGCCAGAAAGCCCCAAGCCAAATGTTCTCTTCATTGCGATTGATGACCTGAACGACTGGGTCGGCTTCCTTGATGGTCATCCTCAAGCGATCACTCCGCATATGGATGCCTTGGCCAAGCGTGGGCGTAATTTCACTAATGCCCATTGTTCAGTCCCGGTGTGCACAGCCTCAAGAGTTAGCGTGATGTCGGGCGTGTCACCCACTACACATGGCAGTTACGAGTTCGGTCCCCGCTATGAGGCACTGCCGGCATTGATCAATGCCCCAACGATCCACCGGTATTTTAAGGACAACGGGTATTATGTTTTGACTGGTGGAAAGGTCCTGCATCATGGTTTTACCGGTCGATTGAAGGGCGACCTTGACCGTTCGTTTGGAAGGGAGAAAAGTAAAAGGCCTAAAAAAGCCATCAGTCGACCCATGGACTGGAGTGGAGCGTGGGATTGGGGAAGGTATCCCGAGGACGATGTTCAAATGTCCGATCTTCGCTTGGCTGTGAAAGCGGCTAATGTATTGAAGGAGGATTTTGATCAACCATTCATGATGACGGTCGGATTCTTTCGCCCGCATGTCCCGCTCTTGGTTCCCTCAAAGTGGTTCGACCTGTACGAGGCGGATTCCCTGGAACTTGCAAGTTCGAGGGAATCCGACCTTGATGACCTCCCTCCCAATTTTCTGAGCATCAATGAGTATGCAGTAGCTCCGACGCACGCGGAAGTGATTAAGAATGAACATTGGCTCAGCCTAACCCATGCGTACCTTGCTTCGGTCAGTTTCGTCGATCATTGCGTGGGAATTGTGATGGATGCACTTGCTTTCAGCCCACATGCGGATAATACAATCGTGGTTCTTTGGAGCGACCATGGATTTCACCTCGGGGAGAAAAACCATTGGGCCAAGCGTACCCTTTGGGAGGAATCAACCCGGGTCCCTTTCCTGTTTGCCGGTCCGGGGATTGAGCCGGGAAAAGCATGTGGAGAAGCAGTCAGCCTACTTGATCTTTATCCAACTCTCGTCGAGTTGTGTGAGTTGCCCGGCAATCCTCGCTTGGAAGGACATTCTTTGGTCCCCCAACTCGACGATCCAGAAGCCCCGAGGGATCATCCTGCAATCACCTCTTCTTACTTCGGCAATCACTCGGTGCGTTCAAAAAACTGGCGTTTGATTTCTTACGAGGATGGGTCCAAGGAACTTTATGATCATCGGATTGATCCAGATGAATACAACAATTTGGCGAAGGACCCTCTCCATGAAAAGGTGAAAGAAGCTCTTGTTCAATGGTTACCGAAAAATAACGCACCCGAATTCAAGGCAAGATCCGAGCGCCAATAGAAAATTTCCAGGCGTGAGTGAAGGAAAGGATAACACGATTACCTGCTCTTGTTCTAGCATACAAAAAATTGATTGTTTCTCTATTGCCATCTTTCGCACTCGATAAATTGGGAGAGCATATGATGTAGGTAGTAGAGTTAGGGATTCGTGAATAGCTCCGATTCCACTATTGCAACAAGGAGATCCCGTAAGCCGAGTTTTTCTTTCTCCACTTGTTTGAGAATGCGATCAATTTCCGGACGGTCCGCAATTCCCATTTGCCGGCCTAAAGAATATTCCATCAGTTTGTTGGTCAAGGCACGGGTGAATTTTTTATGTTCATTGCGAAAATTTCGCATGAACTCACTGAGGTCATTAAATTTCTTGCCACCTGGAAGAACTCCGGAAGCATCGATTGTTTTCCTTCGCTCATAAGTCGTCCGGAAACGACCGATAGCGTCAAAGTTCTCCAAGGCAAATCCAAGTGGGTCGATCTTGCGATGACACTCGGCGCAGGTTGGATCGGACCGGTGTTTTTCCATTTGATCTCGGATGGTGGTGGATCCACGAATGTCTGGTTCAATCGGTTCGATATCAGGTGGAGGGGGGGGAGGAGGGGTGCCCAGAATATTTTCCAACAACCACACCCCACGAATGATTGGAGATGTGTCCACCCCATTTGCGGTGACTGTGTGAATGGATGAATGTCCCAACAGCCCCCCTCGAGGTTGGCCATGTGTACTGACCTTGATGAATGAGGAAGGATTAGGAAAGTCAGATTTCACCACTGGCAGGTCGTAAAGTCGGGCGAGTGCCGAGTTGACAAAGGTGTAGGGTGCGGTCAGGAATTCGGAGCTGGGAAGGTTGTTGTCGAGTATGTGACGAAAGAAAACATGCGTTTCCCTCCTCATTGCAGGGGCCAGATGATCGATGTAATATTCTTTGAATCGTTGATGATCCGGTGGAGTAGTACCGAGGCTGTCGAGAGTAAGCCAAGCGTCGAGAAATCCGTCCACGAAACGGTCAGACTTTGAATCCAGAAGCATGCGTTTAATTTGGGCCCTCATGGTAGCGGCGTTGGAAAGTTGTCCTTTTTTTGCCAGGGAAAGTAATTCACGATCTGGCATGGAGGACCAGAGAAAATAACTGAGTCGGGAGGCGATAGAAAACTGATCAATTTTGTTGGTTTCGGGATTTGGTTGTTCCTGCAAATAAATGAAATGAGGAGAGCAGAGCGAAGCCTTGATCGAATCCTTAAATGCTTGCCAGGAATCAATTCCTTTGTGGGTGCGGGCTAGGTAAACCCGGTGAATTGCATCCACCTGTTTCTCAGTGACTGGTCGACGATAAACCCGTTCCAGAAAATCACTTAATTTGAAACGGACACTCATTGGCTTGAAGGTATCTCCTCCAAGAATTTCTCTTTGCGTGGGGGTAGGCCAGTCTTCAATGACAGGTCCGTTCAGGAAGAGGTGATGGATTCGAACATGAGGCAGTTTAGCGTGCTGAAGACCATAAACTAAATTGTCATTTCCGGAAATAAACGCGGGAAGGCCACGCTTTTCTCGAAGGAATTTGGCTGCTTCGATGTTAGCGATTCGGGCGTGATGCGATCCATTTTGGAAAATTAGCCGGGGGGTTTGACCTCGATTCAACCATATACGAGCATGGTACTTTTTTCTTTTCCCGTCCACCAATTCAAAATGAGCCAATTCAGGTTCCAGAGGCTGGGGGAGATGGAGCGGACCAACCTCACTGTTTCCTGGGACAACCGCCAGCCGAAAAGGCTCGTCCGTTCGGGTGCCAGCAAATTTTTTTTCATAGGGAGGGACCCGGTTCATGCCGGTGGCATCAAAAGCAAAAAAGTAGTATCCATCGTGTGGCACACCTTCTGATAACTCCGACATGTAGGCATAGGAACCCATATGCCGTTGGGTCCTGGGGTGTTCGTAGAGACGGATGTGGGTAGGGATATTTTCTACATCGTGGAGAGTAGCTTCGAATTTTTCGGTCAAATAATTCCTGCGTTTGGCGAGTTGTTCCTGAGACATCGTGCCTGTCATGCCCTTCATGCCCCAACTCATGGATTTGAGTGGTTCATCGATAAACTCCCGCTTCTGCACACTGGAAATGAAACCAGTGAATTCACCCTGTTCAAAATTTCCATTTTGAATCCATTTTCTCGAAGTAGGCAGGTCCAGAGTGTTCAGGGCTTTTTCGACCACCAAGCCGGCTGCTTTTAAGTATTGGTCCATCAGAAAACCAGAGGTCACAAGTGCATGCCCCTGGTTGTCCAAGTGATGGACTTCTTGGTCGGAGGGAAAACCTTCAGTAGGGTCAAAGGCATCGATTTTGAGACCAAAAAGATCACTAATTGTATGTAAATATTCCCTGCGGTTGAGGCGGCGCAGAACAGTTTCACTATTTTTACTCTCTCTTTTATTCTGGGCATCTGCTATCGCGTTGGTGAGCCAAGCCACTACTTCTTTTACCTCATTGGGGTCGGGGCGAGGTTCTTCCTCAGGGGGCATTTCTCCGAGGTTTAACTGGTCGAGAATATCCTGAAAAAGGAGCAATTCCTCGTCATCCTCGATGGGATGCGAAAGCAGATCGTAGCGTCGGTCCGCTTTTTGTTTTTCCGGACCATGGCACTTGAAGCAGTGAGATTGTAAAAAGGGAGTGACAACAGAAGAAAAACCCTTCTCACCATAAAGATTGGAAGACTGAAGAATGAAAACAACCCAAATACTCAAAGACAATTTTATGCCCATAGTACGACTATTCTTAAATGGTTAAGGTTCCGGTGGAATGGGCAAAGAATTCATCCTCAACTCCCAGTTGATTCAAAATTGAAAGGTACAGGTTGGAAAGGGGAACTCTTTTATTTTTGGCTTCGGGCATGGCTTGATGCGAACCTGTCTGGTAACCCCGCCCGGCCAACAGGATGGGTAGGTTGTTGTTGGTGTGGGCATTTCCGTTCCCCATTCCACTGCCAAACAGTACTGTGGTTTCGTCCAAAAGTGAAGAACCATGTGGAGATTTTTTGGATTTAAGCTGTTTCAGGAATTTAGCAAAACATTCCATCTGGTAGATTTCCAGGGCGAGCAGGGCGTCAATATTTTCCTGCTTCTGCCCATGATGAGAATAGGAGTGGTATCCGTTATCCAAACCGAGTAAACCGGTGTTAAATTTTGCACCTGCCATTTCAAAACTGGCAATGCGAGTGGAATCTGTCTCTAGTGCAAGAGCAATCAGTTTGTAGAGGGTGGGTATATTCTCTACAAAACTTTTGTCGGTCGGTTCATTGAATGGTGCATTTGGCTTGGGCACTGAATGCCATTTTTCTTTTTGCTGGATATTGTTTTCCACTTCCCGAATCGAAGTAAAATATTCGTCCAGTTTGTCGCGGTCTCTTCCATTCAGGCGCTTTCCGAGGTTGCGTGCATCTTCTAGGCTTGCGTCAAGAATTGACTTTCCAAGTTCATATTGATCAAGGAATTGTTCATGATTTTTGGATTTGTTACCAATGAAAAGCTTGCGAAAAAGATCCCTTGGCCCTTCGATTGGAGGGACGCGCACCCCGGATCGGGTCCAGGACATTTGACAACCCCCGTGAAGACCGTTCTCCGAACCCACCACAAGGGAGGGAAAGCGGGTATTGAAACCAAAGACCTCGGCGGCTCGCTGATCGAGTGAGAGATTTCCGTTTGGCATCGAAGAAGCTTGTGACTGTTTGACTCCAGAAAGAAAGGAGTGAACCGCATAATGTCCGCCCTTAACGCCGTGATCGAGGTTGGAAAAAATCGTAACTTGATCGATGTTCTCTTTGAGTGGATGCAGGGCTTTGGGAAGGGAACGAAGTGGTCCTGGGTTTGAAGGGAAAAAATGAGAGGAATGGAAACCAAATGAATTGCCAATACACACCAGTCTTTTGGATTCAGTACCTATGAAACTGGATTTTTTGGGCACGCCAATAGATTCCATTGCCGGTAAGGCCAATGCACCAAGCGATCCGCGTAGAAATAATCTTCGATTCATTACGGCTTTAAATTTTAACTCCGATTTTTTTTTGAGCAAACCTTATGAACCAATTTTCATCAGATTTTTTGAAAAGAAAAAAAGAAAAAAAAGTAGTTTCACTCAAAGAATTAGCTTTCGGGCAGTTCATGAATTGTAAAATATACGGGGCCCGAAAGTTCCGCACCATTCTTTCCCCGAACCGAGAATTCGAGTTTCAGGTTGTGACAGGGATTAAGTTCTGGAATCCCAACAATTACCTTTCTGCCTTCATGGCTAATTTTCGTATCATGAATTTCCCACTCATCAATCCCTCTGACTTCGGGCGTGGAAAGCTTATAAGTGGGAGATCCATAACCTTTGGACCAGCGATAATTCCAGGCGGTGGCGGAAAAGGAATCCAAATCAATGGAGTTTGGATCAATCGATTCTGTAAATGTGAGTTCAAGCCTTCCCTCGCGGGCTTTTGCTTCCTTCAAATAAATTCCTTTTTCTCCAGTGTAGCGCAATCTTTGAATACTGCCTTCACGGGTTGCTCCCGCCTGCCAGCCAGTCAGTCCGGAAAAGTAGAGTTGTCCATCAATAGGATTTTTTGCTGCACGCATGGTTCCTGACTCCATTTTCAAGGGGAGGGAATAAACCGCTCCCTGGGTGGCATTTTTTAAATTGTCTAACATAACATACATCGTGGCGGCTTTTCCATAGGAAGTATGAAAGTATTGACCCCTTAAAGGGCCGAGCCGATCGTCTTGCCTTACCCACAACTGGCCACCGCTTGAGCTATCTAGTTCCTGGGGCATGTAAACGATTGGCTGGACAATTTGCTTGGGGTCGTATTTCTCCCCATGTTTATTCCATGACCCAGCCCCATGAAAAGCGTCCGGACTGGTAATTGAAATCTTGCTGGCAGGAACATAAGTGCCTTGGTTATCTCCCAAAGTAATCCGTCCATCCGGCAGACGGCCAATTCCATTCGGTACGCGCAGTCCAACCCCGACAACTTTTGAACTTTTTCCATCCGGGGACACGCAGACGATTCCGCCAGGGATCGACCATTGGCTGAATCCGCCGGTTCTTCCGTAATAGTAGGACCCGTCCTCACCCACTTCGAGGTCGAAATTGTAAGCATGCCAACCTTGGCTTGGTTCATCTTCGTTGAAGAATGCCTCGTAAAAATCCGCTTCACCGTCTTTGTTGTAGTCGTGAAGTTTTACAATTCGTCCGCGAGTAATTGCGGTGAGGACACCGTCAACTACTTTCATGCCCAGCGGTTCATAGAGACCGGCGGCAAATCTTTGCCAACGGATCGAATCGAGCTCTTCGTTGATTCCACTGACGATCCAAATGTCCCCGGGCAAGGTGCCAACCGCCAGTCGTCCATCAGGGAAAAAAGCGAGCGAAGAAGTACGCATCCACGAATTGTAGTTATTTTTCAGTGGTACGGTAACACTGTCCATTGTATAGCCTTGAAAAGTCGAGGTTTCGAGTCTGCCCTTTAATTCATGAGTCGTCTTCCACCGGCGTTCCCCCCCTTTGGTGTAGCTGTGTAGATTAACCACTTGGTCGCAAGGTTTTTTCTTTTCCAGTTCGTCACTCTCATCGAAAGCCATCGCAAGGTTGAGGTGCAGGGGTCGATCAGAGGGAGGAATTTGGAGGATTAATTCATCGTTTTTGCCAGACCTGAACTTAATCTCTTTTTCTTGGGCTTGTAGCCAAACCATGCAGTGACGGGCAGTTGCCTGTTTGTTTTTGATTTCGTGTTTCTCACGTAGGATAATCAATTCCAATGAATTCTTCCCGGGTTCAATGCTTAGTCGATGATGAATCAATGGGGTGCGATTAGTTTTTTCAAGGATTGGACTTTCTAAAACACCGCGTTTCTGAACGGTGTAGGAGAGAATAGTGTTTTCTCCATGGGGGTAGTGGCCGCGATAACGGATTTGTTCTTCCGGCCAGACTGTTCTGGGAAAGAGATCCGGTGCTTGATTTTCGGCCTTTCCGTCCCACGCCCAGCCCCAATCTTTTGAGTGCATAATCATTTCGAAACGGGCAGAGGGCAAACCGCCCGCCCGGAGTTTGTGATGTAAAGTTTCACTCAAATCAAGAAATCCACCAGTCCATGCTCCAATTGATCGCATGGTTCCAAGGTCATAGGAAATTGTGGTTTCATCACCCAGATTAATAGTCAGGGCGTTTGAGCTTTTGGCATTACCCACAACTGGTGAAATCAAAGCCTTTCCGTAGTCCCTGAGGTAACCGGATTTTGCCAATTCCTCAATTCGTTTGGCTTCCCTACTCGAACTATCCGGGCTCTTGGGCATTTTTTGAATGTAATTCTTATTAATTTCAACAAGAAGCTCAGGGGCTTTCTCCTTGATCACCCGCTGGCGCAGGTAGTGAATGACTTGGTATCGTTCCGCCGGCTTGAGTTGCACCGAGGGCATCATGTTGCGAAATCCGTAGGTCAGGGTTCGAAACATGGAATAGGGATCACCTCCATTTTCCATTATGTTTTTGGTGAACATTCGGGAGAGTGGATTGGGAGGAGGGGATACTCCATCCTTGCTGTGGCATGCTATACAGTTGAGTTGGTAAAGCTCCTTGCCCTTTTCGAGGTAATTTTCATCGAACTTTTCCGGGTCAAAAAAAGCGAGCTTCTGATGGTCGACATTTTCAAAATCGTTGAAAGCAACTAACGAGTCCTTAAAATCTTCCCCTTCCCGAAGTCTTTGTATGTCCGATTCATCGAAGGGCAGATTGAAAAGAGAAAAGTCATCAATCAGACCATCGAAAAAATAACCCACTTTGTCTCCTCCCAAAACCGCAGCTCCAAAGTGATAGTTGTCGAATTTGGTGGCATGTCCCATTTGACCTTTTCTTCCTTCAAGAATTTTTTCCCCGTCTAGGTAGAAAGTGAGTCCACTGGCTTGGTCGTAACTGAGCACCAGATGGTGCCAGGTTTCCTGACTGATACCCTCAACCCTGAGGCTCCAAGGTTTTCTTTTTTGAGTGTTATCGCTGAAAATGAGAGAGCCATTCTCTGAGGTTAGGCGAAAGCCCCTGCCTTTCGTAGGTTCACTGACGATACCGAAAAGATCTCCTTTCTTCGTGGAGTGAACTTCGAACCATAAGGAAAGAGTCCATCCAGAAAGTTCGCCCACCGGAGATCCCCGATAGTACCCCTTGCTCATGGCAAACCCGGAACCGAGAACTGGGAGGTTATTTTTAGGAGGAGGGGTTCGTCCTTCCCCAAACTCGACTTCAGACTTTTTCCGACTGGAAATAAATCCGGAAAAAAACAGAAGTAGAAATGCTAAAGTAGTAAAACGGACAAAGATCAGTTTCATGAGGCAATCAATACAACCAAGATTGTACGAAAAATTCAGAAAGAATCAAATACTCTAACTGGCTACCTTTTCGCGGTAAGATTCAACTTCCCAATTTTCAATGAATTCTCTCGCCCGATCAGTCATGTATTCAATTCCTCCGAATGCTTGAGAGAGCTGCATAACCTGGCCACCGTCCTGAGCAAAGAGTAAGGCGAGTCCAGCATTCTTTTCAGTTCTTCCCAAACCATAGATTCGGTTTCCCTGAACCACTACCTTGGGGGCAAATCCATGCTTGGCCCGATATGCATCCGCATTTTCTTGCGTCAACTCATCCGAAAAAGGAAATGCCCGGGCATACACTAAGTGATCGGGAGTAATTGGACCTGGCACGCATTGGAAAATCCCGGATGACTCGATGAACTTTGCGTCTTTACCGAAAAGTTTCTTAATGATTGCTTCAGTTTCGGGATTTTCCTCGTATTCTTCAATCCCCAGATTCTCTGAAATCCCCAAACAATCATACTCGTTACGCAGGGGTTCCATCACGCTGGCATACAAGGAACGGATTTCATCCGCAGTGTCAGCAGAGACAAAGATTCCATGATTTTTTAACATTATGACCTTGGGAATTCGACCGAATTCATCTTTGTAAGCATCGATACGATCTTTAAGGACCATGCACAGGGTGTATCCAGCGTCGATGTACTCGACCCATAAAGCATGGGGAAAAAGTCGCTTGCAGATTGACTCCCCCTCTTTGGCGCAAGTCATGCCGTTTACTAAAAGGGCGTGGGTATGTACCACGAATCTTGTCTCCAATACATTATGAAGAGGAGCTTCAACAGAGGGGCGTCCTGCATGGTTGAGCACAGCCTCAGCCATGTAGTTTTTGACCAGTTCTTCGCGAGCATGTGGATCGGAAGGAGTTTCGACATTGTAGAGTCCATTGACCTTTGCACGATCAAGGGTCACGAAGGTATCTTCCTCTAATCCTGCCAGGGTCGTACCGGATGGTTTTACCCAGAGGGTCGATTCATCCTTGTAAGAAGTATTCCCACCTCCTCCCTTGACGAATTCAGGGGTGCCAAATTCGTGTGACAATTCGACGATTTCTTTGAGCGTGTCCATCAAAACATACAATATGAAATCGACTTACAGTGTGCGAGTTGAAACTGAGTGTGTTCAGGATCGCTATTCCTTGTGCAGTTGCCTGGATGATTGAGCCCTTGACAGTTGATTTTTCTCCCGATCTTTCCAGAGCTTGGCAAGTTCCTGGACCTTTTTAGGATTTGTATCTGCCAAGTCCGTCAATTCGCTGGGGTCTTTCTTCAGGTCATATAACTCCCACTTCGCTGATTTTTTTTGATCCTTGTTGAAGACGAGCTTCCAGTTTCCTGTGCGAATTGCTTTCCCGCGTGCGTGGTGAAAGAAAAGAAGGGATGGGTCGCTTTGTTTTTTTCCAAGAAGTGAAGGAAGAATCGATCGCCCGTCCCATGTAATTCGATGCTCCTCCTCGGTCATCTTTTCAGTGCTTACTTCAGTAGCTTCAAGGATTGTGGGCATCAGGTCTACGAGGTGGGAGAGGGTAGGAGAAATCGAACCCCCACCCTTAATACGATTGGGCCAGTGGGCAATCATAGGAGTGTGGATGCCGCCTTCATGGTCATACTGCTTGAAAAGCCTGAAGGGTGTGTTGGATAAATTTGCCCATCCATGTCCATAACTCTGGTAGGTAATTTCGGGACCTGGCATGATTTTAGAGAGATTACCCGGTCTCATCAGTCGTCCATCTCGGGTTTTTTCCGGAAGGTAATCACCTTTACGGTCAGAGTTATATTCCACATGACATCCTCCATTGTCGATGGTGAAAAAAGTGAGGGTATTTTCAAACTGTCCCGTACTTTTCAAATAATCGAAAACCTCTCCGATTACACGGTCCATGATCGAAACCTGTGCCGCATACACTTCGATTCGCCGCTCCTGCCAGGCTTTATTTTCTTCTTTCTTCCACGGTGGTACTTTGGGATGGCGTTCGGAAAGAACTACGCTAGGCCCGATCACTCCGAGTTCTTTCATTCGTTGAAGCCTTTTCTTCCTCAATTCATCCCATCCGGCGGAAAACTTTCCCTTGTATTTCTTAATTTCTTTACTGGGTGCATGAAGGGGCCAATGAGCGGCAGTAAACGGAAGGTAAAGAAAGAAGGGTTTATCCCTTGGTTTTTTTAAAAAAGAGAGGGCTTCTTTTCCGATCGCATTTGTGAAGTAGTACTCTGGATTATTGATGAATTCATGATCAATCGGGGTTCGGTTTCTTTTGAGTCCGATAGGAGCAAAGAAACTGCTGGCTCCACCGAGGATTCCATAAAAGTAATTAAATCCGTTTTCGTCGGGAAAGACCGCATTCTCCTCACTTGCCCTGTCGTAATTACCGGCCAAGTGCCACTTACCCATTATTGCAGTCCGGTATCCATTTGCAGCGAGAGCACCTGGTAGTGTAAGGCAACGAGGATGGAGAGAATTGTCTTTGAGGGAGGTTCTATGGTAGACGCCCGTGAGTAAGGAAGCACGAGACACCCAGCACATATTTTCACTGTAGAAGTTGGTGAAGCGGACTCCTTCTCCGGCCAGGGCATCCAGGTTTGGAGTGTCTATTTCACCCCCAAAACAACCAAGGTCTGAATAGCCCATGTCGTCCGCCATGATGAGTAAAATATTGGGTTTTGGAGAGGCGAAAACGAACAGAACAGTCAGGGCAAAAAATAATACAATGAAAATTCGAATCATTTCCTTATCCGAAAAACAAATCTTTCTTTCGTCAACCAAGCAAAAACTTATTGGAGAAAATAATTGGAATTATATAATTTTTAGTACTGACCTATCAGTTGGTCGATTCTAAATATGATCGGTAAGCTTATGAAACAATTTTTCGTTCTGGTCTTCAGTGTATTTTTCATCTTCGTCGCCCTCCGGGCACGCCAACCAAATTTCGTTTACATCATGGTCGACGATGCCGGTTATGGAGACTTCTCCTGTTTTGGGCAGAAGAATTTTGTCACTCCCAATATAGACCGCATGGCGAGGGAGGGGATGAAGCTTACTGATTTCTATTCTTCAAGCACGGTGTGCGCGCCTTCTAGGGGAAGTTTGATGACTGGCCTGCATACTGGCCATGGATTCATTCGCGGGAACAAAGAAATTCGTCCCGAAGGCCAGCATCCGCTTCCTTTGAAAGCGGTCACCATTCCCGAAGTCTTGAAGCCTGCGGGCTATGTATCGGGTATGTTTGGAAAATGGGGACTGGGAGCACCCGGTTCAGAGGGCGATCCAATGAACCAAGGGTTTGACCGCTTTTATGGGCTGAATTGTCAACGCCAGTCCCACAATTTTTACCCCACCCATGTATGGAGTGACCGGAAAAAAGTCATCCTCGAACGTAAGCATTACTCCCATGATTTGATTGCGGATGAATGCATCAAGTTCATTCAGAAGAATAAGGACAATCCATTTTTTTGTTATGTACCATTCACAATTCCTCATGCCGCGATGCAGTCGCCCGAAAAGCGGATCGCTCCATGGCGAAAGAAGTTTCCCGAGTTTGAAAAAGTCACCGGAAAGTATGGAGGCTCAGTAATTACAAATCCGGTGGCCGCCTTTGCCGCCATGATGGTGCATATGGATGAAGATGTCGGACGGATTTTGGACCTGCTCGAAGAATTGAAAATTGATGAAAACACCTTGGTCATCTTTACCTCCGATAACGGTCCTCATAAAGAGGGTGGGCACAAACCTGATTTTTTTGACAGCAACGGCCCGTTGAAGGGATACAAGCGTGATCTTTACGAAGGAGGTATCCGGGTGGCGACTGTAGCGTGGTGGCCTGGCAAAATCAATGCGGGCACATCCAGTTCACATATTGCAGCAGGTTGGGATTTGCTCCCCACGCTGTGCGAACTTTCCGGAGTTGTAACCCCAGATGGATTGGATGGTGTATCCTTTGCACCAACTCTTCTCGGAAAACCACAGAATCAGAAGAATCGAAATTTCTTATATTGGGAATTTCATGAGCAGGGCGGGAAACAAGCTGTCCGTATGGGCAAGTGGAAAGGAGTTCGTCTCAATGTTAAAGATGACTCGAACTCCCCAATTGAACTTTATGACCTATCGAAAGATATTGGTGAGGAGAAAAACATTGCTTCCGAGAACCCTGAGATAGTGAGGAAAATTTACTTGGCAATGAAGGAATCGCGATTCGAAAGTGCAGTTTTTCCATTCATCAAATAATCCCTTGAAGATTTCTATCCTCCAAATGCTGGGACCAAGTTTTCTGGTAGTTCCTTGAGCATCTTTCCCATTCCCTTGTTGTGAGCGGTTGCAACCACCACTAGATCCATGGAAGGGAAAATGAAAATAAATTGTCCACCGGCTCCCCGACCCTGAATAATGTGATATTTCTTACCTTCAATTTCTTTGTTCTGGCTCCACCAGAAGTAGCCGTAAAAAATGTTTTCGTTGGTTTCCACATGGGGAGAGACTGCCAATTTAATAAAGGAATCGTCAATGTGTTGCTGCCCCTTCCATTTTCCCCCGTTTAGGGTGAGAAGGCCCATTTTGATCATGTCCCGTGAAAGAAAACTAGCCCCCGCGGCAGATTTGGGGAGTCCGCTTAGGTCCTCTTGCCAGCGGTAGTTGACAATCCCCATTGGCTGAAGAAGCTCCTCTCGAATGAATGATTCGGCGGAGCCTGGCACCACTGCATCAAGAACTTGCATGGTGAGAACAGTATCGGCCGCCTGATACTTATACGATTGTGGGGACGCACTGGAAATTGGTTGGGTGAATTGTAGGTAAGCCTGTGCTTGTCCTTGTCCCCTTAAAAGCTCAGGTTGTTGAGCAACTTCAGGAATTTTATTTTTTTTCAGTCGAATGCCTGAGCTCATTTGCATGGCTTGATGAAGAGTAATCCCGCCGGTTCCTTCGGCGAGCTTGGTGACATTAATATTCCGAAGAAAAGAAACCACTGGTTTGTGGAGGTCATCGATGGATAAGTAACCTAACCGGATTGCACGACCTAGGGCATAGGCGGTGTAGGACTTGGTGATCGACATCTGATAGTGAGGATAATTGGATCGACCTCTTCGAAAATAAGATTCGAAGATCAATTTTCCACGATAAGCGATAAGCAAACTGTCGGTATTCCCGGATTTTTCATTCCCTGACGGTTCTCCAAGCCTGCGGGCATAGGCAAGGACCTTGTTTTTGTCGCCGCCGTCCTCTCCCAGTTTCCCCACTCTTAACTGGTCGTTTTTGTCACGGGGAGAGGGATTGAAAAAAGGTGTTTTAAGATCGGGGAGGTGCTTTTCATTTTCATACGAAATATCTTCCGCGTTAAGGTCGGCGACTTCTGGAGCCAAGCCGGATTGACCCATAGAATTCAGAAATGAATAGAGAAAGAAAATTACAGTGGGGCAAATTGATTTCATGGTCAATTGACGAGGGAGCAGAGTGGGAAAAACAAAAATATTGGTTTCAATGAAATTGACAGTTCTAGGTTAAAGATACGTACCATGATGGATGCAAAAAGTATCTCTGTTGTTGCTCGTATTCGCAACCATAACCTCCTTGATTTCTTCAATGTCAGGCTCTGTAATCCGCAAGGAAGTTCGCGAGCAAAATGGGCGAAAAGTTGAGTATATGTTTATTAACGGGGTCAAGGTACATGAGACAGACCCTGAAAAACAACCCCAGCCTCCCGTGGTCAAGCCCAAATCCTATGATTCCGAGGAGGCGAAGCCACCTGCAGGAGCAGTTGTACTTTTCGACGGCACCAAGGAAACTTTTGAGAACTGGGAGGCTGCGGATGGAGGTCCGACCAAGTGGAATTTAGTCAATGGGGCATTAGAATCTGTGAAGGGTGGTGGTTATATTCAAAGTAAGAATGAATTCGGATCATGTCGGCTTTATATCGAATTTGCTACACCTGTAGTCGCGAAGGGTAAAGGCCAAGGTCGAGGAAACAGTGGGGTCTTTCTAATGGGTCAGTACGAGATCCAGGTGCTTGATTCATACAACAACATCACTTATCCGGATGGTCAGTGTGGTGCCCTCTATGGCCGTGCCAAACCACTCGTGAATGCTTCTCGGGGGCCGGGTGAGTGGCAATCTTACGACATAATTTTTCATCGTCCACAATTTGATCAGGAGGGGAAAGTCACGCGCAAGGCCAAATTTTTCGTAATTCATAATGGGCATGTAATTCATGACCATTTGGAATTGAGTGGAGGAACTGGTTGGCGGGGGCCGCACTCAATTTCCGAATACAAAGTCCACGGGGACACCGGGCCTATCAAGATGCAGGATCATGGAAACCCTGTCCGTTTTCGAAATATTTGGGTTGTTCCCATTCAGGGATAACAAAAAAGATTATAATTATTCTAAAGGTGAAGATACTAGTCTCACTATTTTTAGTATTCGCGAGCATTGTCAGTGGGCGTGATTTGATTTTTCCAGTATTTTCGAGCCCCAAAGAACTCACACCCTTAATGGTGAGAGAACTACGTGGATGTTTTAACTTTTTTTGGAATGAATGGAACTCTGACCCGAAAAGTCCAACTTACGGAATGACCAATGGTGACTATGTTGGAATGAGAAAACGCAGTCCACTGGCGATCGAAGAACAAGGGTTTTATTTCACCGCAATCATCATTGGAGTGGAGAGGGGATGGATTAGTCGCGAGGAAGGGGAAAAACGAATTCTAATTACACTGCAAACTCTTCGAAAGTTAAAAAGGATCAAAGGTTTTTGGTATCATTTCATTGATCAGGATACCGGCAATCGTGGATGGAGAGATTCTAAAAATGTCGAACTCAGTAACGCATCGACCGGAACCATGCTTCTAGGGGCTCTTGCCGCCTCCGAATACTTTGGGGGTGAGATTAAGAATCTAACCCAACAAATGTATTTCGAGATGGATTGGAAATGGTTCACCAACCCAGCGACCAAGCATCCCTATCTTGCCTGTTATCCGGAAGATTTGCCTGCGGAAATTCCTCCCGGTATCACCGACCAAGGAATGTTCGGAGGATGGTCTGCATATGCTGAACATCTCTTTTTGTATATTCTTGCCGCCGGCTCTCCTAACCCGAGTTTTTCAACGGGAGCAGATTCCTACTACGCGATGAAAACCCCGCTTGGAAGCTACAAGGGAGAAGAGTTTATTTTTTGCGGCACCGGTTCCGCTTTCACCTACCAGTGGACACATGCATTCATCGACTTTCGAAATCTACGCGACAAGCTCGGACGAAACTGGTTTGAAAATTCCCGTCATGCTGGATTGGCCGCCCGACAATACGCCATTGATAATGCTCATCGAATTAAAGGACTGGGTCCAAACTCATGGGGGATGACTGCTTCAATCAGTCCCTCCACCGGTTATAGCGGACTGTACGGATCGCTACCGATTGGTCGCGGGCACAAGTTGCTGGAAGACGGAACGGTAGCACCTTATGGGGCTTTGTCTTTTCTTCCTTTCACTCCAGTTGAATCAATCTCCGCCCTCGAGCATATGTACGAAATACCAGGTCTGGTTGGAAAATATGGTCTTTTTGATGCCTACAGTTATCATACTAAATCCAGTGGGGATATGCCTTGGGTTGCGAAAAGTTACCTGGGAATTGACAAGGGATTAGTCTTGTTGATGTTTGAAAATTATTCCTCTCAATTAATTTGGAGTCTGCTGCATCGAAATGATTACATAACCAAAGGCCTCGAAGTCCTCGGATTTGTTCAGGTTTCCGAGGGGCAGAAATAAATGAACTACTCTCCTTCGATAATTCGGATATGGGTCTTGCTATGGGTCCGAAACCAGACTTCCGCCTCGTCCCATCTGGGCTTTTCCAACCCGTCTTTCCAATCATTGAGCTGAGCAATCATCTGCTCTGATCTTTTCTTTTCCGATTGGATCAGGTTTGTGGATTCACCCAGATCTTCCTCCAGGTTGTAAAGAGCGTATCCATAATCCTGCACATAAATTAATTTCCATGGGCCCTCCCGCATTGCAGAGAACCAGAGTTTGTGCCAGTACAGGTTCTTGTGAGGGGGTGTAGATTTTTCTTCCTGGATGAAGGGTATTAGGTTCATCCCGTCCAGACCCTTTAAATCATTAACCTTGGCTCCAGCCGCGGCCAGGGAAGTGGCCATGATATCCAAGGAGATCACCATCGGATCAAATTTCTTAGGTTCTTTAAATTGCTTTGGCCAATGAGCAAAAAAGGGAACCCGGGTTCCCCCTTCGAATTTGATCCCCTTGTGCCCGGCCAACGGAAGATTAATCGACGCGTTTCCAGTAGCCCCTCCGTTGTCACTGAGAAACCAAATCAAGGTATTTTCGAATTCCCCGGAGGCTTTCAGAGAATTAACCAGTTTACCAATTGCCCGGTCCATTGCCCAGATCATGGCGGCGTAGCTTCTTCTCTTGGTATTTTTGATCGATACGAATAGGGCCTTGTCTTCCTCGGTGGCATGCATCGGTCCATGAGGAGCGGTGAAGGAGTGGAACAGAAAGAAAGGTCTGTCGTCTTCTTCATGGATAAAATCGATCGCTTTTTGTCCAAACACATCAGTCAGGTAGCCATTGAATTTGACCGGTTTTCCATTCTCTTCGATCCCTTTGGCATTGCCTGCCTTGTCCTCTTTCTTGGGGTTGTAAAAATAACTCCTTGAACCAGATCGGAGGCCATAAAAATAATCAAAACCACGCTGGTTCGGGTAGTAGACATCTTGATTTCCTAAATGCCACTTTCCGACGAGTCCTGTGCGGTATCCAAGTTTTTTGAGGGCATCCGCTAGAGTAACCTGTTCCAGGTCCATGCCGGCGGATTCGGGTGGAGAATTGGCCTCGTGCCCAAATCGCTGCTGGTATCGACCGGTCATCAATCCGGCCCGGGAGGGACTACATACCGAGGCGGACACATGCCCATCAGTGAACTGGATTCCATTGCTTGCGAGTGAGTCGATATGGGGCGAGCGGATGTCAGCTGACCCCTGAAACCCCAAATCTGACCAGCCAAGGTCGTCCGCCAAAAGAATGATGATGTTTGGCTTATCCTTTGCCGATAGAGAAATCGTTAGAAAAACTAAGGTCAAGATGATCGAAGTACTTTTCATTATTTTAAATTCACCCGAGTGTAGGGGCTGGAAATGTATGTTCTGTAAGGCGATTCTTTGTACCGAAGGGTTTTGCGGTGGTTGCTGAAGAAATCAATGCGTTTGGCTTTGGGGTCGAGCTTGATGGTGACGGTCCATTCATTGCCTTGCCTTTTCATTTCCATGGTTTGATTGTCCGGGATCATTTCACTCATGTAGCTGGGGCTGCCGTCCGGAGCACGGTCAAAGATCCACCAGATGCGACCACTTTCTTCGGCTGAACCCGGGGCGAAGGATACACTTACTTTTAGGGTTTTGCTTTTTAGTTCACTTTTTACTTGAGGAGGGGCAAGGAGCTCACCCTTGACCTTGTTGGGAAAGAAATGCTTGAGCATAAACCCAGCTTTGTTCTGTTGATCCCGTTCAGTATTGGGATGGCCACGTTTTCCGTGTCCGGAATTGGCACCAAGATAAACGGGGATTGTTGGGTGGTGTTTC
>PBSV01000091.1 GCA_002726435.1 Opitutia bacterium | reverse complement strand
TTGAGCGTTCTGTACGACCTAAAGGCGAGAGGCATTGCCGACGATCCTAAAAAGATGCGGGCATGGCTTAACGACCCAGATAACCGCGCGTTCCGCACGCGAGACGCGCGTATCTGATGGCGATCGCAACGTACTCAGAGCTCCAGGCGAGCGTAGCCGATTGGCTCAACCGCACGGATCTGACGAGTGCGATAGGTGACTTTGTGGCTTTGGCGGAATCGCAGTTTAATCGCAGCATCCGCCATCGCTACATGATCACTCGATCTCAGGCGACGATCGACAGCGAGTACAGCGCAACCCCGGCAGATTGGATACAGACGGTCAGTCTTATCTTAGAGACTAACCCAGTAACGCAGATGGAGTTTGTCACGAACGAGGCGCTTAACGCGCTGAAGTCTGGCAGTAGTGCAACGGGCACGCCATCGCGCTACAGCCACGTTGGTACTGAGATACAGGTATTTCCATCACCAGACAACACGGCGACCGGGTACACGGCAGAGCTTGTCTACTACGCCAAGATCGCGGCTTTGTCTGACACGAACACAAGCAACTGGCTGCTCACGCACAATCCAGACATCTATCTCTACGGCACGTTGATGCAGAGCGCACCGTACCTGCAGAACGACGAGCGCATAACCGTATGGGCAAGCCTGTACCAGCGAGCGATTGATGATCTGGAAGTGAGCAACCAACGAACGGCTGGCCAGACCAGCGTCAAAATGAGAGCGGCTGCGCTCAACTAGAGGATTTTAAAATGGCTGGATTTTCTGACTATCTCGAAAACAAATTGTTAGCTCATGCATTTAGCAATACGGCTTATACTAGCCCTAGCACTGTATACCTCGGCCTATTCACCAGCGCTCCAACGGACGCTGGTGGTGGTACTGAACTTTCTGGAAGCGCTTACGCCCGACAAAGTGCTGCCTTTACCACGACTGGCGCGGCGTCTACTAACTCATCTGCTGTAGATTTTCCGACGGCAACGGGCAACTGGGGAACTATCGTTGCTGTTGGTGTCTTCGACCAAAACAGCAGTGGTAATTTGTTGGGGTGGTCTAACCTGACATCAAGCAGAACAATCGAGACCGGCGATGTTTTCCGCTTCCCTGCGGGCGACGTAGACATTACGTTAGACTAATGAGCCAGCAAGGTTGGAATTACGGAAGTTATGGCGAAGGGCGCTATGGCGAATGGTCGTATGTTGATGCTGCAGCTACTATCGCTTCTTCTTCGGCTGTGGCGGCGGCTTCGCAACTGGTGGCAGTCGCTTCGGCAACTCTCAGTGCTTCTTCTGTGGTTGCCGCCAGTGGTCTTCGCGCTAGGACGGCAAGCGCGGGAATTTCTGGGTCTTCAACTATCACGGCTGCTGGCCAGCGGTTTAGAGATGTCCAAGCGCTCATCGCAGCGTCTTCTAACGTTTCAGCATCGGCTGAAGTCATTACACCATCGGCTGCGACGATTTCGGCAAGCTCTAGTATTTCAGCATCCGCTGAAACAGTCACAAGCGCTGCGGCTACGATTGCAGCAGCTTCGGCGCTATCTGCAAGCGCAAATCGAACAAGGACTACGAGCTCTGCAATTGCTGGCTCATCAGGTATCTCAGCTGCTGCGCAAAGGCTTAGACATGCTCAGGCGTTAGTCGCAGCCTCTTCTGCTATAACCGCCGACTCTGCAACTGTGGTAGCGGCAAGCGCTACGATTTCAGCTTCTTCGTTAGTTTCCGCTACCAGCGAGGCAATCAGGTCGGCTAGTGCTGCAATAGCGGGCAATGCAAGCCTTTCGGCTGCTGCTCAACGACTGCGACCTGGCGCTGCGTTAATTGGAGCGTCGTCAGGCGTCACTGCGGCTGGTCAATCAGTCACTACTGCCTCGGCTGCAATAACAGCGTTATCGGCGGTAAGCGCAAACGCTGAGAGAACCATATCTGGCAGTGCAGCACTTGAGAGTGCTGCAACGATTACTGCCTCTGCGCAAAAATTCCAAAACGTACAAGCGCTAATAACTGCGTCCTCAACCATAGCATCATCTGCCGTCACCGCGATTGCTGGAAGCGCGGCTATGGGGGCGACAAGCAATTTCAGCGCAGACGCAGTTTCGATAACGTCTGCTGCTGCCGCGATCTCTGCAACGTCAAGCGTTGCCGCGAGCGGCGGGTTGGTGAGCGTTGGCGCTGCTACGATTAATGCGTCTTCTGGAATTTCGTCAAGCGCAAACAGATTTAGAAGTGCGCAGGCCTTAATCGCCGCTTCATCTGCGCTTTCAGCATCGGCGCTTACATTCAAAACCAGTAGCGCCTCGATTTCTGCTCAAAGCGCAATTAGCGCTTCAGCATCCACAACAATCTCCTCTGCTGCTGCTATCGCAGCAGCATCGAGCGTTACCGCTGGCGGTGGTCAAATAAGGGCAGCTGCTGCGGCGCTGAATGCCACAAGCGTTATTTCTGCTAACGGCGAGATCAAGTGGCAAAAAGAAACGCCAGCGAGTGACAGCTGGTCAGACCAAGCATCCGTATCTACTAATTACACACAACAGCCTGATGCCAGCACAAGCTGGCAACAGGCAGCGTAGGGGCAAAAAATGGCTGACACATTCACTAACGATTTGCGTTTGCGGCTACAAGAGAGTGGCGCTAACAGTGGTCAATGGGGAACACTCTTAAATACCACCATCAGCAACATTGCTGCTGCATTTAGCTTGGGTAGTGAAGCGATACCTGACGCATCGACTCACACAATTACTCTGGCTGACGGCACTGCCGACGAAGCCAGAAGTATGTATTTGAAGTGCACTGGCGGCGGCCAAGCCTGCACCGTGACGCTTGCTCCTAACACGATTAGCAAGGTCTGGATCATCAGCAACGAAACGTCTTTCACTCTGACATTCACCCAAGGCTCTGGCGCTAACGTCGCTGTTGCTGCGGGTAGTACAAAGATGATCGTCACAGACGGCGCAGGTTCTGGCGCTGCCGTAACGGATGCGTTAAGTGGGTTGGAGGGATCGCTTTCTACTCTTGCTCTTACAGGCGCACTGACTGGAACTTCTGCGACATTCACAACTGCCGACAACACAACACAACTTACTCTCGCAAGCACTGACGCTGATTCTGCTGTTGGGCCAGTTTTGGATCTATTCAGAAACTCAGCATCTCCCGGAAACTTCGATCTTCTAGGAAAGGTATTATTTTCTGGGGAAGACAGCGGAGGGAACAAAACAGAATACGCTCA
The DNA here is from genome assembly GCA_002726435.1 of Opitutia bacterium. Lineage (GTDB taxonomy): Bacteria > Verrucomicrobiota > Verrucomicrobiia > Opitutales > Seribacteraceae > Seribacter. Next base: position 4,522 of record PBSV01000091.1, on the reverse strand, counting down.
CTTTCAGGCGTATCCACAGGTCGTTACTGATGGTTCTGAAAGTGGCTACTTTGAAATTCACTCAATGGTCGGAGGAACCGACAGGGTAAGAATGGAGGCTAACGCCACAGAGGTTGTTATTAACAATCCCGGAATAGACTCTGACTTCCGCGTCGAAAGCGACAACTCAGCGAACGCTTTATTTGTGCAGGGGTCTGATGGTTTTGTCGGTATTGGTACTAGTTCGCCTAGTCAAAAACTGCATGTAGATAGCGGCACAACTGATACAGTTGCTTTATTTGAAAGCAGTGGTGATGCAAATGCTTACCTAGTTGTTAAGGATAGTGGTAGCAGCGGAGGAGCTTTCTTTGGAGCAAATGGTACTAGCACTATTATAGGAACTGGTGGCTCTACAGAACGCATGCGCATAACGAGCGCAGGCCGTCTTGGCATCGACGGACAAACCTCCCCTAACGCTGATTTGCACATCGGCACCGCAAGCGCCGTTGGCGATGCAACGAACCCAGCTTTACAATTTGGAGGCTCAACCACTTTTCGCCTTGGCATGTATACCGATGCCGAAGGCGGATATATAGAAAATAAAAACGGTGACGATGGTCTTATTTTCAGAGTTAAGACCGTAGGCGAAGCCATGAGAATTGATGGCGGCACGGGCGAACTGTTGGTGGGTCGGACTACAGCGCCATCTGCAGCAGGCGCAAAGATTGCCATAGCAGGTACTGGCGATACTGCTGTTCAGATCACAAAAGCCGGGGTTATTGCTGGCAGAATTTCTGCAGTCACCACTGGTATTGCTTTTGGCGTTGACGGTTCTGACGGCGCGACAGAACGCATGCGCATAGACTCATCAGGCAACTTGCTGGTGGGCAGAACTTCAGCTGGTTCTACAGGTGCCGGGCATTCGATCCGTGGCGCTGACTCAGCTATTTTTTCACGCGATGGTGGCGAAGTCTTAATCGTTAACAGAGACACTGACCAAGGCAGTTTGGTTGAGCTTCGACAAGCAGGAACGGCTCGCGGTTTGATTGGCACGGTTGCCAACGACCTATTCATTGCTTCTGCCGATAGTGGACACAACGGGTTGCGTTTCCATGCAAACGGCATCCTACCTACGAACAATGCTGGCGCAATTGTGGACGCTGACGCTGATCTGGGTGATTCAAGCTACCGATTCAAAGACGTCTATCGCTCAGGCTCAACATATCAAACATCTGACCGCAACATGAAACAAGACATCAGAGACTTAACTGATGCAGAGCGTAATGTTGCAGTAGCCTGTAAAGGACTTCTAAAAGCGTTTAGGTTCATTGATGCTGTAGAGAAAGATGGTGATAACGCCAACATTCACTTTGGTGTCGTTGCTCAGGAATTAGCAGAAGCGTTCGCGGCTCAAGGCTTAGATCCTAACGACTATCAAGTCTACAAATCAACAACGACAACAGACGATGAAGGCAGTGAGCAGACCAGACTAAATGTTTGTTACGAAAACTTACTCGCTTTCATAATTTCGGCACTTTAGGAGAACAACTAATGGCGGCGACATTTACATATCTAATCTCACAGACCGATTTTGTGCTTTCACAAGACGGCCTAACCAACGTAATTAACAACCTGCATTGGCGATGCGATGCAGCAGAAACAAGTGGCGGCAAAGACTACGCCGCTGGCAGCTATGGCACTCAAGGGTTAGCGGCGCCAGATCCCTCAAGTTTTACGGCCTACGACAGTGTGACAGAAGCCGATTGTATTGCTTGGCTCAAAGCAGCGATGGGCGACGATGCGGTTGCTGCGCTAGAGGCTGGACTTCAATCAAGCATCGACGCACAGATCACGCCAACAGAAGGCACAGGCACGCCCTGGGCGGCATAAGGAATAGAGCATGGAAGACGCGGTAATCACAATCGGCGACACAGAAGTTAAGTTCAGCGACTTAGAGCCAGACGCGCAGATAATCGTGCAGCGCGTGCGCGCATTACGCGACCAACAGCAGGGCTTGCACATCCAGCTCATTGAGAGCGAGCGCGTGATAAAGGCTTGGGAAGCCGACCTGCACGACCTGGTGCATGCCGTTGAAGAGACCGAGGAAGAGTCGGCCTAGTGGCTGGGCCCACGCAAAAAGAATTAGCGCAAGCAGCGCTGGCTCGCATAGAAGCGCATGAGGCGTTGTGCCTTGAGCGATTCAGCAACATCGAGCGCCGCCTTGATAGCGGCGCAAAGAATTTTGAGAAACTTGAGCGGATGATCTTCGGCCTTTACGCCTTAGTGCTTGGCTCGGTTTTGGTGCCGTTTTTATTGTCTATGGGCTAAGTCATGGTAATTGAGTCGATAGCGGCAGCTTCAGCCACTCTGAGCGCCATTAACGGCTTGATCTCTCAAGTCAACGAGACAGGGCAAGGCGTCCATCAAGTGATGGGCATGATCTCTGACTTTGGGGAGGGGATTACTGAGTTTGAGGCTCAGCGAAGACAAAGCACTTTTAAGCCATTAACGCAGAACGAAATCTTGAAGCTGCAAATGTTGAAAAGGCAATATGAACGGCACTGGCAGAGCGTACATGATTTGTTACTTGTCGCCGATCCTAAACTGTTAGATGACTTTAAGGCCGCAAAAGCACAACAAGAACACGACAGGCAAGCGCACTTAAAGATGATTGCCCGCAAGAAAAAGGCCAGACAGCATCTGATAAACCAGATCCTTGTGGGCGGCACAACATTATTAATAGGCGCAGTCATTATTGGTTTGGGGTTGATTGTGATGATTAGAGTGTACGGATAATGATGCTGTTCTTACTGGTCGTCATCGTAAACGGCGAGCCAATAAAAGATCAGTTTTTTTATCGTGACATAGCCAGATGCAACATCTTCGCCAGATACATAGAAACCGGGAAGGTGGATTTAGTAAGAGACCGCAGGGTGCAAAAACAGGAAAACATAACCGCCTACTGCATCCCGAAACGAATGCCCAGAAATACACAAACATGGGACTAACGAATGAAGTTTGACGCAATAAAAGGAATCATCGGCAGCCTAGCGCCTACCGTGGCGCAAGCACTCGGTGGCCCGTTGGCAGGCACCGCAGCGTCAGCTATTGCAAAGGTGCTCAATTGCGAGCCAGAGCCCAAGGCTTTGCAGCAGGCAGTGCAAAACGCAACGCCAGAGCAGCTGGCAGAGATCAAGCGCGCAGATAACGACTTTGCCGTGCAAATGAAAAAACTGGACGTTGATGTGTTCGCCTTACAGACGGCCGACACTCAGCACGCGCGCAAAAGTTTTGCGGGGGATTGGACGCCAAAAATCATTGCGATTTTGATGGTGCTCTTTGTCGGCGGCTACATAACGATGGTCACGGTGCAGCCGCCAGACGCCAACAGCGACACTATAGTTTCGCTGGTGCTGGGTAACCTTTTCGGAGTGCTATCCACCATCAGCGCTTTTTATTTTGGTGCGTCACATAAGGCGAGCGAAAAATGAGCGAGCGACTGATCAAAATGCTCAAGCGCCACGAAGGCGTGAAAAGCCATGCCTACAAGTGCAGCGCCGGCAAGGTAACGGTGGGCGTTGGCCGTAACATTGACGAGAACGGAGGCATTGGCCTGACAGACTCCGAGATCGACATGCTGCTCGCAAACGACATCAAGCGCGTTGAGCAAGAGCTCACCGATCGTTTCAGCTGGTACAGAAATCTGGACAGCGTGAGGCGTGAAGCAATGATCGACATTGCATTCAACTTAGGCATAACCAAATTGCTTGGCTTCAAAAAGGCGCTAGCCGCTATGGAGTCGGGCGACTACTACTGGGCCAGTACCGAATTTAACGCCAGCCGCTGGGCAGAGCAGGTTGGTTACAGAAGCGATGAGCTCTGTGACATGATCGAAACAGGTGAATACCGTGTCATTGCTTAACATCGCACCACCACCAGGCGTCGTTAAGAACGGCACCGATTTGCAGCAGGCCAATACCTGGAGTGATGCAAATTTAGTCAGGTGGTACGAAGGCGCGTTGCAGCCGGTAGGCGGCTGGCGAGCTCGCACAACTTCGGCGATGAGCGGCGTTTGCCGCGCTCTAATCGCATACCTCGATAACAGCCGCAACCGGCGCACGGTCGCAGGCACGCACACAAACCTGTACTTCATCGGCGAAGACAACACGGTCACAGACATCACGCCCACTGGCTTCACAACAGGCAACGCCGACGCAGTGCAGAACCTTGGCTATGGCGGTCTGACGTGGGGCGCAAGCACTTGGAACACGCCGAGGCCAGACAGCGGCGCATACACGCCGGCAACGACCTGGTCGCTAGACACGTTTGGCGAGTACGTTATTGCGTCAGCGACGAGCGACGGCAAAATCTATCAATGGGCCAACAGCCCGGCGTCTGCAGCTGCGCTACTGAGCAACGCGCCTACCGGCAACAACGCGGTTGTCGTGAGCTCTGAGCGGTTCGTGTTTGCGCTCGGCGCTGGTGGTGTTGGCAATAAGGTTGCGTTCTCAGACCAGGAACAGAGCAACGTCTGGACGCCTGC
>PBSV01000090.1 GCA_002726435.1 Opitutia bacterium | reverse complement strand
ATTTCGGTTTTCGGCTTCCTACTCAATATTAAGAGCGATACCCAATTGGTTGTGAAATACATTGCAGATTGGTTTAATCTTACCCTGGCTGCTGCCTTTTTCTTTTAGAAGCCTTAACTTCCTATCATTGGTAATGGTAATCGGCTGGTATCGTTTCACTCATTTTGGATTTTTAACAATAGGGCATTGACTTTTTGAGTGATTTGTTGAGACTGGATCTCATTAATTCTGAGATTGAGTCTCAGTATCAACCCACACAAACAGCCAAATGAAACACAAACAAATAATATCAGGGCTTACTGCTACGCTAATTTTTGCGTCAGGCATACAAGCCCAAGACTCGGGAACAGATTACCTGTCCCCTTTTAATGTAATAGGATCAAAAGACGATGTCTCTTCTCTTAAAGGATCGGGAACAGTCCTAGATTCTTCCGACCTCGGTAAGTTCATGCACACGGACATTAACGACATTCTTCGTCAAGTACCTGGAGTGTATGTCCGCCCTGAAACTGGATACGGATTCTTCCCCAACATCAGCATGCGTGGTGTCGACCCAGAACGTTCGAATAAAATCACCATTATGGAAGACGGGGTTCCCTCTTCTCCTGCCCCTTATGCAGACCCTGCTGCTTATTATTCTCCTGTAGCAGGTCGTATGGCTGGTTTTGAAGTATTAAAGGGGTCTAGTTCGCTCAAGTATGGTCCTAACACAACCGGAGGAGTCATTAACTATTTATCAACTCCAATTCCAGAAGAACAATCTTCTTACCTCAGAGCGAGTTATGGCGATTTCAATGAGAAAATTGCACATGCTTATTCCGGTGGAAAAATTGACTTCGGTGGTGGTAAACTTGGGTATTTATTGGAATACTTCAGCCACACTTCAGATGGTTGGCAAGAACTCGGTACCTTTCTTTCTAGAATGGACGATGACATGCCAATTTCCAACACCGACCTCATTCTTAAATTAAGCTACGAATTTGGAGAAGGTGATTACCTTGAATTCAAAGCTGGTCGCGCCGACTTGGATGCTGACGTGAGCTACCAGGGATTATCAAAAAGTGATTTGGACAGTAATCCATACCTCAGGTATCCAGGAACTGCTCAAGACAATATGAATTCTGATCAAACACGATATTACCTGAGATATAATAAAGAATTTTCTGACACTTTTTCTATGTCAGCAACTGCTTATTACAATGAATTCAATCGTAATTGGTACAAACTTGACGGTGGTGACACTGAATACGATGATAACTCATCAGGTACTGACTTTGCTATTCTGAGAGGCGTTTCCCCTGGATTTTATACCGTTAAAGCGAATGATCGAAGTTACAAAACCAAAGGTTTACAGGCTAATTTTGATTACGAACTTGGGATTCACGACTTGGACTTCGGTTTTAGGGTTCAAGATGATCATTACATCAAAAATCCATGGCATCAAGATATGTACGAAGTTAACGGTTCCAGCATTGGCAGAATATCTGTTACTGCTAAAGATCCTGTTGACCCGTACAAAGACGCTAAAGCATTTGAGGCTTACATTGTTGACAATGTAGACTTGGGCAAGTTGTCTTTATCTCCCGGAATTCGGTACTCTAGCAACGAATATACCTACAAGGGTAAGTACGAAAGAACTCTTGACAATACACTTCTGGGTCTTGGATTCGGCTACGAACTTACTGATTCATCAAGCCTATTTGGTGGAGTTCATCAGGGACATACTTTTCCAGACGCTCAATCTGCAGCGGATTATAATGGATCATCGACAGGTAAAGGTCTTGATTTAGAAAAATCACTCAATTTTGAACTTGGTGCCCGTGGGTCTGTTGGTGATGTTTTTTATGAAATCGCCTATTTCCACACCAGTCTTGAAGATATGCTTATTCTCAGCTCATTATCTGGAGGTGCCGCAGGCTCTGCAAATGTGGGAGAAGGAAGCATTAGCGGTGTAGAAATATTAGTCGCAACGGATATTGGAGATGATTCCGGATTAGGGATACCAGTATCAGTTTCTGCTACCTTTACCGACACGGAGTTTGAATCTGCTACCTCACCTTTATCAGGATATCTTAAGAATGCAGTTGCTGGAAATGAATTTCCCTTTATCCCTGATTTTATGCTTAATTTAAGAGCAGGCTTGGAAGGAGAAAAAGCGAGTACTTACTTAAATTACCATTACCAAGATTCAGTTTTTGCTAATGGTGAAAATACTGACACAATTGATTCTTATGGCATATTGAATTGGTCTGCTTTCTATAAACTGAAGGAGGGCGTCTCAATGTTTTCAAAAGTATCGAATGTTACGGACGAAGTTTATGTTCACAGCGTTCTTCCCGATGGTTATCGGGTTGGTGCACCAAGAATTTGGAGCATCGGTATGGAATTCGATTTTTAGGGTCTTGTTTGTTTGTTTCAGGTTAACCAAAATTTAAAAAATATGTTTAACTTGTTTTATATGCGGCTTGGCAATACCGCATAGGACCTTAATCACCCAGTTCCTCCTGGCAATCGAGGGACTGGGTGCCACTTTCAATCAATGTTAGATTGATACGAGCACAAGTTAAAGGCTCTCGGAAACGAGGGCCTTTTTCTTTGCTCAATTTAATCCTTCGAATTTCTGCTCGTGATTGACAGAAGGAAAGTTTTTGAACATATTAATTATCATGTTTGCTCGGTAGCTCAGTGGCAGAGCAGGTGACTGTTAATCACTTGGTCGCTGGTTCGAATCCAGCCCGAGCAGCCATTCTTTTATTTTAAGTCCAATTCGGGCCAACGGCTGAGCTTTCGATGCAGGGTCCGTCGACTGATTCCCATCAATTTCGCCGCTTTTGTACGGTTTCCACCGGCTTGTAAAAGTGCATTGCGAAGGAGTCGTTTTTCATTTTCCTCCACTGATAAATTACTCGTGGAGGGCAGGATCTCATTATTTTCTCCCTGAGTCGCGGGTGAGGAAAATCTTGGGTCCAAATCATACTGGCTGACGGATAATCCGCGCTTTAAAACCACCAGATTTTCACAAAAATTACGTAGTTCTCGAACATTGCCAGGCCAGGAATAATTGCGGAGAATCGAGCGGGCATCTGGCTCCAAAATTGGAATTGTAAAATTATTATCTGATGCAAAATATTCCAGGAAGTGCTGCAGGAGTAAATTAATGTCGTCCCCACGTTCACGGAGTGGTGGAAGTTCAACGGTTACTACATTTAGGCGATAATATAAATCCTCCCGGAACTCTCCATTCTTGGTCATTTCCAAAAGATTCCGGTTGGTGGCGCAGACTAAGCGGGCATTGACCTCGATAGTCTTGGAACTGCCCAGTCTTTCAATTGATTTAGTTTCCAAAAATCGTAGCAGTTTTACCTGGGTGGAGGAATCAATTTCTCCAATTTCATCAAGGAATAAGGTTCCCCCGCCCGCTGATTCAAAGCGCCCAATTCTTCGTTCGTTCGCACCCGTAAAAGCTCCCTTTTCATGACCAAATAATTCACTTTCCAAAAGATTGGAAGGGAGGGCGGCGCAATGCACCGGTACAAATGGCCCACGGGACCGCTCGCTGTTCTGATGTATAGATTGAGCAACGAGTTCTTTTCCCGTGCCTGTCTCCCCAGTAACCAGCACGGTGGCCTTGGATGGGCCAACCAATTTGACTTGTTCGAGTACTTTTTCCAGGGCGGGAGATTTTCCGAGGATTCCCTCGAAGCTGTAGGTCTTGTCCAAACGCTGGTGAAGTTCATGATTTTCAGCCTTTAATTTGCGCTCATTCAGCCCGCGTGTGATTAAAAGTTCCAGTTTTTCCAAATTCACCGGCTTGGATAGAAAATCAAACGCTCCACGCTTCATTGCTTCGACTGCCACCTCCACTTCTCCATAGGCGGTCATCATGATGCAAATTGGATCGGATGCATGCTTGAGGGCAAAATCGATCACGCTCATGCCGGATTCTCCCGACATTCTCAAATCAGTCAGCACGACCTCGAACTTCTCTGCCTCCAGGGCGTTGAAGGCTTCTTCTGCACTGCAGGCAAGGAAGACCTCAAACTTCTCTTCAAGTGCAAGCTCCAGCCCCTCACGGGTGTGTTCTTCATCGTCTACGATTAACAAGTTAGGCTTCATGTATGATCAGGCTTCGTTCTCGGTGGATTCGAGTAATTGCCGGCTGGCTGATTTACGGGGGAATTTCAAGGTGACTATCGTACCTGATCCTTCCTTACTGTCTACCCCTACTTCTCCTTCATGGTCACGCATGATTCGATGTACGATCATCATTCCAATCCCGTGCCCCTGTTTCTTGGTTGTAAAATAGGGCTCAAATACACGGGATATATTTTCCTTCTTTATGCCAATGCCCTGGTCAACTACTTGAGCAAAAACATATTCATCATCCAAGCCGGTAACGATGCGGACTTCAGAGCCCTCCGACACAGCGTCCACTGCATTGCCAATGACATTGAAGAAAACTTGCTTCACTTGATCGACATCTCCCTGAATCATGGGTTCGCGAACACCCGCTTCCATGCGAATGGTAATTTTCTTTCCGCTAATTTCCTTCTCCCGAATACGAACGGTTTCCTCAATTATGGAAAGAAGATTAATCTTCTTAAAATTTGGTTCACTCGGACGAATCGCCTTCAGGAAGTGAGAAATGATTCCGTCCAATCTCTGGACTTCCTTAATGCAGGTAACCAGTGATTTATTTGCTTTTTGTTCATCCGGGAGCACAGATTTCAGGCTTCGTTGTAAAACCTGCAAGTGAATATTTATGGAATTTAATGGATTTCCGAGTTCATGAGCCACACCGGCAGCGAGATCCATTATACTCGAGACCCGTTCGCTTTCGATCTGAGCCTTTAAATTGTCTTTTTCTTCAGTGACATCAGTCATTACCACCGCCAAGCCAACTTTGTCGGGAGATTCCTTGTTTGCCCCGGCATCTTCAATTGGTACGGCATACACGCGGATTTGCCGTTTTTCCGGATAAGAAATTTGCATTTCACGAACCACTACTTCTGGGCGGGGATCAAATTTATTTCTGTCCAACCCCAGCGAGCGGGCAAGTTCCGGTGCGGCCCGATGAAGAAAAATCTTTTCCGACTGGGTCTCCTTTAATCCGATCAACCTACGGCCCTGGAGGTTGGAATAAGTAAGAACTCCATTTTCATCGAGCACAAGAATGCCGTCACGAATCACATCAAATACAGTTTCAAGAAGTTTTCGCTCGCGGGCAAGACGCTGTACGAGAATGCCAAGGTTTACCTCGTCAAGGTCATCAATTCGACCAAGTACTTTATCCAATGGACTTCTGCTAAGTTTAGGATTCATCGACAAATGACATCAAATATTTTCTTGGCTAAAAATTCCTTTTTTTCAAAACCAAATTCGATTGATTCGTTTTGAGCCGACAACATGGTTATCCTATTAAAATCCGACTGAAATCCAGTATTTTCTTTGGATATGTCATTCATGATGATCCAGTCCAGTTTTTTCTCAACGAGTTTATTCTTCGCATTTTCCAAATGGTTTTCAGTTTCCGCGGCAAATCCGACTAAAACCTGAGAATCTACTTTTTTATGGCCTAAGCCCAGTAAAATATCTGGATTTGGAATAAAAGTCATTGTGGATGGAAATTGATCTTTTTTTATTTTGTTTTGATGATTCGTTTCCGGCCGATGATCACATACTGCGGCAGTCATAATTATGATGTCGGCCCCTGAAAAACATTCATTCACTTCATTTTCCATTTCAAGCGCAGTCTCGACATTAACTAGGAATACCCCCGGTGGGGCTTCCAGAGAGGTTGGCCCACTGACCAAATCTACATGCATGCCTCTCGAAATCCCCTCACTGGCCATGGAATACCCCATTTTTCCCGAGGATGGGTTGGAAATGAATCTTACGGGGTCCAGCCACTCTCGGGTGGGTCCCGCGGAAATCAGACATCTCATTTGTTTATTCATTTTAACTATTAAGAGAGACATTCTGTTATGTTGATGATTGTATGATCTGCCAATGACAGAAAATCCTGCTCCCAAAAAAGAAAATATTTGGTTTAATCTTGGATTTAATCTTTTGCTGCCAATTTTATTTCTCAGAAAAGGCGACGAATGGTTTGGTCCCCATCTCAGTGAATTACTTGGGGTTCCATCGGGCTCCACATTAATAGGATCGGTTCTTCTGTTGGTGGCGATTTCTTTTCCAATTGGATATGGACTCTGGGATTTTGCAAAAAGGAAAAAATGGAATTTTATTTCGATTCTGGGTGCAATCAGTGCTCTTTTGACCGGGGGGATTGGATTAATTCCCGGGGCCACGGTTCAAATGTTTGCGATTAAGGAAGCCGCACTGCCAGCAATATTGGGCATACTTACAATTATCACCCTCAAGACAAAAAAGCCTCTTATTCGATTATTTCTTTATAATCCTGAAGTCATCCGGGTAGACCTTGTGGAAGAGCGATTAAAGATTAGAAATACAAAATTAGCCTTTGATCAGCTTCTGGTAAAATGTACCTGGCTCATAGCAATGACATTTATTCTCAGTGCCACTCTTAATTATTTCCTTGCGACATGGATTGTGGTGACCGAACCGGCCATTGACAAAACCGCCTACAATGACGAAGTCGGAAAGATGATGGGATGGAGTTTTCCAATCATTAGTATTCCGTGCATGGTGGTAAGTGCCTATGCATTTTGGTTGCTGATTAAGGGAATCCGTACACTCACAGGTCTTGAGCTTGAGGATACACTCGCCCAGAGCCCCAAGAAAAAGGGATAATAATCCTTTTATTCAGCGCTCCGAAAGCGGAGTGTAGGAACGCAGGTTAGAGCCCTGATAAATTTGTCGGGGGCGGTGAATTTTTTTACCCGTTAATGCAATCTCCCGCCAGTGGGCGAGCCAGCCCGGGGTACGCCCAATTGCAAATAAAACAGTAAATGTATCAGTGGGAAAACCTAGGGCCTGCAGAATAATGCCACTGTAAAAATCAACATTTGGATAGAGCTTACGTTGAATAAAATACGGGTCCTGCAGGGCAACTTCTTCCAGTTTGCGGGCAATTTCTAGAATTGGACTGGAAACACCGAGTGCTTCCAGAGCATCGTCACAAGCAGATTTCAAAATTTTAGCACGGGGGTCGTAATTCCGGTACACCCGATGACCAAATCCCATCAGGCGAGATTTTCCGAGTTTTGCGGACTCTACGAATCGACTGCCATCGTCTCCAGACTCGTGAATTTCATTGAGCATCCTAATGACCGCCATATTGGCTCCACCATGAAGGGGGCCCCATAATGCAGAGGTTGCACCAGCAACAGAAGCAAATGGATTGGCCCCTCCGGAAGCAATCATTCTACAGGTGGAAGTGGAGCAATTTTGCTCGTGATCAGCGTGAAGAAGAAAAATCAGATCCAGTGCATTGCTCACCTGTTCAGGAACCCCGGATTGTCCAGTCTCAGAGGAAAACATCATTGATAAAAAATTATCGCAGTATCCCTTACTTGAATCCGAGGGAATAATGGGTTTTCCGTGTTGATGGCGATACCTGGATGCCGTGATTGAACGAGTCGCTGAAATTATCAGGGCGGCAGCATCGTCGAAGTTTTCAATGTCCTTTTTCCGGTCGTTGGTAGCAAGTTCGGGGAAAGCTCCGCCCAAAGCCTGTAATCCGCAGGACAAGACTGCCATCGGATGGGCGGAAGAAGGCAAAGCATTAATGGTGGACAGCACTTCATCCGGAAGATTGGCGAATTTTGAGATTCGCTGTTCCAATAGTCCAAGTTCGTCAGCAGTTGGCAATTCACCATACAATAATAAGTGACAGGTTTCTAAAAAGTTCGATTTTTCTGCCAACTCTGTAATGTCATATCCACGATACCTCAGGATACCACTATCTCCATCTATGTAAGTAACTGAACTTTCACAGGACCCAGTGTTTCCATAACCATCGTCAAAGGTAATGAATTTACTTTCTTTTCTGAGATTACTTACATCAATTGCCTGCTCTTGCTCAGTGCCAGTAATAATATCGAGGCTGTAAGATTGATCGTTTATTCGTAAATCTGCTGATTTTGACATGTTGGGGGGGTAGGTGGGGGTAAAAGTAGAATGTACATTACTGCCAATTTCAGGAGACTTTATCAAGAAAGTTCCTGTAGAGTTGCAAACCTTTTACTTGGCTTTTCTCGGGATGGAACTGGGTTGCCAGGCATCGATCTGATAAAATTCCGCTTGTAAAAGTATTTTTATAGTCAGAAGTGAAAGTCGTTAACCCCGGTTCCACATCCACAACATGATAACTATGAACGAAGTAAAACTGGTCACCATCCCAAAGGTTTTTGCGCATCGGATTATTTTCCGGCAAATTCCATCGAACTGAATTCCAGCCCATGTGCGGAATTTTGTAACCTTCCCCGAGATCAAATTTTTTCACCCTTCCTCCAAAGATCCCAAGCCCGGGCAAAGATCCTTCCTCAGACTTTTCAAAGAGTACTTGTAACCCCAGGCAAATTCCAAAATAGGGCCGTCCTTGAGTGATCCATTCTTTAATCGCTTGATCAAATCCAGATTGATTCAATGCGCTTACACATTGATCGAAAGTCCCTTGGCCGGGGAAAACCAATGCATGCTCTTCTTCAATTAAATCTGGATTCCTTAAAATTGTAACTGTAGCACCTAAGTGCTCAAATGCCTTCACTACACTACGAAGATTTCCAGTTCCGTAATCAATCACTCCAATCTTTTGAGTCATGTCTTACGGAGGAAAAAGGAAACCCTAAGTTGAAAGAGTTCCTTTGGTGGAAGGAATTTTGCCGGCCAAGCGAGGTTCCGCCCTGGTAGCCATATCCAATGCTTTTGCAAATCCTTTGAAGATAGCCTCTGCTACGTGGTGAGGTTCCTCTCCATGCTCCAAGCGGATATGCAAATTACAAGCCACTTCATTGGCAAAGGCTTGAAAAAACTCTTTGAATAATTGAACATTAAAGTCTCTCACCAGACCAATGGATGGATCAACCTGCCAAACAAAGTAGGAGCGATTGCTCAAATCCGTGGCCACTGAAACTAAGGTTTCATCCATGGGAAGGACAAAAAATCCATACCTGCGAATTCCCGATTTGTCTCCCAATGCTTTTTGAAAGGCTTGACCCGTAGAAATTCCCAGGTCCTCGACCAAGTGATGATAATCAATTTCAATGTCTCCTCTTGCCTCGATTGAAAGATCAAAAAATCCATGCCTGGAAAATAAATCAAGCATGTGATCCATGAATGGGATTCCAGTGGATATTGATCCTTGGCCATCACCATCCAAATCAAGCAAGATCTTTATCGTAGTCTCACTAGTCTCCCGTTTTATTTCTGCTTTTCTTGGACTTGCCATTGTTTTACCCTCTCCACAAGAATACTCATCTCTGTTGGCTTGCCAATACTGATTCTCAAATAGGAGGAAGTTAATGAATTGAGCGGAAAATACCTCACGAGTATTTCATTTTTGGATAAAAACTCGTATAGATCCCGGGCTACTTTTGGATCGCTTTGAAAATCTCGGTTCAAAGGTTGCGTGAACAAAAAATTTGCTCCACTTGGTATTGTCTTCCATCCCCATTCATTAAAGTTTGCCAGTAATAAGTCCCGTTGCTTGAGAATTTCACTTTTAGTAAAAGTAAAATATTCTTGGTCTTTTATGGCAGCAATTGCACCCGCCTGTGCAAGTCGGTCGACATTGTATACTTCCCTTGCTTGGTCCAGAATTGAAATAATTCCGGCCGAGGAAAGTGCGTATCCGACTCGTAGTCCAGCCAATGAATAGGACTTTGAAAGTGTTCTGCTTATAATTAAATTTTCGAACTTTCCTAAAAGGGCCAGAGAGTTTTGCCTGGCAAAATCAACATAAGCTTCGTCGATCACTACAATTCCATTAAAGTTTTCGAGAATGGTCTCTATATCCTCTCTGGCATACTCTCTTCCACTTGGCGCATGAGGATTTGTCAAAAAAAAGATATTTGCTCCACATTCAATGATTGGAGCGACCGGAAGTTCAAAATCATCGCTTTTGAAAACAATCCTTTCAATTTCAGATCCTTGAATAGAAGACAATACTTCATAAAGAGAATAGCTTGGATCAAGCATTCCAGCCTTTAATTTTTGGTCCGAAAAACTGCGCATACAAAGATTAAGTATGTCATCCGATCCATTTCCAATAATCACTTGTTGCTCAGAAAATCCATAAAGATCTGCAATACATCTACGCAAATCTTCTGAAGCAGGATTGGGATAAAGTCTTAAGTTTTGAACTTCTTCTAAAATCGCTCCGCTTACGGATTCACTGGGAGGATAGGGGTTCTCATTAGTATTGAGTTTGAGGACCTGAGCGGAAAACTTTGGCTGAATCCCTGGTTTGTAAGGATGGTGAGATTGTAAGTTTGAAGCTAAATACTTTTCAGGAGAGTTCATGAACCGATCATTCCTAGGAATCCACTCTCAATTCAACCGAACGGCCGTGTCCATCCAACCTCTCCATCTCCGCAAAGCAACTGGCACACGCACTAGCCGCTTTCAAGGATTCTTTATCATACTTAATTAAACTCGTGCGTCTTAAAAAATCCTGCAGCCTCAAACCGGAAGAAAATCGGGAAGACCGCCCAGTTGGAAGTACATGACTGGGACCAGCCACAAAATCTCCCAAAGCAGTTGCACTGGCATGGCCTAATAAAATTGCCCCTGCAGTTGTGATATTTTCAGTCAGGTAGTCTAACTTTTCCTCTGCAACTTGTAATTCGAGGTGTTCAGGCGCTACAAAATCAGCCACTTCTGCAATTTTTTTTAACTCTGGAATCCACACCGCCTTGAAACCAATTTCTAAGACTTCTTCAATGGCTGTTCGACGGGATAATGTTTCTAGTTGTATTTCTATTTCCCGAACCACCTCTTCAAAAAATGATTGTTTGGTAAAAAGAAAATAAATCTTCTCCTTGCCCGATCCATGTTCTGCTTGTGCCAATAAGGCGGCGGCGGCAAAACCTGCCTTTGCCGACTCATCGGCAATTACCATTACTTCACTTGGACCAGGCAAAAGGTCAA
This sequence comes from Opitutia bacterium, assembly GCA_002726435.1. Classification (GTDB taxonomy): domain Bacteria; phylum Verrucomicrobiota; class Verrucomicrobiia; order Opitutales; family Seribacteraceae; genus Seribacter. The sequence continues at coordinate 22,492 of PBSV01000090.1, read as the reverse complement.
CTCCGACAGTTCCGTAAACCTGCCTCTTTGCTTCGTTTACATAAGAGTTCCCTGGTCCGAAAATTTTATCAACTGGTCTAATTGATTCCGTTCCATAGGCTAGGGCACCAATCGCCTGGGCACCACCGGCTTTGTATACTTCTGATATGTTCAGCAAATGAAGGGCCCCTAACAACTCGGAGGCGATCTCTCCATCTGTATTGGGAGGAGTGACCACCACCACCTCCGGAACTTTTGCGACTCTTGCTAATGTCGCAGTCATTAAAACCGTAGAAACCAGAGGCACATTACCACCAGGAACATAAATGCCCACTCTCTTAATCGGGTAGTAGGTCTCACCAACCATTGCTCCGTGTAAGTTATTGTCTCTCCAGTCGTCAGGAAAACTCTTTTGATGAAAGACTGAGATGTTTTCCATCGCTTCTTTCAGGGCTTCCCTTTGGTTTTCCTTGAGTGAGTCCAATGCTTCAGTTAATTCAGACTGCTTGACCGCTAATTCAGACTTAGTCAATTCAGCTCCGTCGTATAACTTAGTTCTTTCAAGCAATGCATCCTCGCCACGCAATTTGATTTCAGAGAGGATTTCTTTTACCGTTTCAGATACATGAGCGTCCAATGCAACGGATGATGAAAATTTCGCCAAATCCTCCAACAAGCTGGAGTCAAAAGTTCGGTATTCAAGATTCATTAAGTTTCAAAATACCTCTACTCTTATTCCCATTCGATTGTGCTGGGAGGCTTTGAGCTAATGTCATAAACCACTCGATTAGCTCCTTTTACTTCATTGATTATTCGATTGGAGACTTTTCGTAAAAGACTATCTGGTAGTCTAGCCCAATCTGCAGTCATTGCATCGCTACTTGTGACTGCTCGTAATGATATAACATTTTCGTAGGTTCTCTCATCCCCCATGACTCCAACACTTCTAACCGGGAGAAATACACAAAAAGCCTGCCACAATTTTCCATACCAGCCTGATTTATGAAGCTCGTTAATAAAGATGGCGTCAGCTTCTCGAAGGACTTTCAATCGTTGTTGATTAATATCGCCAATTACTCGAACCCCCAACCCAGGACCCGGAAAGGGATGCCGCATCAATACACTATCCGGTAGCCCCAACGACCTCCCCAATTTTCTAACTTCATCTTTAAAAAGTTCCCGAAGTGGTTCCAATAAACTGAGTTTCATTTTCTTAGGCAATCCCCCGACATTATGATGACTTTTGATCAGAGCAGCCGGGTTTCCTCCAATGGGCACACTTTCAATTACATCTGGGTAGAGAGTCCCCTGAGCCAGAAAATCAACATCCCCCAGTTTAGTAACCTCGAGGTCAAAAACCTCAATAAAAGTTTTACCAATAATTTTTCTTTTTGTTTCCGGATTTGAAACCCCTCGCAACCTTTTAAGAAATCGTGCAGCTGCAGCAGCAACTTTTAACTTTCCAGGAATATGATTGCGAAATAATTTTATCACTTCTTCCCGTTCATTCAGTCGTAACAGACCATTATCAACAAATATACAGGTTAGTTGTTTCCCAATTGCTTTGTGGATCAAGGCCGCTGCAACCGATGAATCTACCCCACCACTCAAGCCTAGAATTACTCTCTTTTGCCCAACTTTTTCACGAATTGAACGGATCGACGATTCAATGAAGTCTCCCATGTCCCAATCCGCTTTGCATTTACAAACCCCGAAAAGAAAGTTTCTTATTATTTCAATGCCACTTTCGGAATGCTCCACTTCAGGATGAAATTGGAGTCCATAAAACTTTCTTTTTGGATCTTCAATTGCCGCAAAACTAGAATTTTCAGTTTCTGCTAAAGCTCGAAAACCCGAGGGTAATGCAGTTAAACAATCCCCATGTGAATTCCACACTGTTAAAGAACTTGAGATATTCTTAAATAACAAGCCTTTCCTCACAACCCGAAGATTACTTCTTCCATATTCTCTAAGCTGACTTTTTTGTACCTCCCCGTCTAATAATTTACCCATCAACTGCAAACCATAACAAATTCCAAGCACCGGCACTCCGAGTTTAAATAGTGCACGATTAGGCTTGGGGGAACCTTTGGTTAATACACTTGCCGGACCTCCAGACAGAACAACACCAACAGGATTGAGGCTTTTAATTTCCTTTATTCCGGTATCGAATGGAAGAACCTTCGAATATACATTCGCCTCGCGAATTCGCCTCGCTATTACTTGTGTATACTGGGAGCCAAAATCTAAAACTATAATTGTTTGTGGCATGTAGCTTTATTTTTTTAGGTCAAAAGAATAAATCATTCAAATGATACGCCACAAGTATGGCAACCCAAGCTAAAAGAAAAAAAGCTGCAAAAAACTTCTGAACTACAATAAGTAAGCCCGATTATTTATCAGAGTCTGGGGATTCTTTTTTATTGTTTTCCTCAGTCTCTTTAGCCTTTTCAGATTTATCGGATTTATCAGATTTATCGTTTGCTTGAACTTCTTCTTTTTCGGAAAAAACTGCTTCTTCATTCAAATCTTCAGTGGTTGAAACTGACTGATCATTCTCAACTGAATCTTCTTCACCTGAATCAGGTAGATCAGCAACTGTGGTTTCACTTACCTCTTCCTCTTTGCTTACACTCTCTGCTTCCTCAGACTTTTCAGGTGCAACCGTTTCCTTGAGTTCTTTACTCTTTTTAGTGGCGGTTGATTTTCTCTTTTTCGATTTTTTCTTGGGAACAACTTCAACAAATTCAATGAGTGCCATTTCCGCAGCATCACCAAGTCGGGGCAGTGCAAGTTTGTATATTCTTGTGTAACCACCGTTTCGTCCGACGAATTGTTCAACTAATTCATCAAACAATTTCTGAACTGCCTTTTTGTTTCTGATTCGAGCAATTGCCAATCTTCGATAGTGAACTTTCTGCGAAGTGTCACTTGTTGCATGTGCCTTTTTTGCAAGAGTAATAACTTTTTCGATCGACGGGCGTAACGCTCGAGCCTTTGCAAGAGTTGTTTTGATCCTTCCACTTTCTATCAATGATGAGGACAGATTCGCAAGCAGTGAAGATCGGTGAGCTGTCTTTACGCCTAGTTGATGATTATGTTTGCGGTGTCTCATTGGATTTAGTTGAAAGTTGTTTTAATTGGATGCGGCTTCGAGTAAACGGCTTTCAAATTTCATTCCTAATGAAAGTCCCAGCTGTTCTAATTTTGCTTTTATTTCGTTCAATGATTTCTTACCGAAATTTCTATACTTGAGCATTTCAGGCTCAGATTTAGTGGCAAGTTCACCTACGGTGATAATATTCGCGTTGTTCAAACAGTTAGCAGCACGAACTGATAGTTCGATCTCATTGACACTCATACTAAGAAGATTTCGTAGTCGATTTTGTTCTTCGCTCACTTCTTTGGTGTGGCTTTCAAATTCGATTTGTTCTTCGCTAATTTGGTCGAACACATCCAAATGGTGTCGCAAAATTGCAGCAGACTGTTTGAGGGCGTCTTCGGGGGAAATTCTTCCGTCGGTGTTAACTTCGAGGACCAATTTATCGTAGTCGGTCATTTGACCAACGCGAGTGTTTTGGACTTCGTACTTCACAAGTCGAACTGGACTGTACAAAGCATCAACATTGATCATACCGATCGGTTGATCCTCGCTCTTACTATCCTCGCCCAAACAAAAACCGCGTCCCACAGTAACCACCATTTCACCAAAAATCTTTTGTTTGCGGTCAGTGGTGAGAATGAGCTGTTCAGGATTAACAATTTCTATGCCTTCCGCAGGAGCAATATCAGCAGCGGTTACTTCGCCTTCTTTTTCGACCTCGATGGTAAGGGTAACAGGCTCAGCCTTGTGACTAATAATTAGAATTTTCTTGAGGTTTAGAACAATGTCTGTGATGTCCTCAACAATTCCATCGATACTTTGGAATTCGTGCTGAACACCGTCCATTTTAAGGGAAGAAATCGCGGCACCTTCAATTGAACTAAGGAGAACTCTCCGGAAAGCATTTCCGATAGTATGTCCATATCCCGATTCAAAAGGATCTGCTATAAACTTAGCGTACTTTTCAGTCGCGGTTTCTTCTTCTTTAATTAGGCGGTTGGGTAATTCGAACTTTCCGAGTCTTTTTGCCATGATGATTTTGGTTGAATGAATACAATTAAAATATTTAACGACTATAAAATTCAACGACTAGTTGAACATTTACACTTTTTTCAAGTTCGTCGACTTGAGGGTATCTACTTACGGTTCCCTGTAGAGAATCTACATTGATTTCGAGCCAGGGAGGACATGGATGGTATTGTGAACCTTCCAGATTTCTTGTTGCAACTTGTCTGGAGGATGTTTTTTCACGAACTCCGATCTCATCTCCAACTGATACTTGGAAACTGGGAATATCGACCTTTCCACCGTTCACTAAAACATGTCCGTGATTAACAAATTGACGGGCTGCCTGCCTTGTCTTTGCGAACCCAAGACGATAAATAACATTGTCCAATCTGGTTTCTAGCGTGGTGAGAAAAACTTCACCGGTCACTCCCTGTTTTCGTTTTGCCCGTTCGAACATGTTACGAAATTGTTTCTCAGTAAGCCCATACATGATCCGAAGTTTTTGCTTTTCAATCAAGCCTTCTCCATAATCGCTTACTTTTCTTCTGAAAGACGGACCGTGTTGGCCGGGGGGATAAGTTCTTCTTTCGAACGCTTTGTTGGCCGGGAAAATGGCCATTCCAAATCGTCTATTGATTCGAGTGGTTGGTCCTGTGTATCGTGACATAAGATTTTAAATTAGTTGGGAATGTTTAAAAAATAATCTTAAACTCTTCTTCTTTTTGGAGGGCGGCAACCATTGTGAGGCACTGGGGTGACATCGATGATTGTGGTGACGATAAATCCTAAGCTTTGCAAAGCTCTAATGGCAGAATCCCGACCCATCCCAGGACCTTTTACTTTAACAAGCACCTCTTTCATACCATGGGACATAGCAACACGACCTGCATCTTGAGTAACAACCTGGGCTGCGTAAGCAGTGGATTTTCGGGATCCTCTAAAGTTGCACTTTCCAGAACTTGACCAAGATATTACATTCCCTCCCATATCGGAAAAAGAGACTTTGGTATTATTGAAGGTAGCAACTATGTAGCAGATTCCGGAAGATATATTCTTACTTCCTTTTGCTTTTCTTACCTTTACTTGTTCGATATTGGCACCAAGTAGATCAGCGGCAGTTTCTTCCTTTTTAGATGAATCTTCTTTTTCGCTACTTTCTTTACCTTCCTCCGATTCTTCTTTTTCCACTTTGTCAGAAACCGAGTCTTTGGGCTCTTCCGCCTTCGCCACTTTTTTCTTGGGTGCTTTTAGCGGTTTTTCCGCCGCAGTTTTTTCAGGAACTTCTTCAGCTTCTACACTATTTTCTTCTTCACTCATATAGGGAAATATTTAGTTATTTACGCACGACACCAACGGTCTTTCTTCCACCTTTGCGGGTGCGTGCATTGGTAATTGTTCTTTGGCCTCTCACAGGCAAACCTCTTTGATGTCGGAGACCTCGATAGCAACGTATGCTCTGCAACCGCTTTAAATTATTTGTAATCATTCTTCGAAGATCTCCCTCCACCATAATCTTTTGATCGATTATGTGATTACTTATCAAGCTGAGTTCCTGCTCGTTCAAATCCATGGTTCTGCGATTCGGATCAATCTTTGTCGCATCAAGAATGGCCTTGGCACGTGTGGGACCCACTCCGTAAATGTAACGCAAAGAAAATTCTATTTTCTTACGATTTGGTATGTCTACTCCTAGCAATCTTGCCATGATTTTTCCTTCTTTTAATTAAATTCGATTAGGTTGAGAATAAGTTTGTGTCTTTGAGAAAATATCCAATGAGACCGACCACGAAAAGGAAGATTGAAATCCAAATCAATGGCCTCCACTCTGCTTCAAAAGCTTTCAGTTCTAGAGATTCTATCCTTTGGTTTGACGATCCGGAACGCCCACGTATCCGTCCCTTGCGAAGAAAACCATCGTAATGACGCTGCAAGAGAAAAGTCTCCACCTGCCTCATTGTATCAAGCACAACTCCAACAATAATTAACATACCGGTTCCGCCAAAAAAAGTAGCTACATTGTAGGAAACATTTGCGGTCTTGAAAATAAAGTCAGGGAATACCGCAATAGCAGTTAAAAAAATTGCCCCAGCAAGAGTGAGCCTTGTCATTGTAAAATCAAGGAAACGTGCCGTTGGGTCTCCAGGGCGAACTCCAGGAACATATCCGCCATTTTTTTTGAGATCATCGGCAATTTGAACCGGTTTGAACATGATCGAAACCCAAAAATAACTAAATACAAGTATTAAGCCTCCATAAACCAAATAGTAAAACCAGCCGCGACTCGCGAAAACATTAGCTAAATCAATGGCCCAATTTGTTTCCGAGGGAGAATCAGCAATTGCAGCACCAAGGGTACGAAGTAGTTGCGCAGGAAACATTAAAATCGCACTTGCGAAAATCACAGGCATTACACCCGCATAATTCACTTTCAAAGGTAAAAACGAGCTTTGCCCACCAAAAACCTTTCTTCCAACCATTCGCTTTGCGTATTGAACTGGAATTTTACGCTGTGCTTGCGTGACCGCAATTATGCCACCCACAACTAAAAGAAACAAAAAAATCATGAGCAAGGCTTTGACAATTACCATGTTGTCATCAGAGGGAGCTTCGAAAATTAAGGTGTAAGCATCTGCTAATGCTTTGGGCAAATCCGCTAAAATTCCTACTGTAATGAGTAATGAAATGCCGTTACCAATTCCCCGTTGTGTAATCTGTTCACCAAGCCACATGAGGATAAGCGACCCAGTGGTAAGAAAAATTATTGAATTAAATAAAAATAAGCCTTCGCTTCCTTCCTCCAGCGGAACTATTCGCCCAAGTGGACTGCCGTCCATTCCAATTTCCAAAGGATTAAAACCCTGAATCAAACTGCCTGGGCTATCACGAAGTGCAACTGCTAACAACCCACCTTGAACCATACAAATAAAAATGGTTAAATAGCGAGTGTACTGAGAAATTTTTTGTCTCCCGGGTTCACCTTCTTGCTGCAAACGAGCCAGTTGTGGTAGAACCGCACCCATGAGTTGCATGATAATCGAAGCGCTAATGTAGGGCATAATGCCAAGTGCAAAAAGAGCACCATTGAGAAGAGCACCACCGGTGAACATGTTATAGAAGCCAAGAATGTCATTACCCTCGTCGCTACTTCTAGTCTGCTCTCGCAATTCAAAAAACTCTTTTATTGGCGATGGATCCACTCCCGGTAAAGGAATGTTAGCTCCTACTCGTGCAATAAACAACAGAGCCAAGGTAAAAAATATTTTTTGCCTTAACTCAGGAATTTTGAGCGAATTTGTAAAAGCAGAGAGCATGGTCTACGAGAAGAACTTTATTTATCCAATTGTCCCACCAGCCGCTTCGATCTTCTCCTGAGCAACCTTGGAAACAGAATCAAGCTTTACATTGTAAACCTTATCCACGGAGCCATTACCCAGTAATTTAACTTCTTTTGAATTGGATCGAACCAGACCGGCATCTTTTAAGCTTTCAAGGTCAACTTGATCACCGTTTATTCGGGATAGGTCAGAAAGATTGACCACGGACCGGGGCGACTGAAAACGGGTACGATTAAATCCTCGCTGGGGCAACTTTCGGAATAAAGGCATTTGGCCACCCTCAAATCCTGCCCGAAGTGAGTATCCGGATCGAGCACCGGCTCCCTTGTGGCCACGACAAGAGGTTTTTCCGTGGCCATTTCCTTCTCCCCGACCAACGCGTCTTATGCCTTTGTTTGCACCTGATGGTATGTTTTCTTCTTTCATATTAAAATTGGGCAGGTGTATTACTCCTCAACCGTAACTGGCTCAGGGTCAGAGGAGTGCTCTTTTTTTGTAAGTGAGGAGGGTAGGGTAAATGATGGGCCCGAAACCGATTCGCCTCTGGTCAATGAAATTTGAGCGGCTGTTCGTAATTGAGATAAGCCATTCATTGTAGCTGAGACCACAGATAATTGATTATTTGAGCCCAATGACTTAGAAAGAATATTCTTTACTCCAGCAGCTTCTAATACAGCCCGAACTCCTCCACCAGCAATAATACCAGTTCCTGGGCGTGCCGGTTTGAGTAATACTTTTCCACCGTCGTAATTTCCAAGTATTGTATGGGGGATTGTATCCCCAGAAATAGAAACTGGGCGCATTGCTTTTTTTGCTTGATCAGTTCCTTTACGGATTGCATCTGGGACCATTTGGGCTTTTCCGTAACCATAGCCTACATTGCCATTTTGGTCACCGACGACAACCAAAGCGGCAAAACTAAATCTTCTACCACCCTTAACAACCTTGGCACATCGGTTGATGTGGACTACTTTTTCAAATAGTTCGTTCTCTTCCTCAACAACTGCGGATTTGGATTTGTGTGATTTTCTTCTGGAATCGCTCATAATTAAAACTTAAGTCCGTTTTCACGCAGGGAGTCAGCAAAGGCTTTCACGCAGCCGTGATACTTTCTTCCTGAACGATCAAAAACAATTGATGTGAGTCCACCTTCATTTAGTTTTTTCCCAAAGGCTGAACCAAGTTTTTGGGCTCCCTCAAGATTTGGAAGTACGGATTTAAAATCAGAATTGTTAGTGGAAAGAGAATGCAATGTATGGGAATTCTCGTCATCAATGCATTGAGCATGTATGTTTTTATTGGTAAAACAAACGGCAACGCGAGGACGACTGACAGAGCCAATTACTTTTTTACGGATTCTCCACTTTCGCTTTTGTGCGAGTTCTTTCTTTTTTGTTAAATTCATGACAAATAAATTATTTAAGCTGACTTCTTTCCTTCTTTTCTGCGGACAAATTCGCCGAGGATTCGAACCCCTTTTCCTTTGTAGGGCTCAACGGGGTAGTACTTTTTTATCTCGGCAGCCGTTTGACCAACTTTTTGTTTGTCGGGGCCTTCAACAAGGATTTTTACATTGTCTGTAACAGTAACGGTAACACCTTCAGGAATGGGGTGCTCGACTGGATGTGAATATCCTAATTCCAGGTCAATAATTTTACCCTTAACAGTGGCACGAAAACCCACGCCTTCTATGAGTAGGTTTTTTGAAAAAGGTTTAACTACACCCTCGACCATATTTGAAATGATTGAGCGTGTTGTACCATAAATTGCACGAGCCGCACGGGAACTGTCTGCTGGCGAAACGACAACTTGATTATCAAGTACTTCAACATTGGCTAAAGACGAAAAACCTTTTATTAATTCACCTTTTGGACCTTTGACCAAAACCTCAGTTCCTTTTACAGTGACTTCTACATCTGTTGGAACTGATACGGGGACTTTACCTATTCTGCTCATAATGGGTTGTGTAAAAGATTACCAAACGCTGCAGAGTAATTCTCCACCTAGCTTGTTTTTTCGGGCAGTCTTATCATCCATTAACCCTTTTGGTGTACTAAGAATAGAGATACCTAAACCACCCAAAGTTCTTGGAATTTCGCGATAACCACAATAGGACCTTCGACCCGGAGTACTGACTCTGTCAATTCCTCTGATAGCATGCTCACCGTTCACATACTTTAATTGAATCTCGATATTTTTTAGACCCTTTTCATTCTCAGCTTCAGAACAATTTTCCACAAATCCCCTTTCTTTGAGAATGTTGGCAATTCCGACACGAAGGTTCGAATGTGGGTAAGAACAGGAGGATTTACCAGCATCACCTGCGTTTCGGATAACGGTTATAAAATCACCAATGGTATCATGTACTGACATAAAAAAAGAGGTTGGATTTAGAATTTACCAAGAGGCTTTAATGACTCCAGGAACTTTTCCTTGTAAAGCGAGTTCGCGAAAAGTAATGCGAGAAAGACCAAATTTTCTAATAGTGGCACGTGGTCTTCCTGTAAGGGAACAACGATTGACTAAACGAACTGACGAGGAATTCTTTGGTAATTTTGAAAGTTTACCTTGGGCGATATAAAACTCCTCTTCGCTTGTCTCAGGATCGCTTAATATTTTTTTCAAAGCAGCTCGTTTGGAGGCAAAGCGAGCGACCATGCGCTCTCTTTTGATGTTTCGATAAACTACGGATTTTTTTGCCATAATGTCAGAAGATTTATCAAGCTGCTGCTTGAACAGGATTAGAGTCTGAGGAATGTTTTCGAAAAGGCATACCTAGGTGTTTAAGTAATTCTATCGCTTCATGATCTGACTGAGCAGAAGTAACAATACAAATATCCATGCCCGTATTGACGCGTTGGCGTTCCACATTAATTTCCGGAAATATACTGTGATCAATGATTCCTAAAGTGTAATTTCCATGTCCGTCCAACTTGGAAGAAACTCCACGAAAATCACGAATGTTTGGCAGTGCGATTGCAATTAGCCGTAGCAAAAATTCCCACATTCTGTTTCCACGAAGAGTAACTTTTACTCCAACAGGCATACCCTGCCTGAGTTTAAAGTTCGAAACACTCACTTTTGCTTTGATCACGATAGGGGATTGTCCGGCCAAGGCGGCAATGTCTTTTCTTAATTCTTCGATGCCATTCTTATCTAACTCGACACCAAAAGAACTATTAATGACTACCTTTTCAATTTTGGGCAGTTGATGAACATTGGAACAACCCAAATTCTTCATGAGTGCGGGCATGACCTCATCAAGGTAAGATTTTTTTAATTCTGGTACATTCATAACAAATAAAATTAAACTAGTTTATTTGGACAACTTAACATTTGAAAAATGAATGGAGGACTCACGCTCGACGATAGATCCCTGAGGATTATCTTGGGTTTTACGTTCGTGCTTTTTAATCATATTCACACCTTCGACAATCACTCGGTTTTTCTCACGGAAAACCTGAAGCACTTTTCCTTTGCTTCCTTTGTCGTCTCCAGTAATCACTTCGACCTCAACGCCTTTTTTTATTTTGGTTGCCATTTTACAAAACTTCGGGAGCTAACGAGATAATTTTCATAAATTTTTGTCGGAGTTCTCGAGCAACAGGTCCGAAAATTCTAGTTCCTTTAGGAGTTCCGTCATTGTTGACAATAACAACAGCGTTTTCGTCAAATCTAAGGTAGCTACCATCTCTTCTTCTCATGGGTGCGCGAGTGCGGACTACGACCGCTCGAACAACTGTGCCTTTTTTTACAGCAGCTTCGGTGGAGCTCTCCTTTACATGACAAACAATCACATCACCAACAGATGCAGTTTTCTTATTTTGACCGAGTCTGCGAATCATACGCACCTTTTTAGCACCTGTATTATCGGCTACTTCTAGTCTGCTTAATAATTGAATCATGGGTAAATCAAATTGAAGGGGCTTTTTCCAACACTTCCAAGACACGCCAACGCTTTAGCTTACTGAGTGGGCGCGTTGCAGTGATTTTAACCTTATCACCAATACTGGAATCGTTCTTTTCGTCGTGAACATGGACAGTAGTTTTCCTGCGAATTTCCTTTTTATACAAAGGGTGCGGTATTTTGTACTCGTATACCACCTTAACGGATTTATCTCCCGTCTTTGACCGAACAAAGCCTATTAGTTCCTTACGGTTATTTCTTGTATTAGCTTCTGACATAATTGAGGGGATTAACTGGTTTTCGGCCTTAGTGCAGATAAGATTCGAGCCCGATCACGACGAATTGATTTAAGGAGGTGAGGCTTTTCAACCTGGCCAGTCTGCTTTCTAATCCGAAGTTGTAAAAGTTCTTCGCCTAGTTCGCGCAGTTTTTTATGCAATTCTGCTTCGGATAATTCCTTGATTTCAGAAAACTTCATGAGATTTTATTAATAATTCTGTTGTCTGGTGACGAGTCGGCAACGGAATGGTAGTTTTGCATCTGCTAAACCTAACGCTTCACGAGCTAATGTGATTGAACAACCGGCTATCTCAAAAAGAACATGACCTGGCTTTACGACTGCAACCCAATGATCGACAGGGCCTTTTCCTTTTCCTTGGCGAGTCTCTGCGGGTTTTTTGGTAACTGGTTTGTGAGGGAATACTCGAATCCATACTTTTCCCTTTCTCTTGAGGTGACGATTAATCGCTACCCGGGCGGACTCGATCTGGTTCGAAGTCATTCTTCCTCGAGAAAGAGATTGAATTCCGAATTCTCCAAAAGAAACAGTGTTTCCACGAGAGGCAACACCGCGAACGCGGCCTTTGTGTACTTTTCTAAATTTAGTGCGGGATGGAAGTAATTTAGGCATTGGAAAAAATAAGTTAAATCAGAAAATTTTGTCTTCATCCTTCAAGCAAATCCAACATTTAATGCCGATTATCCCATAAACTGTGTTTGCTTCCACTAAGCCATAATCAATATTTTCTCTTAGCGTGTGTAAAGGAACTCGTCCTTCACGGAGTTGCTCAGTCCTGGCAATATCGGCTCCTGCCAAACGTCCGGCACATTGAATACGAATACCCTCTGCTCCCATCGACATCGTGGTCTGAACTGCTTTTTTGATTGCTCGTCGAAACGCAATTCTGCGCTCTAATTGAAGAGCAACATTTTCTGCAACTAATGAGGCCACTAAATCAGGTTTTTTAATTTCTTGAATTTCAAGCCTGATATCTTTACCAACCGTACGATTCAAAGAATCTCTAAGTGAATCAAGTTCTTGACCCTTTCGACCGATTACAATTCCCGGTCGGGCAGTCCAGATTGTTACTCGTGTCCGAGTAGAAGCGCGTTCAATGACTACTCTTGGAACAGAAGCAAAACGCAATTTCTTGTCGAGGAAACCGCGGATGAGATTGTCCTCCGCCATGAACTTGGAATAGTCGTGCTTATTTGCATACCATCGGGCACTCCAATTACGGCGTACTCCGAGTCTGAAACCAATTGGATTTACTTTTTGTCCCATTTTTTAAGCCTCGTCGGTTAGTATGATTCGCAAATGACTCATTCTTTTTTTGTAAGGATGGGCGGAACCTCTTGCACAAGGTCGGAACCTTTTCAAGGCTGGTCCTTCCTCCACGATCGCTTCACTGATGAATAAATCGTCTGCATTTAGGTTTGAATTATTTTCTGCATTAGCCATCGCCGAACGCAAGGTTTTGTCGAACATACGAGCTGCCTTGCGTGGAATAAATTTTAAAAGAGATATTCCATCAGATGCCTTCTTGCCTGGGAGAATACGAGCAACTTCACGGGCCTTCTTGGGAGAAATCCTCATGTATTTTGAATATGATTTAATTTCCATATTGATATTACTTCTGGGTGTGAGGATTGTGAGACTTAAAGGTACGGGTGGCGGAAAACTCTCCAAGTTTATGCCCAACCATGTTTTCAGTAACATAAACTGGAAGGAAACTCTTACCATTATGAACTGTAAAGTTGAGACCGACAAAATCTGGAGTGATTGTAGAACGCCGAGACCAAGTCTTGATCGGTTTACGGTCACCAGCTTCTTGTGCTTTTATAACCTTTTTCATTAGGTTCGGCTCTACGAAGAAGCCTTTTTTTATTGAACGTGTCATGATCTGAAATTACTTGATGCGGCGACCATTACGCCTGACAAGGATTTGTGAATTAGAAGGTTTTGATTTTTTTCGAGTAGGAAAACCCTTGGATAGCTGACCCCAAGGGGAAGAAGGATGTCCACCACCAGAAGTTCTGCCTTCTCCTCCACCCATTGGGTGATCAACTGGATTCATCGCCACCCCACGGACTCTTGGTCTCCGTCCTTTCCAGCGATTTCGCCCTGCTTTTCCAATGGTTGATTTTTGGTGACTTGCATTTCCAACAGCACCAATCGTCGCCATGCAGTTTTCTTTCACCAAGCGGATTTCACCACTTGGCATTTTTAATGATGCCTGACCATTATCAATGGTAATCAATCTCACCTCTGAGCCCGCTGAGCGAGCGATCTTTGCACCTGCTCCAGGCAACATTTCAACACAATGAACTTTTGTACCCAGAGGAACTTGATTAAGCGGCATTGCATTGCCAGCCTTGAAGTCTACTTTGGAAGCAGAACTCACAATTGTGTCGCCCACGGTTAGAGAAGCAGGTGCAAGAATGTAATTTTTTTCTCCATCTGCATATTCGAGTAAAGCTAAATTGGCAGTACGATTTGGGTCATACTCAAAAGAAAGCACTTTTGCTGGTTCATCTAATCGGGGTCTCCTAAAATCAATTTGTCTGTAAAGTCTTTTGTGACCACCTCCGCGACGACGGGATGTAATACGGCCATAGGTGTTTCGTCCCTTCTTACGATGATGCCCTTTCGTCAATGACCTTACTGGCCGATTATCAGACAATTCCTGCTTGTTCTTGAGGTAGAATCTTCCGGAAGGTGTGACTGGTTTTTGTTGTAAAATAGGCATGTTTTTGTCTTCTCCTTATACCCTTTAGGCCAGATCGATGCTGTCTCCAGCCTTAAGAGTAACAATTGCTTTCTTGAAGCCGCTTTTTTTTCCCAGTTTATTTTTTCGAGACCTGTCTCTTTTAGTCTTTGGCTTAACATTCATTGTATTGACAGCTAAAACAGAAACTCCAAAGGTTTTTTCTACTGCATCCTTGATATTTCGTTTAGAGGAAACAGAGGAAACAGAAAATAAATATTTGTTGAAATTAGAAGACAACATGGTGGCCTTCTCTGTCAGCAAAGCCTCTTTTAATATGGTTACTGACTCTTTCACGATGATTCCTTTTCTTTTCCGAATTTAGATAAGAGTGAGTCCAATCCTTTCTCGCTGAAAATTATTTTGTCTGCCTGCACAATATCCAAAGGGCCTAAATTGCTTGATCTTGTAGTTCTGGCATAAGGAAGATTACGAGTGGCAAGGGTTATGTTATCTTGAAAAACATCCGAGACTAATAAAATCTTCTTTGAACTGGGTGCGATTGTCCTAAGCAAGCCATCGATTTTTTTCGTTTTGGGCTCGCTTATTTCCCAACCTTCAATGAGGCAAATGTTTTCAGCGTTTGCTTGATCGTAAAGAGCTCGTTCCATGGCCAACCTTTTCATCTTATGGTTAATTTTCTGGGAATAAGACCTTGGTCGTGGACCAAAAATAACACCTCCGCCTCTTCTTTGGACAGCCTTTTTGTCACCAGCTCTGCCAACTCCCAATCCTTTCTGCCGATAAATTTTCTTTCCAGAACCAGCAACTTCAGAGCGTAATTTTGTGGAAGCATTACCTTGACGCTTGTTGGCGTGAACGGCAATTATTGTTTGACGAAGAGCATCAATTCCTTTCTCCCCGTCAAGTTGAGGAAAAAACTTAACATCTTTCTCACCGGATGAGCTGCCGTCAGTTTTAAATAAAACAAATTTCATTTCCGTTGTCGGTTAATTTGCGGGTTGAGATTTTTTTGCCACTCGCAGAGTTAGAACAGATCCTTTGTGACCTGGAACGCTTCCCTTCACGAGTACAAGATTCTTTTCTGGAAGAATTTTAACAACGGCTAGGTTTTGCGTTGTCCGACTAACATTGCCCATATGTCCCGGCATTTTTTTGTTTTTGAAAACTCTTCCCGGCCATTGGCACAATCCATAGGATCCACCTCTTCTATGAAACATGGAACCATGAGAGGCAGGCCCACCTGCAAAGTTCCATCTTTTGACAACCCCCTGAAAGCCTTTTCCTTTTGTCTTGGAAACTACATCAACCGATTTGATGTCCTTAAAATCTTCTACTGTAAGAACAGATCCCAATTTGTATTCGTGGTTGCCTGAAAGACGAAACTCTTGGGAAACTTGTTGCGAGTCAGTCTTTGACTTGGCTGAATGTCCACTTTGGCAACGATTCACTTTGTTCGGTGACTTGCCGTTAGGGTTGTATCCAATTTGAACAGAGGAATAACCCTCTTTTTCAACCGATTTAATTTGTAAAACGGGACATGGACCAGCTTCAATTATGGTAACTGGAACGAGGTTGTTGTCTTCGTCGTACACTTGGCTCATGCCAAGCTTTTTTCCTAATATTTCTAAGTTCATGCTTTAAGCGGCAGGAGCACATGTGCCATTTGAACCTGCTTTAAAGGTTTTAAAGGTTTTAATTTAAACGTTAATGTTAATTTCTACTCCTGCGGGAAGATTGAGTTTCTTAAGCTCATCAACCGTTTGAACGGTTGGTTCAATTATATCGATGAGTCTTTTATGTGTTCTTAATTCAAACTGATCCATTGATTTTTTGTCGACATGAGGGGAGCGGTTGACAGTGTAACGCTCGATTCGTGTAGGCATTGGAATAGGACCGGCAACTCGAGCCCCAGTTCTTTTGGCTGTGTCAACAATATCAGAGGCAGACTGATCAATCACTCGATAATCAAATCCACGAAGTTTTATACGTATACGTTGATTATTCATGATTAATTATGTCCTAGCGGGTTCTCTGGAAGATGTTTCTACGATGTTCTGAACTAGGCTTTGTGGGACTTGTTCGAAATGGGATGGTGTCATTGAATAGTCCGCCCGTCCGGAGGACAGTGAGCGCATATCTGTTGAGTATCCAAACATATTTTCAAGAGGAACGAATGCTTCGATTACGCAGACCGTTCCTCGCGTTTCCATGCCTTGAATTTGACCTCTGCGTCTGTTAAGGTCACCCATTAACTCTCCCTGGTACTCATCGGGTGTTGAAACCTCTACTTTCATTATGGGCTCGAGCAGGATGGGTTTGGCTTTTTGCATGGCATCTTTGAAGGCGAAAATTCCAGCCATTTTGAAAGCCATCTCGGAAGAATCAACATCGTGAAAAGAACCATCAACTAAAGTAACTTTAAAATCAATAACAGGATACCCTGCGACCACACCGCTCAATGCGGCTTCTTTAATACCATCAAAAGTAGGTTTAATAAATTCTTTAGGAATGGAGCCACCCACAATTTTATTTTCAATATTAACACCATCCCCTTTTTCAAGTGGTTCCAGCTTGATAACTGCATGACCATATTGTCCACGACCTCCAGACTGGCGGATGAATTTTCCTTCACCTTCCGAATTGTTGAGCATAGTTTCTCTGTAAGCAATTTGTGGTTTGCCGGCATTGGCTTCAACTTTGAATTCGCGGAAGAGGCGATCACGGATAATCTCTAAATGCAACTCACCCATGCCAGAAATAATTGTTTGTCCAGTCTCTTCATTGGTAGAAAGACCGAATGTGGGGTCCTCTTCTGCAAGCCTCTGTAAACCAATCGACATCTTTTCTTGATCGGCCTTAGTTGCAGGCTCAATGGACATTGATATAACAGGCTCCGGAAAACTCGGTGGTTCTAGTCTCAGGTCAAGGCCTTTGTCTGCAAGTGTGTCTCCCGTTGCTACATCCTTAACGCCAATTAGGGCACAAATATCTCCCGAGTGTGCAATTTCAATGTCTTCTCGTGCATCTGCTTTCATGACCATGAGTCGTGAAACTCGCTCAGTTTTGCGGGTTCTTGGATTGTAAAGAGAAGTGCCTTTGCGAAGAGTTCCTTGATAAATTCGGTAGAATACAAGCTTACCAACATATGGATCGCTCATCAGTTTAAATGCCAAACCAGCAACTTTAGCTGAGTCGTCAGGAGATACCAACACCTCAGTTTCGTCAGAATCCTCGCCCTTCATTGGAGGTAAATCTAATGGATTTGGCAAGTAATCAACAACTGCATCCATGAGCATTTGAACACCCTTATTTTTGAATGCACTGCCAGGAATAACACCAACAAATTTCAAAGAAAGGGTTGCTTGGCGAATACCTTGCTTGAGTTCATCGTTAGATAAATCTATTCCGTCTAAAAATTTGTTTGCAATATCATCATCGAAATCAGAAAGGGCTTCAATCAACGATTCTCTGTACTCCTGAGCTTGGTCTAATAAGTCAGCAGGTATATCAACAGTATCAAATCTTACGCCGGAGGAATCCGTCTCGTCGTATATGTAGGCAACCATTTTAACCAAGTCGACTAAGCCTCTAAAATTTTCCTCGGCACCAATGGCTAGGAAAAGCGGGTGGGCATTAGCACCGAGTTTTTCTCTCATCGTAGAAACCGCAGCGAGAAAATCCGAACCCATGCGGTCCATTTTGTTGATAAACCCGAGACGAGGGACTTTGTATTTGTCCATCTGCCTCCATACAGTTTCAGATTGAGGTTGAACCCCTTCGACAGAAGTAAATACTCCAATAGCACCGTCTAGTACTCGTAAAGATCTTTCAACTTCAGCGGTAAAATCAACATGCCCGGGAGTATCAATAATGTTAATACGGTGAGGAATTCCTGCATTAGGACCTTCTGAGGTAGTCCAACCGCATGAAATTGCGGCAGAAGTGATAGTGATTCCCCTTTCGCGCTCTTGCTCCATCCAATCTGTGGTTGCACTACCTTCATGAACCTCTCCAATTTTGTGAACCACTCCAGAGTAAAAAAGAACACGCTCTGTGCATGTAGTTTTGCCGGCATCGATATGAGCGGCAATTCCGATATTGCGGGTGTGCTCAAGAACGCTGGGGCGATCAGAAGCATTAGCAGATGAAAATTGAGAATTGTCGCTCATTTAAAATTAAACAAGAGTTACCAACGTAAATGGGCAAATGCACGATTTGCTTGAGCCATTTTGTGTGTTTCCTCGCGTTTTTTTACCACTGATCCGGTGTTGTTGTACGCATCCGTAAGTTCAGTTGCAAGTGATTCGGCCATTGACACTCCCTTGCGGGATGTTGCTGCGTTGACAACCCACCTAAAGGCTAGACTTTGCTGTCTTTCAAAAGGAACTTCAATGGGTACTTGGTAAGTTGCACCACCCACTCTGCGACTCTTTACCTCGATTTTAGGTCGTATATTTTCGAGTGCTCCCAAAACAAGTTCGACAGGATTACCTTTGCCAACCTTTTCAGCCATCTTCTCAATCGCACCGTAAACAATTTTTTGAGCAATTGACTTTTTTCCGCTTATCATTACCGCATTCACAAGCGTGCTTATGAGTGGGCTTCCGTGCAAGGGGTCCGGAATTGTGGGTCTTTTGGTTGCTTGTCTTCTGCGCGACATAATCAATTACTTTTTAGGCATTTTAACACCATATTTGGAACGACTACGGCGCCTTTTTTCCACGCCCTGACAGTCAAGTGTACCGCGCACGATGTGATAGCGAACTCCATTTAAATCTTTCACGCGTCCACCCCTTAGCAGAACGATGCTGTGTTCCTGCAAGTTATGACCTTCATCAGGGATATAAGCAATTACCTCATGACCAGTAGTGAGTCTTACTTTTGCAACTTTTCTAATTGCTGAATTAGGCTTTTTTGGAGTACGAGTTGTAACCTGTACACAAACACCTCTGCGAAAAGGACAGGCCTTTAGAGCAGGAGATTTGGTTTTTGCTTTCTGCAAACGCCTTCCTTTACGAACTAACTGGTTAATTGTAGGCATGGAGTGAAATTTGGGGTAAAGCGATCTTTTGTATCATCTTTTATTTTTATCTCAAGTCTATTTTGTGCAAAATTTCTGGATTCATGATGCAGCGGATTCAACACTGCCTGATCCTAGGGTATCGATTTTAAGGCGTCTCCACTTTGGCAAACCAGTGCCCGCAGGAATTAAATGTCCCATAATAACATTTTCTTTGAAACCCTTTAGTTCATCAACCTTGCCTAGGGTTGCTGCATTGGTAAGAACTCGTGTGGTTTCTTGGAATGAAGCTGCGGATATAAAACTATCTGTCTCAAGTGACGCCTTTGTGATTCCAAGAAGAATGGGTTCACCTTCCGCAGGCTTTCCACCTTTTTCGGTAATTTCTTCATTTGAATCCATAAATGCAAAGCGATCGACTTGGTCCCCCCAGAAAAATTCGGTGTCACCCGGATCAGTAATTCGCACCTTAAAGAGCATTCTTGAAATAATGACTTCCAAATGTTTGTCGTTAATTGTGACCCCTTGTAGACGATACACCTTTTGAATTTCTTCTATCAAGTATTCTTGAACTGCTGATGGTCCCAATATTTCTAATATTTCATGAGGATCCTTGGCACCTTCAGTAATAAGCTGTCCTTTTTGAGCAAAATCGCCCGGTTGAACAAGAACATGCTTTCCATGAGGTATTAAATGCTCTTCGATTTGACCCGACTCTTCATTGGTTACCAACAGTCTTTTTTTGGAACGGAGAGTTCCAGCCTCAGAAACAATGCCATCTATTTTAGCCATTTGGCCTACATTTCCCTCTTTTGGGCGGCGTGCCTCGAAAAGTTCGGCAACCCGGGGAAGACCTCCAGTAATATCTTGAGTTTTGGAAGCTTGGCGGGGGGTTTTGGCAATTATAGAACCTGCGTCTATCCTAGTTCCCTCGTCTACTGCTACTTGAGCACCCGTTGGAACAGAATAAGTGGCGAGCGGGTTACCACTGGAATCACGAACGATTATTTGAGGATTTAAATCTTCTTTGTGTTCGATCACTACCATAGACCTTCCACCGGAGGCATCACGGTCCACTTTAGTCGTAACTCCTGGGAGCATATCCTCAAACGCAATTACTCCCTTTTTCTCGGAAAGAATTGGGATATTGTAGGGATCCCATTGGGCAAGAAGGGCCTCTTCTTCCACCTGCTCGCCATCCTTAAAATGTAGAAGCGCTCCGGCAGGAGTTGGATAATCATCAACGATTCTATCATCTTGATCGGTGACTTGTATGGAACCTGTTTTATTCAAGGTGACTTGCTGACCATTTGCTAAAGTTACGAGCCTCAGTCCCTTGAAGTTTAATTTTCCAGCTTTTCTAATGTTTATAACAGGATCTTCCCTTCCCGCACTGGCGATACCTCCAATGTGAAAAGTTCTCATAGTAAGCTGCGTTCCTGGCTCGCCAATTGACTGAGCCGCAATTATTCCAACCGAAGAACCTTGTTTAACCAAACTATTAGTGGATGGATCGATTCCATATTCAAGCGCAGTCAAACCATTTTTTATACGACTGGACAAGGGTGACATAACACGAATCCGAGTGATTCCAAGAGCATCTACTAAAGAGGCAATCTCTTCTGTTATTAAGGAACCGGAAGAAATAACAATTTCAGAGGGATTGGATGGATCGAAGACATCTTCGGTGGAGTACCGGCCTATAATCCTGTCACGCAAGGGCACAACCTCATTATCTCCCTCCATAATTGCCTTCTTCACGACACCGTCTCGACGCTCGTCGTCTTTGCAAACAATAATACAATCCATTGCAACATCACAGAGTTTTCTGGTCAAGTAACCTGCATCTGCAGTTTTTAATGCTGTGTCTGCAAGACCCTTTCTGGCTCCGTGTGTAGACATAAAGTATTCTAAAACGGAAAGTCCCTCGCGGAATGAAGCCAAAATTGGTTGCTCGATGATTTCTCCTGATGGTTTTGCCATCAGTCCTCTCATCCCACAGAGTTGACGCACTTGTTGTCGATTCCCTCTTGCTCCAGAATCCATCATCAAATAAACGGGATTGATCGTATCTTTGCCAAGGTTTTCGTCAAGGCAACGGAACACTTCTTTTGCAATGTCATCAGTTGCAGTAGTCCAAACATCAATAATTTTGTTGTGTCTCTCTCCACGCGTGATGATGCCTTTTTTGAATTGATCTTCAATTTTATCGATTTCCTTGCGGGCAACCTCAATTCTTTCTTTCTTTTCAGGCGGAATGATCATGTCGAAAATTCCGATTGAAATTCCAGCTTTTGTGGCCATGTCAAAGCCAAGCTCCTTCAAGCGATCAAGAGCTTCTATGGTACTTTCTTTGCCCAGCATTTTGAAGGTTTCCAAAATTAAGTTACCTAAGTCTCCTTTGAGAGCAGGTGCGTTAAAGAATCCTAATTCTTCAGGCCAGATAGTATTGAAAAGTACTCTACCTACGGTTGTCCTGATTACACTCTTTTTAGCTAATCCAAACTGTGTTTCGTTGCCTTTATCTGGGTTGGCTAGTTCGATCCAATCATGTAGTTGAAGAACTCCTTCCTGCATTGCACTCAAGGCTTCCTCTAGAGAAGCGATCAAAGGTAGTCTTTGCTTTTCACCCGGTTCGTTCCCCTTGGGATTCATGGTCAAAAAGTAGGATCCTAAAACAATGTCTTGCGATGGAGTCAGAATTGGCTTTCCGCTTGAGGGGGAAAAAATGTTATGAGTAGCCATCATCAAAAGCTTGGCTTCCATAATTGCTTCGACAGATAACGGGACATGAACAGCCATCTGGTCTCCGTCAAAATCTGCATTGTATGGAGTGCAAACCAAAGGATGTACCCGAATTGCATTACCCTCGATCAATACCGGCTCAAAAGCTTGAATTGACAAACGGTGAAGGGTAGGGGCTCGATTGAGCAAAACAGGATGCCCCTTAGTAACTTCCTCTAAAATATCCCATACCTCAGGAGAGCGACTTTCGATCATTTTTCTCGCTCCACGTACGGTGTGAACAAAACCAAGTTCCTTCAACCTGCGGATTATAAATGGTTCGAATAAAATCAAAGCCATTTTCTTTGGAATCCCACATTGATGAAGCTTCAATTCGGGGCCAAT
>PBSV01000089.1 GCA_002726435.1 Opitutia bacterium | reverse complement strand
TTCTCCAAGAGTTCTATCCCTTTTTTTAAGTCTCTTTTAATGCCCATGCCCGAATCGATAACCGCATGTAATTTCATCAAGGCAAATTGAACAGAAGCAGGTTGATAACCAGCGGAGGCGGATATTTCATAATACTCAGAAGCAATTTGTAAATCAGGCACCAGAGTAGGCCGAACTTCATCGGAAGTAAAAATTTCTGCAAGAGCATAAGCAGCGATTGGGTCTCCCTCGGCAGCTGCTTTTACCATGCTTCCATCCGGGTCTTGGAATGATTTAAGGTAATGATATTTCACCTTTTCAGGATCTGGTCCGTAGGGAGGAAACCTAGCCAAAAAACCCATTACAAATTCGCCTAACCAATGATCCTTAGATGCTGATTCCTTGGCGAAATCAAATGCCTTTTGCATAGAAATCTGTAAGCCCTTGTCCCCATGAACATACGCCAACCCGATAAATGCTTGCGCATAACTATCTCCACTTGCAACAGCCCTGTTTAATTCATCCAACTCATTGACAATAAATTGGTCTCCCATGCTGCCAATAAGGGATTGGTGAAAGAGAAAAATAACAAGAATGTAAAAAGATTTCCGATAAAATTTCATACAAAACAAATAAATTCTAATACCTGATACATGCCCACTGGCAAGCGTTCAATGATTGACTGTTAGAGAACATCACTTTTGACAAGTCAAAGTATGAAGTATTTCCTAAAGTTATGAGCGACTCTTTTCAATCTTCCTCCACCATTCGTAGCCCTGGTAATGATACCATTCGACAGTTTGTAATTTATGCAGAAAACAAAGTGGGATGGCTTAATGACTTTGTTTTAATGCTACAGAACGATAAAATCCACATCTTGGCAATTTCGGTCTTGGATACAAGCGACTCTTCCGTCATTCGAATAATTCCAAATTACCCAAAGGACCTTGCTCGTTTGTTAAAATCTCAATCAATTTCATTCAACGAAAGAAGAGTGCTTGCAGTTGAAATGAAGAACGAAAATTTCATTCATGAATTAACTCAGTCTTTGCTTAGAGCAGAAATTAACATTCATTATGTTTATCCTTTTCTCAATCAGCCGAATGGGAAACCAGTCATTGCAATTGCGATGGAAGACAAAGAGACTGCAGAAGAGGCACTACGAACAGATCAATTAAAAATCCTCAGCTTAGAAGATTTTAATCGTTAATATAAAAGATATTTACTTACTTGATTCCTGAATTGTTGAGCATCTAAATTCCATTCATTGATATATTTGGCAACGGGGATCGAAGAGCTTTTTTTCAGCAGAGCTTCCCACCATATGGAAGAACCAACATGTTTGTTAAATAACTTCATTTCAGACTCAGTGGCTATTTCGAAGGGATTTGGCGATTCCCATAATGCAGTCAACCGCATCATTTCAAAAGCGAGCTCGGTTGGTTGCCAAGCTTTCCAGTCAGATAATACAATGTACACGCCTTCAATTAATTGACCGGACTGATCACGGACTGATTTGATTTTAAATTCGAGGCCGGCTAATCCTATTTTATCAAGTTCAAGTTTTATATCCTCCGCCTTCTTACCTTTGAATGATAGCAATCGAAACGGATGAGGTGACCCAATTCCATGACGAAAACTTCCTAATTGGGCACCCAGGCCGGTCATTGGATATCCAGCAACTGCATCCAAACTCGGGATATTAGGAGAAGTTGGATACCATACCAACCCGGTTTTTGGCCAAGTCATCGAACGAGTCCAACCTATCATAGGGACAACAGTTAGTTTTCCTTTTTTCCTATCAGTCTCTTTGATTTTAAGAATACCAGGTGTCTTCTTTGCCCACAAAGCAAGTTCCCCAATTGTCATTCCATGAACAAATGGCATGGGGAAGGCCCCAACATAACTCATCCATTCATCGTCTATCATTGGTCCGGCCAACTTTTCACCACCCAATGGGTTAGGACGGTCCAATACAATCACCTCTACCTTGTTTTCAAAGCATGCTTCCATCGCATACCTCATGCAACTCACATAGGTGTAACAACGAACTCCAACATCCTGCATATCGATGACTAATGCATCAATTTTATCAAGCATGTTTTCGGTGGGCTTTCTAAACTTTCCGTAAAGAGAAAAAACTGGGAGCCCGGTTTTTATGTCAATTTTGTCTTCCACTGGGACAGAAGCTTTTTCATCTCCGTAAATCCCGTGCTCCGGACCAAAGAGGGCAACTAAGTTGACATCCGGTGAATCAACCAACAAACCAACTGTACTTCTCCCCTCCTTATTTTTACCGGCTGGGTGAGTTAACAATCCAATCTTTTTATCTTTTAGAACAGTAAAATTTAATTGTTCCAAATAATCAATACCGAGAAAGAATTTTGTATTAGCACGAGCACAAAGAAAAGACAGCAGAAGTAGGCAATAAAGAGAAAAGTGAGTCACTAATTTTAAATTAATTGATAGTGATATCTGGAACTCAGAAATGTATTTATTCAATCTGTTCATCCAGCGACTTGTACAACTTGCACATCCCCTTGTAAAGAAAGACCGCCACAACTCCCAAAAAGATTCCGATAATTGAACCACCAATCATCATCGGAGGGAAGGTATCTAATAAAGAAAGGAAATCCGCATAACTAAAATTCGCCCAGTCATAATTTGGTTTTAATAATTTGTTCATTTCATACTCCACCCCAACTAATTTCAGAATCTCCATTCCAATTCGATAGTCTGCAAAATATATTGGACCCATTGTAAGCGGATTTGAAATCCATTGCAGAGCGACTACAACAGGTAAGTTTGCCCGAAATAAAAGAGCTAAAAAAAAGACCACCAACATTTGAATCCCTACAATTGGCAGCATTGCTACCCAAAAACCAAAAAAAAGAGCCGGGATAATTGCACTCCCTCTAAAAGACCATAAAAAAGTCTTATTATATGCAGATTTTGAAAACCATTTCAAAACGGGGTAACGATGAATATTGGATCTTCTTGGCAATGGACGCATCCATCTCTTGAGCCTCCTGATTCTTCTGAATTTAATTTCCCTTTTTGGTTTCATTGCAAATAAACTAAAAGTTCCTTAATTGAAGATTTCGTTCAATTTGTTTACAAACAATTCAGGTGCTCTTTCGAAATTTTCTTTCAACTCTAAGGATGGATCACCAAATTGGTAAACTTCCGTGAGAGGAAATTGTTTTCTACATTGCTCAACTGCCTCTTTTTCAACTGAGCCGGCTAACACAACGGATCTTTTGTTTTCTAGGTTAGCTAAGCGAATTAATTCGAAAGGAGCCTTGCCAAGAAGTGAGGTCCGGTCGAAACGCCCTTCACCAGTCAAGACAAGGTCAGCTTGCTTAATTTTACTTCCAAGCTCAAACCATGAAGAAATTAAGTCAAACCCGGAAACTAAGCTTATTTCATAGCCCAGAGAAAGTCCGAATCCTACGCCACCCGCAGCTCCGCTTCCTGCTAGCAAAGAGTTTTCTTTTGCGTGAGGAAAAGGTGTTTCTAGTTTTGAGACTAACTCTGTAACTTGACCTTCCATTTTAATACGATTCTCTTTGCTTAAACCTTTCTGTTCACCAAATTGGTGGGTCGCTCCATTAATACCCAAAAGAGGATTTGACACATCACACGCAATAATAAGTGGGGGAAGACTGAAAAGATCACTTTTTTTGATTTCTTCAATTTCAGACCAGGAATCTGGGCAAGGGAATAAGTTTCTTGAACCAACTTTATTGATGATTTCTAGGCCCAAAGCAGACAAAGCACCAATTCCACAATCATTGGTGGAACTGCCTCCAATCCCAAGTAGGATTACATCGACCCCGATTTGCGAGGTTTTTTTTAACAAATCCCCTACTCCAACCGTACTAGTTCTCCAGGCATTTCTCTCCTCAAGAGGCAATTGGGCTAGACCTGAGATACTGGCCATTTCAATAATTCCGACCTTTCCAGCCGGAGGTAATCCGATTAATCCACTCACTGAATCTGGAAGGTTTCCTAATTCGCAAATCCCAATTAAAGGTTCACGCTTGATACCTACTGAATCTCTTCCTTCAACTTTTACCAGTTCGCCATTTCCTCCCTCGGTAAAAATTTCGACGAAGCCTTCGCCCCCATCACTCATGGGGACCGAATCGACCACATTGAAGTTTTTTTCTTCCAAGGTTTTTTTGGCCAAGCTAGAGATTTCCCCAGCACTCAGAGAGTCCTTGCATTTATCAAAAGCGGCAAGGATATGCATAGTATTGTTCCTACCTTACTTCGTTGCCGTTGATTTCATCGACAACCTTGAAGTTTTCGACATGGTAGGTGTCTGCTGCTTCAAATGATATTGTAAGGTTATAGTTTCTCTCCATGCGCTCGATCAAAACTGAATCTGGACCTCTTAATCTGCGTAAAGTACTGGGATGTAGAAAAACCTGTAAACTAATTTCTTCCCTCGTGGGTTGTTCAATTTTGGACCTCCGAATGGCATTGGAAATTTTTCTTTGAATTTCTATGCTAACGGACCGCGGGGATTTAACAATTCCCCTACCAGTACAATAGGGACAAGCTTCGTAAATACCGCTCGAATTACTTTCATCGTGTCTTTGACGAGTAATTTGCATAATTCCAAGCTGAGATATTGGAAGAACATTATGCTTCGCTTTATCGTCCGACATTGAGTCTCTCATCTTCTTGAGAACCTTTTTTTGGTCATTCTTGTTTTTCATATCAATGAAATCAATAATCACCAGTCCACCCAAATTCCTAAGACGCATTTGACGGGCAACTTCAGCCGCAGCCTCTACATTCGCTTGCAAGATAAAGTTTTTTCCATCTTTTCGGTCACCCCTATGACTACCTGTATTAACATCAATCGACACGAGAGCCTCAGTTTCCTCCATCACAATTTCTCCACCAGAGGGCAACATGACCCTTCTCATAAAAGTCTGTTCAATCTGCCTCTCGACATTAAATCTTTCGAAGATGGGAATTTCTTCATCGAAATGGCTTACTTTCGATTTGGATTTTGGAGAAATTCTTTGGATAGTCTCGATTAATCTGTTGTAATCTTCCTTATTATCAATCTGAACACGATCAACATCATCGGTAAGGAAATCCCGAGCCGTAAGCCCAATCAAATCTGGTTCTTCGTGAAGAAATGCAGGACTGTCCTGCGATTTTATCTTCGATTCAATTTCATCCCACTGCTGAAGAAGAAGGAGTAAATCTCGATCAAAAAATTGTTCAGGCTTATTTTGACCAGCGGTTCTAATGATCACCCCCATCCCTTCCCTTAATGAAAGACTTGTAATTATTCTTTTTAGTCGACCTCGTTCAGATTTGTCCTCTATTTTCCTTGAAATTCCGCATTGGCCTGCGTAGGGCATAAGAACTAAAAAACGCCCGGGCAGGGAAAGATTTGTCGTTGTCCTCGGGCCCTTACTGCCAATTTGGGCTTTTGTAATTTGAACGACTATTTCCGATCCAATTGGAAATGCCTTAGGGATATCCTTGACTGATTTTATTTCAGATTTCCCGGAAGATTTCTTTTTGTTTTCACGTACAATTTCGATCGAGGGATCGTTATTCGCACCCGGCAGCATGTCCCAGTAATGTAGGAAAGCGTTTTTCTCTTGGCCGATATCAACAAAAGCAGCTTTTAAACCAGGCTCTAGATTCTGGACTTTACCTTTAAAGATAGCCCCAACCATCCTGTCTTCACTCAAACGTTCAACTTCAAACCCCTGTAGAATACCATTTTCTATTTTAGCCACTCTACGTTCGAGGGCTTCTGTATTGATAATTAATTCTTTGTAATCTTTATTTTTCTCTCGTCGAAAGAATGCTACAATCCTTTCGCGAATTGGTCGATTTTTTGCACGTTCTAAGGCTTGGTCCCTTAATTCTTTCTTGTCTATGAGAACGGGGTCTGGTTCCACCGGAGCAGAAGTCAGATCATTCTTAGGCAAGGTATTTACATTTCCCTTTTGAGGGCGATTTCTTCTGTGCTTGGAATATTTAGATCGTCGCTTGGTATTTCTGGCCATTTTTGCGGGGGGATGGAGAATTCTTCCTCAATCCGCGACAAATGATATTTAGAGGATGCATTGATCATCTAAATTCCTTTCTGTGCCTATATACGCTCTGTACCATTCCCAGTAAAAGGAAACAAGTGACCAAAAACGAACCTCCATAACTTAGGAAAGGCAGGGGCAAGCCAGTAATCGGCGTAATCCCAATCGTCATTCCTATGTTAACGAAAATATGAGTCATCAACAATACGGAAACGCCGACGGCGAGCATGGCACCGAATCGATCCGACGATTTACCAGCTACCCGTAAACATCCGAATACAATGAGGATGTAGGCTAATAATGCCAAGGCACTGCCAAGTAAACCGGACTCCTCTGCAAGAACTGCAAAAATGAAATCATTGTGTGCAACCGCAGAGGGAAGATAACCTAATTTTGCCTGCATTCCATCCCCAAAACCTTTGCCACTGAATCCACCTGTGGCAACGGCGATCAAAGCTTGGATTCGATTCCAATTTGCCCCTATGCCGTCCGGATCCTCCACTTTGGGTGCAAGAAAGGTAAGAATGCGTTTTCGTTGATAGTCTTTGAGTGGTACGAGAGACGTTTCTTCATAAGCGACAATAGCGTCGGAAGAGCGTTGATTCTCAGATTTATATTGATAGTAGTGAAAAATGTCCAAGCTAAGCACACCCAGCATCACCAAAAAAATGGTAAAGGTTGCTAGAAAAAAGCGGGTTGGTATTCGTGCAATGTACAAAAGAGAAAATGCTATGGGTGGAAACACCATTGTCGATCCTAAATCAGGTTGCAGAAAAATCAAGAACATTGGAAGTGCAAAACAACCAGTAGCCTTGGCAATTCCTTTCAATGACTCCCTAAAATCTCCAATCTTTGCCCGGGCAAGAATACTTGCACCGAAGATAAGAGTTGCCCACTTCGTGATTTCAGAAGGTTGTATTTTAAAATAACCAAAATCTATCCACCTTCTAGCCCCATAAATTGTGGGTCCTCCGAAAACAAGACATAGTGCAAGAATGGAAGCAAAATAAAAAATATGTGCATAACGCATCCAGAAGTGATAATCGACGAGCGACATAACTAGGTAAGACAAGAACCCAAGCGAACACCAGAGAATTTGCATCTTCCATTGATCCCCACCAATGTACGCTTGAGCAGACTGGATGAAAAGCACGCTTATCAAACTCAATCCCAGTAGACAAACTGGGGTAATCCAATCCCATCGAAAATCCTTTTGTAAAAAATCGTCAGCAGGTTGTTCAGGTGATGACTTTAAAGGCGTCATTTCGGGATTAAAACAAATCAAG
>PBSV01000088.1 GCA_002726435.1 Opitutia bacterium | reverse complement strand
CAGGTAAATCCAAGTCCCAAATTGTTTGGAAGAGTGACCGTGATTGCCGAGCCGCTGGTGAACTTTACAATCTTTCCAAGGTCACTTGCTAGAAGCGTGTAGGTAGTGCCTGTCTGTTCATTAACACTCGCATCAAAGTTACTCAAAGCATTCCCGCCAAGGTCAACTCCGCCACTTCCGCCAACCGCAATAACATTACTGTTAGCCGTGCCAACTGTTTTCGTTGATGCGTCACCGAGCGAACCAAGAAGATTAGTAACGGTGATTTTTTTAGTCTCTGCTCCTCCGCCGGGGGAGTCGACGATTGCGACAATATCCCCCCCTGCTGGGGTGGCATTTAGTTCTGTTAATTGGGTGATTTTTTTATTCATTAAGATTATTTCTCTGTTTTTATTGAGTTTGAATTTGTTCGGACGCTTCCGTTATAAGAGTTTCAAGAGCTTCGGTTGCCAAGAAAGGAGGTGTATCAAGTTCCAACGCTCCGCCAGCTTCGCTCAAAAGAAACGATCCTGCTTCCGTTAGTATAGCGTCAGAAACATTACCTAAACCGCTTGCATCAAAACCGTAAACAACGCCAAACGCAGGACGGATCAAAGACGAAGGTTTTGGAGTAATGGCGCTCGGTTTTTTAACCGAAGCATCTGGAAACGTTAAAGACATTTTATAGAGAGTCGGTCGTGCCTGTTATAAAGACGGAGTAAGTACCGTCGGTTCTAGCTGATACGTTTCCTCGAAGCTTTTCGTAATGACCGTGATCGTCGCGTATTACGACGTTACCGTCTGCCGTGACTGCTTGGCTATGAATTACGCGGAAAGCACCGCCTATATAAGCTTCAACATCCACAGTTGCTCCAGTCGTTACCGACGTAGAAGCGATGGCGAATGTCCAGCCTTTCGCACGTTCAACGCTGAAGGACGAGCCAGCTCCTGTGGCACTAACGCCATTAAGAAGCGTGATCTTCTGGAGTGATTTTAACATTGTTATTAGTCTTTCTATATTAGTTATTTAGGTAAATTTACACCACTACCGCCGTAGTTACCTCCCATTGAAGGACGTCTAGTAAGCTGTGCCGTTCCTCGACGCTTCTTTGATCTTTGCTTTTGAGCCGCTTTAGACGGTCTCGCTACCGCCGCTGTCGCTGTTGGCGGAGGCGGAGGTGGAGGCGGTTCAACGGGAGCCAGGGGAGGGGAAGGAGAAGAGACGCCGATGCACATAATTATTCTTTCGGTGAAATGATTGTTGTATGTTGTTCGTCGTAAACGTCTTGTAAAAACTCTACGACTTTTCTTTGTCCGACTTTGATCCAGATTTCTCGTTCGCTGTCGCTCGGATCGGGACAACGAGAAGGGAACCGAACGCCTAAAGCGTCGATTAAATCCTTGCTCAAATCGGGTAATTTTCTTTCAATAGTGTTCACTGTCTATATTCCCCCTAACGGATCGAACGGTTTAGGTCGAGCTAAATCTTCATCTAATTTTCCTGTAACCTGTTGAATGATATGGTTATATTTTTCTTTCTGAGCGTTTGAAAATTCAGAAGGCATCCACAAGTATTTTAAGTGTTTTCTAACTGAATCGTATTCTCTGTCCTGTATTAAGTAAGCCATCCAAGCGTTCGTAAGTGCTTCTTGCTCAGACAGTTGCGCGTCGCTGAAAGCTTTAAGAACGGTATCCCAATTAACTCCGCTTTTATCTAGGACACGAAACGCTTTAACAGGTCCAAAACCGGGAACGCCTTTATAACCGTCAACAGGGTCTCCTGCTATGGTCTGCATTAAATGGTAGCGTTGTGCTTCTTCTTCGGAAACGTCGTGTATCTCGTCCTTATTAAAATCGTAAAATGTACAGGGTACGGATTTAAAATCTTTGTCTATAGATACAATGATACGTTTCTCGTCAGGCGTTAAGTCGGTTGCAAGGATGGCGATTACATCGTCGGCTTCCATGTTTGGATATATAACCGTGCCATATTCTTCTGCCATCCAATCGCGTATAGGTGACAGCCCAATAGGAGCAAACTTAGATCGTCGGTTTGCTTTGTACATCGGGTTAAGTTTGCGGCGAAAGTTATTACTGTCTGATATGGCTAGAATAAAATCATCAGCGTTAGTCTTGTTCTTGAACATTTCCAAGCGTTCGACGATCCATGTTTTAGCGCGGGCAAGATCAGCATGAACCGTCCATAAATCTTCGTCCCATTGAATGTTAGCCTGTGCGGTGAAAGCTGATTGGTACGCGAGTACATCAGCGTCTATAAGTAGTGTCGTTTTCATTATTAATAAAATAAGCTCCAGTTGTTTTGATATTGTTTGAATCGTGATTTAGAGATCGGCGAAGTGAATAGGTTAATTGTTCTACAGGGACCGACCACAGCGCGTGGAATGATCCACCACAGATCGACGGGCATGACGTAACACGCCAATAGATCAATATCCCTGCTCATCTCTGCTTTGTTAGTACAGCCCGATCCCATGCCGACCTTATACGCGCTCTTCTTGTGAGGCGTGGTCGTACATTTTACTTGGATTTTTAAGATACCTTTTGGACAGGAGACTAAGAAGTCCCAAGGCATGGGCGTAGTTGTGGGGTGCGGTTCAAAGTCGCGTTCTAAGCATTCACGAACGAACTCGACTTCTGCAATTGTTCCGACCCGCTGACTGTTTGAGGATGGCATAAGGCATCAATGTGTTTCCGCCCAATTGTTTCCAACCTTGTATTCCCCGTCTAAAGGACAACGCATCTTTAATGTTTTACCCGCCATCTGTATAGACTTAACCGCTAACTGTCCGTAAGAATCAGCCTTTGGCGCAGTCACCTCGGCTTGAAACTCGTCGTGTATGTTAGCAACGAATGCGTATTCTCTTCCGTGCGCCCATCCTTCTATTGTTAAATGGTCATACAGTAAGATTAAGGCTTGCTTCATTACGACCGCTCCTGCGCTTTGTAACAGCGTATTAAGAGCCGCGTGTTCTGATCGGATAGGAAGGATACGTCCGTCAATTCCTTTCAAGAAACCGCTTCGTTTAACTTTGTCTTCCACAGCTTTCTTTAACTGGTTCAACGCAGGAAGCGAGGACAGGAATTTATTCTTCAACATCTTGCCGTCTTGAGCCGTGCCTTTAACAATGTCGCCTATCTTTGCATCGCCCGCTCCATACAAGAACGCATAAATAAACGTCTTTGCTTGGTCTCTTGTTTCCAATCCTGCCGCTTTCTGATTAACGCTGTGGATGTCGCCTTCTAATAACTGACGGGCATAATGTCCGTTATCAAAACCCGCCAGATAATGAGCGAGCATACGAAGTTCTAAACCGCTTGCGTCACATCCTACTAAAACATAACCGTCTCCTGCTTTAAACAGTTCTCGGCATTGCTGTCCATAAGGCGCTCTTACTGCGGGTACTTGTGCAACGTTGGGATACGAATGTGTGCATCGACCTGTCACCGCTCCATTGGTATTGACAGAGCCGTGTATGCGACCGTTGTGTATGCACTTCAACCAAGCGTTGTCTCCCTCGACTAACATTCCTAGACGTTTTGTAATCATTAAATAATGTAACAACATCTGAGCAGAGGCGTGGGTAATTCCTTTAAGAACAGCTTCATCGATTTTAGGTCGACCGTCTGGAGTAAACTGTTTAGGAACCCAACCTAACTTTTTTAAACGATCAGCTATTTGATCTCGACTGCCCGGATTAAACGGCGTGACCTTCTTTTTGTTCGCCAGTTTAACCGCTTTGTTTGCAAGGGCTTGGACTTGTCCTTCTTCTTTTAACATCTTTTTTAGTTCAGCTTTAGTCTCTCCGAAGTATTCCGTTCCATCGACTTGAACCAACCAACCTTCGGGCGTTTTCGTTTCCTCGACTGTAGGCTCAAACGCTTTTTGCAACTCGTCCTTTAAATCTGCGCGTATAGACGTCAGTTCCTCCGCTAGTTTAAACGCTTTCTTTTCGTTGAAGGAAAAACCAACCATCTCTTGTTTGCGTATTATGTTAGCGAACTGATGCTCAATGTTTAACATGCGAACGTCAGGTTCTTGGTCTCGCATATAAGTGCCTACAGCTTGAGTAACGATAACATCACGCTCGCAGTACTTCTTCATCTCTTCATTGAACTCGTCAAACGCGTCTTCTTGTTCGCCGTAAGCCAGTTTAAAGACGGAGCCTATACGATTCCCCCACGCTTTAAGGCTGTGCGATCCCCACATTTCCTTTGGGAAGTCCTTGCGGTGCATGTCCTTGGCTCGTAGGTCTGAATGTACGGCTCTTGAAGTAACCAATGTATCAAGCACACGTGAACGAGGTGTCCAGTTATACAGGCGCATTAGTGCAGGGATGTCGAACTTAATAACATTATGCCCAACAATGGTGTCGGCTTTATCAAGTTCGTTTAAACCGTTAGAGATACCTTCGCCACTAAACGTTACCATCTTTTCCATGACGGGGTCATAGATCGAAAGACAATGAACAACTTCTAAACCTCTAAGAGCAGTGAAGTCGTCAAGAGCATTTGTTTCAATGTCGAAGTAGAGTGTCTTGTTTCTTCTGCTCATAACTTAGAACGGATGATCCGTATCCATCGTTTGATTGTTGTCGCTATCATTTTTAAACATTGTTGTATCTTTTTCATCTAGTCTTCCTGTGGTGTTGTTGAAGTAAAGCGTCCCTGCTAAACCGCTCTCTCCAGAGAAACGATTCTTCAGTACTCTTAACCTCGTTTGGTTGGCGTCGGAATCGGACTGTTGGTTTCGCTCCAACCCGATGACCATGTCCGACAATTGTGGGATGGCATGTGAACCCCGTAAGTGAGCGAGACTTGTTACCGCTCCTTCTTCGTGTCCATTGCCCGGTGGTCTTTTTAAATGGCTGACCAAAACCATACCGCATTGAGTCTCCTCAACGAGCGATCTTAAACGCGTCATAGTATTATCAATCAAACGGCGTTCGTCGTCGCCGTCAAAGCCGCTAACTACAATCGATAAATGATCCAAGAATATCCACTTACAGTTCAGTCCTTTGCATAGGTATCTGATTCGATTGAGTAGATTATCGCTGTCACAACTTCCGAAGTGATCGTATGTAAAGAACTTCCCGTTCCCAACGGTCTCTTCAAACGTCGGTCTTAACGCTTCTGGTTCTATTTCCTTTTGTAGATGAAGTTGCTTTCCAACGTGTAGTCCCATGATACCAAGAGCCGTCCGCCTGACGCTCTCTTCTAAGGCAATGTAACCAACAGTCTCGCCCGCTTGTAGTAACGAGTAAGCAATCTCACGACAGAACAAAGACTTCCCAATCCCCGACCCCGCGCAAACCGTAACGAGTTCTCCTCGACGTATTCCGTGTGTCATGTTGTTCAATATTTCGTAAGGATAAGGCTGTGACTCAGCGTTGTTTACTTCGTTGATCTTGTCCCATAATTCATCTGCTCCAACGATTCCGTCGGGTCGATAGTCACGGGCTTGCCAAACAGCGTCGACTAACTCCTTCGTTCTGTTAGCCACGACCATGTCGTTCGGGTCTTTAAGAGGAAGTTCAGCTATCTTTGCTCGACCGGGCGTTAGCAACGCGGCGCATTCAGTCGCTCCCTTGCGTCCGCTTTCATCCATGTCAAACATGAACACGACTTCTTCGAAACGCTCCAACCAATCGAGTGCTTGTGCAACGTGGTTCTTCCCGCTTTGAGCGCCGTGTGGAATTGATACGACAGGCCACTTATGTTCGAACGCTTGTGATACAGATAAAGCGTCGATCTCTCCTTCGGTTACAACGACGCGTCTACCGCCGTCTCTCCATAGATGTTGACCGTATAGACCGACGAGTTCGCCCCTGACTTTGAAGTCCTTATTGGCAAACCTTATCTTCTGTCCGACGAGTTTACCGTCTCGACTTCTATAGTTGGCAACCTGTGCTTGTTCTCCGTCAACTTCCGCTAATTGATAGCCCCACTTCTTACACGTTTTCTCCGTGAGGTTTCTCCGATTTAAGTCGGAATAACGACCGCTCACAAAAGAAGTCTGTGTAGTCGGTGGTGGTGTTGTTTTTTCCATATTTGTTTTATTGTTGTTTGGTTGGATCGTCTCCCCGCAACTA
Organism: Opitutia bacterium; assembly: GCA_002726435.1. Classification (GTDB taxonomy): domain Bacteria; phylum Verrucomicrobiota; class Verrucomicrobiia; order Opitutales; family Seribacteraceae; genus Seribacter. The sequence goes on along the minus strand of PBSV01000088.1, from coordinate 6,253 downwards.
AAGCAATGGGAGTGACCGTCTACGTACGTGCAGCGGGCATCGCTACTACCGCAGGATGCGCATGACGTGTGCATTTCTTCATATTCAGCCATGATTTAGGTATTGTTTTGTCACAGTATTTGATTCCTTTCTTTTCACACCACATCGCATAAGAGGTCTGTGATCCCTTACGCAATTTGTTAGATGCGTTTTGAAAACAAAGACGGACATCGAGTTCGGGATGTTGTTCACGTATCAGCAAATGTTTTGTTCGGTCTTCGCTTGTCCACAATCCTTTGGTCTCTATTATGATTCCGTTTGGTAGGATGAAGTCAGGCGTGTACGTTGCTAATTTCATAAACTCGATCTTCATACTTTCGTACTCGAACTCGATGCCCAACCGCCTTAGATAGTTAGCGGTCTTTGCTTCGAATCCAGAACGAAAATTAGAAGTCCGCCGCGCTTGGCTTGGCTTCCTCTTTCGTCGTTTCGGCATTGTCGTTTGTTGGTTGGTCTAGGGTTTGTTCGAATGTTTCACCACCGTGCGCGTATCCCGATTCCTCTGCGCTGAAGCCAAAGCTAGAAGCGTTTTCCGCTTTCCCAACAGGGATCAGTTCTATTACTTGTACGCCCTGCGGTTCAAAGCGCATCCCAAAACCGAGAGTAGAGACGAACCAAAACTGAAGCTTCAGCCCCAACTTTATCGTACTGCCTCCTCCGATGATGGTGTCGTCTGTGATAGGATTGGCTTTTGCATCAAAGAGGGCAACGGAGAGCTTGTATTCGGAGCCGTCCTTACGTTCTCCTCCGCCCTTCATTTTCGTCTTGATGAAATGCTTACCATCTTTATCGATGTAAAACGGTAAGTCCGCTCTCTTGAGTTCGCCTTTACCCTGCTTCGCGCACTCAGCTTTGTAAGCTTCTTCATAGTCCGGCTTAATCTGATTCTTCAGAGCCGTCCAATCCGCTTCGTCTAGTACTAACTCAGTTCGGTATGTGCCGTACTTACCATCGTATTCGCCTTTCGACGGATTGGTAAGCCAACAATATCTCGCTGTTCCTTTTGGTGTTGCTATCGTTTTCATGTTATATCGTGTCATTTAATCGCTCCTTTAAGCGTCGTTTTATGCGAAGAAATATTCCGAACCCAGCACCTCAAGCGGGTCTAATGTCCCGTAAGGGGGTAGGTCTGGAAGTTCCTTCTCGGTTTGTTGTTTGATCTCATCCTGAAACCTCAGAAGTAGATCGGTAGAAAATATGTCAGCCGTTGATTTGCGTACCAGTAATCCAAGTTTGTCCATCTGTGTTGAATGTGTGGCAAAGCTGTCGTGAACCATCGCCAATGAGCGGATGCCGTGTGCCTTTGCTTGGATCGCTGTTTGTTGTGCGACACAGGCGTCAAGGCTATGGACAAAGTTCGGGCTTATTCCGTTGGCTTGTCTGACTTTATCAAGTCCAAGCGTCGGCTCTCTCCATTTAATAAACGAAATCTTTTCGCCTAAAAGAGTGCGGATACGCATAGCTTTTGTGTTGGCGTATTTCTGACGAACTTTGAATCCGTTTGGAGTTGTCCAATCAACGGGTTTTTGTTCGTGACCTAGAACTCGGACGGTGTCTTGTAACCATTTCATTACTTTGTTAGGGCGTTTTAAACATTCGTCCATTGCTTTCCATACGAGCTTGGACAAGTAACTGATGGCAATAGAAGCTTCGTTACCAAATGGATCAATGTTATTTTTAAGACACTTATCGCCATACCAATCGCCAACGTATGTCCGACAGCTAAATCGTGTACCGCCGTAAGGCTTTACCATGACAGGACGCTTGGTAGTTTTTCGGTCGACACCAAACTTCAACCATGCCGTCGCAATGTGGTCGCCGTTTTTAGCGTCGGTCAAAAGCAACTCATTCACACGGTCGCTTACAAAAGTGTAGAGATCAGCGGGAACGTCTGTACTTGTAACGTTCGTAGCGGCTCCGCCGATCTCATCGCGTCCTAACAGGCTTAGTAATTGAATGCCATTATTAGAAGCGTCCATTGCGCAAGGGAGACGTGTTTTAAACCCGCGACCTCCACACGCAAGCATATCACCCCACTCAAAACAAAAGGCTAAGAACTGCCACGGGTCATCTGCTTCCGTCCACCAATCGTTAGACTGCGGGTCGGAATATACTTCGTGTATTTCTTTCTTCCTCGAATGTACCCAAGCAACTCGCTCGTTCAGAGGAATCTTATCGTTGCCAAAACAATTCGCACCATGAATAGCTAACCACTTGGCTTCTTCTTCCGGCTTCCAAATCGTTTCGGACTCGCTAAATAATAACAAAGACTTCGATAAGTCCGTGCCTTGCGGAGACAGAAAATAAGGAATTGGATACATGCGTCCACGAAAGTCGATTTGATGTGGATAATAAAAATGTTTTCCTGCGTACTTGTCTCCCATCCAAAGCGTCTTGATTATATGTAGTCGCTGACTGCGCATGGATAAGTTTAAATTGTGGATCGTTCCGCACTTACGACTAAACTCTTTCTTAATATCGGGATCGTCAGTAGCGGGACGAGGAGGTAATTCGTAATCGCTTCTTCGTACCATCTCCCCTATTTCTTTGTCTTGGTCCCACGCCCATCTCGCAACCTTTAAAACGCGATCATTAACTGTCCATTTAGTTTGTTGAACGTGGTTAACAGCGTCGACTACTGGGTTCATATCGTCGAACTTCAACGCCCTCATGTAATCCATATCAAAGGACTTTATAAAAGTTAACGGCGGAAGCCCCGCTGTATCGTCGTAACCACCATGCCAGACCGACGACCAGTTTTTCGGAGCTTCCACCGTAGGTAACCACAAAGGTGAAAGTAGTTCTTGTGTTTCGTTAAACTCAGCTACCCATTGAAATAATTCGTCTGTTGCTGTGACGTGTAAAACAGTACGAGGTAAATCACCCAACATTTTAAAAGCAATTAAATGAGTCGTCGTACGTATTACCTCAAGCAACCACGTACCCATTGACGTCTTTTCTTTACGACTCCAACCTTTCCACTTATCAATGTTACCCTTCTTTGCCTCTCCTAAATCGTGACGTTTATAAGCGGCGACCTTACGGCGGTAACTTTGTTTGGAAGCTTTCTCGACGTCCTTCTGTGCGTAGTGAAAAATGTCAGGATGGTCGTCCCGTAAACGACGGTATCTTAATTCGTCTTCGATAACTGTAGCTATGTGTATTGAAGTTCCAGTAAGCGGACGCTTTGTACATATAGCATCCAACGTCGTCTTCAACGATAGCATGGCAATGACTTCAGGTTCGACGTCCCATATTAAAGGCATCCAAAACGGAACAGCATGTGGGTTTTTTCGGTGGTAATTAAAACGTTTTTCTATGTCTTCGATTAAAGTCGGTAACTGACTGCGCATTAAACGCTGTCCGTATGGTGCTTCAGATTCCTTTTCCCGGTTACGGGCGGACTGCACCTTACGGCGGTAACGAGCGACGCCCTGCTCGACCATCTCTAGGTTAAGTTCTAGCTGATCCATAATTCGTTTTGTTGGTGGTTGTGGTCACGCGTTGGACACGGTGACCTATCGCTTAGAATGTGAGCGCAGGATAAAGTGTCAACTAAATTATTGAAATATTTAAAGAAGTTGGTGACTTGCGCAACGCAACTATTCTGATTTATTAGGTTTTTGAATCCAGCGCGTCTACCAATTCCGCCACACCCGCAGCTCTTGCTGAGTAAGGGTTTCAGAGGTTTAGCACAACACCTATTTTCTGTCCTCCGTGACCATCTGGTGACCACATGCGTGGGCACAGAATAATTAAGTGATTGATATTGCTTGGTCATTCCGTGACCTCAAGCTCTAATTGGAGTGACCGAGCCGTGACCAAACGCTCTTTAGCGATGGAGTAATACTCGTCCACTTTCTCAACGCCTACGAATTTCCTGTTGAGTTGCACAGCCATCTTGCCTGTCGTGCCACTACCCATGAACGGATCGAAGACTACGTCACCTTCGTTGCTCCACGACTTGATATGATCGGACGCTAATGCTTCGGGGAAAATAGCGGGATGGTTTGGCCCCCTGCCTCCGACTGCGTAGTTCCATATATTACCTCTGCACGTGTATTCTTTTTTAGGTATGTACAGTTCGTATTTGGGTTTCCCGTTGCGATTACTCTTACACATTCTTGGCTTAAGGTTTTTTACTTTTTGATCTTCAATCGGGTTGAAAGTGGCGACCTTACCTTTTGAGAGGACAAACATATATTCGGTGTGTTGTCGGTATCTTTTCGAACTAATGTTCCATGTGGGGGTTTCCTTACGATAGACCATTGTGTCGTGTAGATTGAAGCCGACCTCCTTCGCGTATAAAGCTTGCTTGAAACTTGTACCTGTCTCGCTCCCTTTAACCGTCGCGTCACCGACAACCCAAACGACTACTCCTCCGCGCTTGGTGACCCGGTATAGCTGTTCAAGAACCTGCTTCCATATCTCCTCGTTCCATTGCAACGACCCCTCGTATGTTCGAAGGTTGTCGTAAGGAGGAGATGTGACGGTCAGGTCAAACGTTTCTGGTTTCATTGCTTTCATCTGTTCAATGCAATCGCCTTTAATTAATTCGTAGTTCACTTGTTATTTTGGTTAGTGTTTGGTCACGAAATGGTCACGGGTGACCTAGCCCGCACTCCATCGCGCAAGATGTTTTATCTGCTAAATTTTTGAATTGATTGAGTAAGTTAGGGGTGACTTGCGTGACCAGTCTTAAGAAACCGATCGTTTTGAATCCAGCGCGTCTACCAATTCCGCCACACCCGCATGGTAGATTTACTAAAGAATACAAATACTTAATAAAAATAGTCATATCAATGTTGGTCACGCAAGTCACGCTGTTTATGCCCGTTTGGTCACGCCGTGGTCACTCAGTTCTAGCGCGTCTCTAGCGGCGTGTAGAGATTTAGGAACGACCTTTGCGTATCGGATTGTGGTTTGTATGGCACGGTGTCCAAGGAACTCTTGAATGACCCGTAAGTCGATCCCTTTTTCAACGAGCCGTGTCGCACACGTATGTCTAAGCGAGTGAGGAACGAACTCCTTATCGCCGTCAAGACCGATCAAGCTTTTGACCAAATCCCATTGATGACGAAACGCATGACGCGTAAACGCAAACAACGGGAGCGATGAGTCGATCTTATGGTTACGTTGAAGCGCGTCCATTGCCCGTTGTGTCAGCGGTACGGATCGAGACTTACCATTCTTGGTGTCCCATAAATAGACGACACGTTCTTCAGCGTTTACATCACGACCACATAACTTGAAAAGCTCGCCAGTACGTAGTCCTGTGTCGATCAAGACCTCGATGAAGTCAGCCATTTGATCCTGTCTTAGCTCACGGAACTTGGCGATCAAGACTTGTTCTTCATCGTAACTTAACCAACGCATACGACCTTCGCTTTCTCGCTTCCGTTCGATGACGGGCATACGAGAGATATAACCCCGGCGGTATCCGTGTTTAAGCATCTTTGAAAGCGCGGCTAGGCGTCGGTTAATTGTGCCGTTACTCTTGCCGTCACGTTCCAGTTGGTAGATCAAGTCATCGATCACGTTCTCGTTGATCTCACGTACGCTTCTACTCGCACCAAGACGTCGGTAGACATCACGTGCTTGTATCCACAACGTGTCTTCAGACTTACATCCCCGCCAATGTCGGTTACGTACTTCTTCGGCGAGATCACGTAAGTTCATCGCGATTGCTCGCGTGTTTTGAGCGACGTCAAGACTGATGTCCTGACCCGTTCGTATCTTTTCTTGGGTAAGACGTAGCCAATGATCCGCCTCGTCATGCGTCTCGAAGGTCGGTCGTAACCTCGCTCCGTTCGGCGTTCGGAGGTCGGCTTGAAACCTCTTACCCTTTGCTCGTATTGCACCCATGTCTATTCTCCTTTGTTCTATGGGTTGGTGGATTCTGATTCTACGTGTCTTGACTCGAACACTTCAATCAGTTTTTGCGACGCTTGGACGAGCTTACATCTTCGGTCGTTCGGGTCGGTTATTTCGTTGATGATCCCCATGCGTACGCCATCACGTACGGCTCGTCGGGTTGTCTCGCTACTGAACGGAAGCTCGTTAAAGGTGTTGCTGATGCTCTCGGCGTCCTCGTACAGATAATGACGGCGGACTAACATCACGGCAATCAGTCGGTGACATCTCGACAAACGTGAATACTCGCTCGGATTTAAATTGATCCGCAAGATAACGTCCAACGTCGGAATAATCTGAT
>PBSV01000087.1 GCA_002726435.1 Opitutia bacterium | reverse complement strand
TGGAACTGAGCAGGGGTCATGCCCATCTTTTCCGCTATCTCTGTCTCAAACTCTTCGATGTATTTATATTGGGTTTTTGTTGGGCTTTTTTTGTTTTTAGGGTCGCCCGTCAGCGCCGCAAAATTATGGGTGTCTGCGGTAACGGGGGTTTGATTACCTTTTAAGTTCTCCGCGAAGCTCGATGTCTTTGGCCTGTTTACCGCCGCAAAAGACCCGATATTCTGAAGGTCTTGCAGGCTGGCGTCGTGCGTGTTGTGAGCTATGTGTCCGTAGCCTTCAGGTAGGTCTGTATTCCTTAACCCAGCAAAGGGCTGGCCCTGCCTATCAAGGATGTCCAGATAGCTGGCGCGTCGGATGTTGTTGGCAACATTTGCCCTTGGGCTGGTGGCGGCGATCTTATCGACAAAGGAGTTGAATGCGGATGTACCTGTATCGTCGCCAAGCTCCTCCATGAAAGACTGCCGCAGCGGGTCTAGGTTGTACCAACCGAGGCCACCCTTGTCCCTGCCCACGTTGGCGTAGCCCTCCATTCGGGTAGCGGCCTCCGGCGTCAGTATTGATTCTAAATCCTTTGGCATACCCCGGGGCGGGTCGTAGCGCTCTAAAGGAAACTGCGGGACATCTGGAACCTCGTCCAGCTTGCTTAGGTCGAAGAGGGTGTCACCGGCCTTGCGTATACCGGCCTGTGACTCTTCGGGTGCCAGTGCGGCACCAGTTAAGCCAGCGCCGATAGCAACCTTGGCGGCCTTGGTTCCTAATATGCCAAGAGGTACAGCGGCGAGGATCTTGCCGGTCTTCAGGGGGTCAACAATAGACAGGATCTTTCCCATCTGCGGGTGGTCTTGGAAAATGGCAGAGTAGCCTGCGTCGTAGATCTTCTTGGTCAGCGCGGTGTAGCGTGAGTAGGGATCTAGCGAGTTTCCAACAGCACCTTTAATGTTGTCCGGGTCTGCGAGGATGTCGTACACCTGCTCAACAGGTAGCTGTACGGTGTTCTCTACCGGCCCAAGGCCTTGCTCTTTGCGGTAAGGACGCTCGGTGGTGTTTAGTCCTGCGAAGGTTCTGTCATAGAACTCTGGCGTAGCCGCCATATTTCTTTCAGAGGTAGTCCGTCCAGACAACCCCTTTCCATACTGGCTTGGATCGAGGTAGTCGAACTGCCTGTTGCCGTAGTGGACTGCCTCAACAATCCCATCTGGATTGATTGCGCCCTCAAGTTTACCTCGAAGTCCAGATGCGCCATCTGCATCAATTCGTCGTCTTCGCTCATCAGAGATGGGTGTCCTGCCAGTGGATATGAGGTTTGGCAACAGCCCGGTCTTCTGATCCGCAAAAACGGTATCTTCTAACCTAGCCGTTCTGTTGGTGTCTCCAAACGGGCCGTAGTTTAACAGAGAATTCTGCCCCCGTGTCTCAGAAGCTGCGGCCTGTCTTGCCAAGTCGCTGAACATTCCGCTGTGGGCTTGGAATGCGTTCTCCTCACCGCCTGCGCGGAAACCAAAACCGTGCTTGCCGTGGCCGTAGTAGTCGTGAACGGCGCGAAATGCGTCGTTCAAAAAGATTGGCTGACCATCAATCTGATAGTCCATCTCTTGCAGCAGCGGGTTGCCTGTTGGGTCGAAGCTGTCATCGCTGCCAAAACCTGCGCGTGTGCTGAACACGCCGAGGCGCTGGTTCTCGTAGATGTCTTGCAGCGCCTGATAAGGAGAATTTGGGTACGGGTCTTTGTCAGAAAACAGGTACGGCGTCACACCGTCACGCAGCATCTGCTCGAACTGAGCCTCTGTCTCTTTCCCAAGCGCGTCGTATGCCTGCTTGGTTCTGTAGTCGTTGGGGTTGTGAGGCATGCGGTCGTAGTAGTCTGCTGCCATCTCAGCGAAAGGACGGTCGATCCTTTTATACTCGGTAGGGTTACGCAACGGTATGCCAGAACGTTCCGCGTACTCCTCGGCGCTTCGCATGATGGCAGGGTTTTGACCGATAAAAGTAGCGCCTTGCTCTGGAATGTTCGCCCTTCCCGGAGCGCCCGGTAAGGGGTCTATATCCCCAATAATCTTTTTACCGCCCTCCAAAATAAAGCGGGTAAGTGCGCTAACGCCCATATCAAGACATCCTCAGCATGCCAGCCTCTGGAGTAGGCGTGTATGTGTTGGGGTCTTCCAGCGCCCCGCGCATTAGGCTCATTTCGCTCTCGCGTCTTTCATCCTCTGCGGAAAGCTCGGCCCCCAGCGCGTCTGCCCCGGTTGTCCTAGGCACTTCCGAACTAACGAAAGGGCTTCTTGGTATCGGAGTCGAAAGGTCTACGAGGCCATCGGACACCAATCCAGCGGAGGGGTTTACGGCCCCAATAGAGGCCAGCGAGTTCTGCATCATCTTGGCCGTGTCTGCGGCTCGCATCTCCTCGATTCGCGGAATCTCAAGCCCCACTCCGGGCATATCGAAGTTGTTCTGCCCGAATCCCAGCGCTCCAAGCGTTGAGGTTGCTGGGTTGAACAGCTCGTTCTTGCGGTCTTCGATTCCACCCAAGAACTGAGACGCCTTGCCGTACATGCCGTCGCCGTTGGGATCCATGAACCTGTTCATGATGTCCATCTTGGCATCGCCTGCGGCCTTAAAAATATCTACTAAACCCATTGTGTTTCCTTACTCAAAAAGCATTCCGCGAGTTTCTTCAGTAGCCCCGGTGTTTCCAGACTCGAACTCGATGACCGCGTCGTATAGTTCCAGCAAGCCCTCTTTGGCGGCCATGCGTGCGCCAGCTCTGACCCACTCTGGCCCGGTGCCGGACTTAGATCCTTTGGTTACCCAGTTGATAAACGGCTTGGACTGCAAACCCTTAGACCCGAGGTAAGGCAAGACCACAGTGCCCAGAGCAGCCGCGGCAATTTGAGAGGCGTCTCCCCCAACTATTCCTGCGCTTACGGCACCAAGACCGCCGGTTAGAAGGTTCTGCGCTCCTGTGTTTGAGTAGTTCACTAGCTGATCTGTCTCTTTAAGCGCACCACCCAACACCCGCAGATCCTCAAATATCTCTCTGCTGGTCATGTTGAACAGCACATCCTTAGATTCTTCGTGTATTACATTGGACGATGTCTGCGTGGGTATGCGAGACGGCGACAATCGCTCTGCGATCTCAGCGGCGCTCCCTTCTTTCGCTTTTCCTACATCCTCTAGGATGCCTGCGCCAGCCGTACCCATGTCTGCCTCACTCATGACACCAGAGGTCTGCATCCTTGCGAGTCCGTCTGGGTCTCTCTTCGCCAAAGAAGCAATTTTGTTTGACACCTCCTCTGGGGGCAGCCACTCCTTGCCACTGTTAGTGGTCATGGTTGGCGTGATTACTTCGTCAATCGTCTTTGACCCCGCCCGATAAAAGTCGTTGGCGGCTGTCCAAGCCGCATATGCCTCGTCGCCTTGGCTCTTTGCCAGCTCCTGCATGTCGAGGGTGATTGCCTCGTAGAGCTTCTTTGCTTGCCCGAGTCCAATGTTCCCCGGCCCGACTGATTCTCTAGCCCCTATCTGCTCACCTAACGTGGAACGTATCTGCGCCAAGCTGGCATAGGAAACCGGGCCGCCGTCTTCCAAGGCACCGATGATCTTCCTAGCGAGCTGGGGTTCAAACAGCTCGCCCAACGCATCTACACCAATCATGCCGCCAGCAGTGCTTCTGAGATTCATCGGCATGATCACCTCATCTGGGCCGATACGCTCGTCAACAAGTTTGTACATGTTGTCGGCTTCTTCTCGGAAGGTGGTGATGAATCCTTTGCCTTTGTCGATCGCGTTCCTGCCTGCTGTTATAGAGCTAACAGGGCCGCCCATGCCTTCAAACATATTGTCGATCATTGTCTGAATGCCTGCGTACATTTCATCAGCGGATTTTTGGAAGTTACCCATCGCCGCGCCCATCCTTTGTGAGCCAGCCTCTAACGATTGCAGCAACCCGTTGCCTACCGTGCCTGCTGTGGCTTCAATGCCATACTTTTCCACGACCTCGCGTACAGCTTCCTGCGCTGGCCCTGTGACAAACTTACGCATGAAGTTAGATATGGGTGCGCCTAACTTGTCCACAGGCAACATGCCTAGGGCGGTCTCAACGCTGTAGTCCTGAAACTGCTCGCCTAACGTGCGCGTGTCTACCGTGTCGCCCAAATACTCCATCCCTTGGTCGTACAGATATCCAGCGCCTACTGAAGCAAGGCCTCCAGCAATCACAGGGGCTGGCGCTCCCGCGCCCGTTGCAACAGCGGGGGCAGCCAGCATTGCACCACCAATACCTGCGCCAGTGGTGACGATGTCTCGCCCATACTCCGGGATGTCGCCAAAGTCCATTCCGGGCGGGTTGTACAGGAACGGCTGGTCGTTGCGCCGGTTAATGGCTAGGAAATTATCTTCGCCATAAGGTATAGCTTCTGGGTAGAAGTTACGCATCGTTGCCAGTCTGTCTTCTGGAGACTTCGCCGCACCTACCTGAAGGCGTATATCTCCACTGGCACCCCTGTCTTGATCTATCTGGCCTTCATTGAATTGAGACATACCTGCCTGAATTGCAGAAAGCGTGTCCCTATCCCAATCAGGGTTTTTACCTTTTTGCTCATCGTACATTTTGATAAGTTTGTTCAGTTCCATTATTTTGTACTCATCATGTAGGTAGGCACTTCAGGTTCGTTATTTCTCTTAGATTGATACCCGTCCGGGCCTTTCATTAAAGCTGCTGGGTCAATACCGAGACCCGTAAAGGTGTCATTGGGAACCGTGTAGTTGATGTTTTCTATCGATGACTCAGTGTCAATCTTTGGTGCGCTGCCCAGAAGCTCGTCAATCTCGTCATTTTGGTATTGATAACGCTCAAACTCTTTCTGGTATCCAGATCTCTTGTTTTTGTATGCGTCGTTGTACGTCTCAACTAGCTCGTTAGACAGCTCCATGATTTCCTGTCTCATTGTAGGAGTCAGACGTTGTCCGTCCTCGGCTTGCTGCATGATGATTTGCATTCTTGCAAATAGACCACCGGCAGAAGCTGCTACAGCAAATTCGCCTTCTCGAACAACGGAGGTGGGGTCGAGCATCTTCATAAAACCGAAGATGGCTGCGATGTCACCGAAGGCATCACCTGCTTGAAGAGATGACTTTAGACGGTTGTAGCCTTGCAGCGCCTGTTTATATCCAGATACTTGCTGCGCGAACTTCTCTGCGCGGCCTGTCACAAAGGTGTGCGTCGTCCGATCTACAACCCTGTCGCCGTACTGCATAGCTAAGCCTTTTTGTAAGCGTAGTTGCTCAGTCAAATCTTGACGCATAGCTGGATTGGTATAGTCATCTGGTCTGCCACTGCCAGCGGCAAAACCCATTAGCTCTTTTTCAAACGGCGACGTGGCTTGTATTTGCTGATTGCGTCGGCTGACTTCCAAGGACGTAGCGGCGTCGAGCCGCGCGTTGCGTGACGTTAAAAACTTCTCAACATTAGCTTCACGCAAACCTTGAAGAGCATCGAATTGGTTGCGGTAACCAGTCTTTAACCTTTCACTTGGGTCGTATTTTGTTGTGTCCTCACCTTTAAGCCAGAAAAGCGGAGAGAGAAACATGCGGCCGGTGTCTGCCAATGTGTCGCCTACCTTAAACAACGTGCTGTCGGCTATTTCTTCCCGGCGGGCCTTATCTTGTTCAAGTGCGATTTGCAGCCGTGCTTCGCGTGATAGCGCAATGTTTCGGTATGGATCTACTAACTGGCCTTCTTGGTTTGGCATCATGCCAGCCCGACGCATCGTGTACGCGCTCTCAGCACCGACAGAAGCGGGGTCAACGCCAGGCTGCTGTAGCTGTTGCCCAACATCAACGCCGCCTATATCTTGCAGCCGTTCGTCTAATAAAGCCTGTTGGTCACCAAGATCAAACTGGCCACGCAGTACATCGTATATTCCAGCCATATCTTTACCCTATATGCCGAAGTTGAAACCGCTTGATTTGCCGCTGCTCGATGACGTGCTGCGCGACAAATTGTTTGGAGCGCCAACAATCTGGTTGTAAAAGTTCAGCGCGTTGAATGGCGCCATCCCCTGGCGGAACTGCTGGTTGTATAACTGTTGCTCGAAGTCTCTACCATATTGGCCACTTGCAAGTTGTTGCCCCACGCCGGTGTTGTACATATTGGCGCCAGTGCGCATGTCGCTAACACCTTGCGCCCCCAGTCTTGCCGCCAGGCTCGCGCCAAACTGCTGGTTCTGCTGGTTCGTGTTGAAGGCGCTCTGACCTACGCCGGTGCCAAACTGACGCGCTTGATTAAACGCGCCGGTGTTGAACTGGTCAGCTTGTTGCTGTCTACCCAAGTTTGATTGAAGTTGTGATGCGCCAATACCAAAACCTTGGCTAAGTAACGCATTCTGCGCACCGGCGTTGTATTGGCTCGCCGCTTGGTCAAACCCAGCGTTCGTTTGATTAGCTGCTTGTTGAAACGCAGCGTTTTGATTTGCTCTGCCGGCCTCGATGCCGAGCGCCTGGTTATAGGCGTTGCCCCGCATTTGCGACGAAATATCTACCGACCTATCGTTAGCTCCACGCGTAGCTATTGCGTCCATCACGGCGCGTCTGCTCGATCCACTGTTGCCTGATCCGGCGGCGTTAGCGGCAATGCCAGTTAATTGGTTCTCGTTCAAGTTGCGCGATATGTCTCGCGTTGCGGCATTAATCTGACCCTGCAACACGTCGTTATCAATGTAGTTGCTTAGATTGTTTTGATTAAATCCCTGATTAACCGCTGCGTTCATGCTGGCTGGACTTGCCATGCTGGCGCTGTTCGCCATTTCGCCGGCCATGCCGAAATCAACACCACTGCCTTGCGCCGCGTTAAACCCAGCTGCGCCGCCGGCGTATCTGTTGCCCGCGCCGAAAGCTGTATTTATGCCTCCGTAAGGACTGCGCCTCATCGCTCTGTTGCTGAAATTGAGTGCAGAGCCAGACCCGCCTGCCAATCTCGAACCTGACCGCATCAAACCTGTGCCTGCACCAGCTTGCATGTTGCCGCCCATGTACTGGTTCTGTAGGGCGCCAGCGAGGTTAGGATTAATACCGGCAACGCCTTCAACCGGCATACCTTGACTGTTTAGATTCTGCGCTTGATTGCGCAAATCATCTAAAAATCGTTGCTGTGACGGATCAACAAATGTGCTCGCGTCACTGTTTGATTTGCTACTTGATTTGTTTGAACCGAAAGAAAATAAGCCCATTGTTTTTTCCTAAGCGATGAACGTCCAACCGTTAGTGTCGTAATAATAAAGTCCTCGGCCACTGCCGGGGTTCCAAGAGGTGCCGTCAGCAAAAACAAGCTGACC
>PBSV01000086.1 GCA_002726435.1 Opitutia bacterium | reverse complement strand
GGATGGGTCCACTTCATCGAGTCCAATTTTTCTTTATGACGGTACAAAGGTAGTAGGTGATTCAAGTTTAAAATCCAAGAAATACGACTTTACAAATCCTATTGTTCTCTCTGACGGAGATCTTAGTAAGTTAAAGACCAAATCAGAGCAGTTTTCCTACTATTTGGCGGGACACCTTTCTATGTTCCTTAGGACTGAGTTTAATCTGGAACTCGAAGATTTAACTGCCGACCTCTATGCTAATTTCACTCAATCAATTAAGACTCCATCTTGCGTAACCATGTTCAAGCTTCAAGAATTGAACGGTGTTTGCTTGCTTGATGTAAATTCCCACCTGTCCGCAACGGTCGTAGATAGGATTCTTGGCGGAAGAGGCTCCACCAACCCAGAGGAGAGGGGATTAACCGATATAGAAAAGGCGTTAGTTGAAGATTTCAACCAAATCATCTTGGAAGAATGGTGCAAACAATGGATTTCGACCATGGCTCTTACACCCTCTATTATTGGTTCCGAGAGCACGGGTAAATTCCTCCAGACTTCTCCCGCTGATGCCATGATGTTAATTATGAGTATGGAAGCGTCTTTTGGAGATGTATCGGGTCCAATGAGAATTGCAGTTCCATACTACACAATGGAGCCAGTTTTAAGTCGATTATTGACAGCAGCTGCAAGCGAAGAACGGAAAGTACCTCCACCTCCTAGATGGCATGAGGTTTATGACAACATTCCCGTTCATGTTTCTGCAGAGTGGGATGCCTTTGAGTTATCGCTTCGCGATCTTTCAAATCTTCAAGTTGATGATGTAATTGAAATGAAACCATCACTTATCGAAGAAACTAATTTAAGAATCGAAAAACGTACCTGCTTTATTGGAGAAATTGGTCTTGAGGGTAATCAAGTTGCTTTTCAGGTTAATGAAAGTATTGCAGACGCAGTTAAGTTAATTGGAAAAAATCATGGATAGTAAAAAAATGGACATTGTCATGGACGTGAAGGTTAGTGTCACCGTCCAACTAGGAACAGCAGAACTACCGATGAAAGAGGTTGTTGAATTAAGCCCTGGAGCACAAATTCAGCTCAAACAGAATGCCAAAGACCCGGTGAGCCTGCTGGTCAATGGAAAGTTGATCGCACACGGAGAGGTTGTTGTAATTGACGATCGGTTCGGACTTAAAATAACAGAGATTGTAGACTCGCCTTCTTAAGTCTCAACACTTTCAGTATTCTTGTGGTTACTGAGTAATGTTAATTCTTTGAGAGAAAATTCTTTTGATCTTGTGGCTTTCAAGCATTTCTGCGGTCCAAGAACCCTCCTCCGACCCTTCGATGTTATGGGTGCGGGTGATTGCTTTTCTTGGTATACTTGGGGCAGGTGCCTACTTTCTCACTCAGTATAACCGTAAAATTCGGGTAAAGGCATCAAATCCTACTGACAGTCGTTTATTTATATCAGACACACGTGCGATAGGAAATAAGCAATACCTCGTAGTTGCTCAATATGGTGAAGATAAACATCTGCTAGGAGTAAGTTCGAACTCTATAAACCACCTTGCCAAAATCGACGAAACAAGAACTGATTCAAAACCACTGACAGGTAAGATTGAATCGCAATCATGAATTCGCTCTCTTACATTACAATAACTACTAAGATTGCTTGGCGAGTGATTTTCTTCTCTTTCCTGATATTTTTGAATTCCTCCCCAACATTAGAAGCACAAACCACTGGGACAGGTTCACCTGGTTTGCGCATTGATGTAAGTGGATCGAACGATGAGGGTGATTTTGGAGTCGCCATACAACTCGTGGTTGCAATGACAATCCTTACTTTGGGTCCATCTATTATTATGATGATGACTTGCTTCACTCGGATGGTAATCGTTTTAGGTTTTGTCAGAAATGCAGTTGGTGTTAATGCAGCTCCCTCCAGTCAAATAATTGTTGGACTTGCTCTATTTCTGACTTTTTTCGTAATGGGTCCAGTTTGGAATAAAATATACGATGATGCGGTCACTCCCTACATGGCAACTACCATGAAATCAGCAGATGCACTAATGGTAGCAACTGCCCACATGAAGGACTTTATGCTTAATCAAACAAGACAAGAGGACGCCCAGTTCTTCTTGGAGATCTCCAGGCAAGGGGCAATGACTCGCGATGAACTTCCTCTAAGTATCGTGGTCCCTTCATTTGTTCTTAGCGAGCTAAGAACCGCATTTCAAATGGGGTTCCTGATTTTCATACCATTTATTATCGTCGATTTCATAGTTGCATCATCATTAATGTCGATGGGTATGATGATGATGCCTCCACCAGTTATATCTATGCCTTTTAAATTGCTTCTATTTGTGCTGGTTGACGGTTGGTATCTAGTCGTCCAGTCACTGGTCAACAGCTTCAACATATCCTAGAAAGTATAATACTATGACAATGGAATTAGCAGTGGATATAATGAGGAATCTATTACAGACAGGTTTGCTTCTTTCAGTTCCAATTTTGGGGACTGCAATGGTTGTTGGTTTATTAATTAGTTTCGTTCAGTCTATAACCAGTTTGCAAGAACAGACTTTAACTTTCGTCCCCAAGTTGGTTTGCGTTTCACTCGCAATAGTTCTGTCAGCAAATTTTATTTTAAAAACCATGACTGAATTTTGTATTTCAATGTTCAATCTAATCCCTACTATGGCTCAATGACTATTGAAGTCGGGGACATTATCATATGGATTCTAGTGTTCTTAAGAACAGGTGCTTTTTTCATGGGTATTCCATTGTTCGCAGGGAAATTAATTCCCGTTAAAATCAGGACAGCTTTTGGGTTAATTCTATCAATTTTGATCAACCCGCTTGTACCTGCAAATCTGGAACTCGCAAATCATTTTGCCGGTGTGATTTTGCTATCCTTGAACGAAATTTGTATTGGCTTACTCCTTGCGATGACTGTTAGAATGGTTTTTTTCGCCGTCGAGTTGGCCGGACATCTTATTTCCTATGAGATAGGTCTTATGGCCAGTAATAGCATCAATCCTTTGCTTGGTACCACTGATGCCACCATTACAACTTTACTTTATTATTTTAGTTTGCTGATATTTTTTGTTGCAGGGATTCACTACGATGTCCTCAAAGCATTTATTATGAGTTTTGAGATTCTCCCTATTGGAACTTATTTTTTATCAGCTAATCCAATGGTTGAATTTGTCGGTGAGGTTGCAAATGTTTTCGTGCTCGGTGTCTTAATTGCAGCACCTTTTATTGCAATGAATTTTCTGATTAACATTTCTTTTGCTGTGCTTGGAAAGGCAGTGCCAAAAATGAATGTTTTTATGACAAGCTTTGCGATTCGTATTTTATCAGGATTGATCCTGCTTGTTTCATCAATACTACTTATTACTTCCTATATTTACGATGGGAGTAAACGATCGGTCTCAATCATGCTGGATATCATCCAAAGCGGTTAGATTTTTTCATTATGTCCGATGTCGATAAAAGTTCAAAAACCGAGCCGCCGACAGAAAAAAAACTCTCTGAATCTCGTTCGAAGGGCCAGTTTGCCAAGGCACCGGAAATTGGCATGACTCTTACACTTCTTGCCGGTTTGTTGGTAATATTATTTTTTGGACCAAGCAAAGCCATAGAAATGATGGAGTTTACAAAGTCTCTTTTCGAAAACATAGATACCATTCAGACTAATCAAGAAGGTGTTTCCCATACACTCACTTTATCTTATTTTACTCTCGGGCTGATTGTATTTCCAATGCTGGCTGCATGTTTTTTTGCAGCATTGATTGCCGAAGGCCTTCAGACAGGGTTTAGGCTTACTCCGAAAGCACTTGAACCAACATTGAATAAATTGAATCCAATTTCAGGTGCCAAGAAGGTATTTGGATTAAAAGCTCTCAAGACATTCCTAGTCGACTTCTTGAAATTTTTAGCAATCGGTTCAGTGGTCTGGCTTACTTTGTTAATCTTTCTTGATGATCCGATTTTTTATGCTCCAATATCCATTAAATATGTGCCTCAATTCATATACAAGTTGTTTTTGGTTATGTTCTCTATTCTTCTTATCATGCTGACTTTTATAGCAATCATTAACTATTTGATTAAAAAAAAGGAACATGACGAAGATATGAAAATGACCAAAGAAGAGGTAAAAGAAGAAAGAAAGAGTAAAGAAGTTTCTTCTGAGGTTAAAACAGCTCAAAGAAAAAAAGCGATGGAGATATTGGGTGGACAAGGAGTCGAGGATGTTTCCACCGCAGATGTTGTTGTTACCAACCCAACTCACTATGCAGTTGCCTTAAGGTATGAAAAAGGCACGGATAATGCTCCAGTTGTTGTTGCGAAAGGAGAAAATCTATTGGCTAGAAGAATAAAATTAATTGCTAAGGAACACGAGGTTCCAACGATTGAGAACAAACCAGTTGCTCAATCGCTCTTTGCTATTGGCCGTGTTGGAGAGCCAATTCCTCTTCAATTGTATAAGGTTGTGGCCGAAATTCTTGCCCATGTCTACAAGACAAATGCTTATTACTTTCACCGACTTAAAGCACGCCGACTATTGGCGAAAAGTCCTCGTGCAATTTCTTTTTCATGAGTAATCTTTTCTCCAGACTTAAATTATTCCTTCGTAATTTCAGCGGTAATTCCGATTTGGGCTTCGTAGTAGGCCTTTTCGGTGCTGTATTGCTTTTAGTTCTTCCGGTTCACAAGGACATTCTAAGTATTTTACTTGTCATTAGTATCGCTATCTCTCTTTTGATTCTTTTAACGGTTATATATGTTAAGGACCCACCAGAATTTTCTGTATTCCCAACCTTATTACTAGCAGTCACTTTATATCGATTAGGTCTTAATGTTGCCTCTACTCGACTTATTTTATTGGATGCTGATGCAGGTTCAGTGATTCAGTCATTTGGTACATTTGTCGTTGGCGGCAATTATGTGGTTGGTGCTGTCATTTTCCTTATTCTCGTGATCATAAACTTTGTCGTAATTACAAAAGGTGCTGGCAGGATTGCTGAAGTAACTGCGAGATTCACCTTGGATGCTATGCCGGGAAAACAAATGTCCATTGATGCCGAAATGAACTCGGGCGTAATTACTGAAGCTCAAGCACTTGAACGAAGAGAGCGTATACAGAAAGATGCTGATTTCTACGGCTCAATGGATGGTGCAAGTAAATTTGTCCGTGGAGACGCAGTTGCAGGAATTTTCATAACAGTGGTTAATATTATTGGTGGAATATTGATTGGTTACTTTCAGCGAGACATGACAATGACTGATTCTTTACAGACTTACACCATCCTTTCAATTGGTGATGGTCTAGTGACTCAGATACCTGCAATTATAGTCTCTATAGCAGCGGGAATATTGGTGACCAGGTCATCAGAGGAAGCAAACCTCGGGGAATTTGTCGGTAGGCAACTCACTGTTTATCCAAAGGCAATTGGAATTGCGGGAGTCATGCTTCTTTTATTTGCATTTTTTCTCTCCGAAACTTTCTGGCCGTTTTTCATACTTTCCGTTGGTTGTTTTGTAGCCGCTTATGTTTTCACAAAAAAGTCTCTCTCTGCTCAGGTTGAAGAATTAAACCCAGATGGATCCTTAGTAACAGCATCAGCATCCCCTCATTCGTCACCACCGGGACAATCTATTCAACAATCCGCCAACGAGATTACTGCTGGTGAAGAAAGTCAGCTTTCCCCCATGGAAAGTGCCATCAATCAAGAGGTTTTCGGTTTGGAGATGGGATACGGTTTACTTGTTTTAGCAGACAAAAAGAAAGGTGGCGACCTCCTTGAAAGGATAACCGGTGCACGCACTAATTTTGCACGCGAGATGGGAATGTTGCTGCCAACAATTGGTGTGCGCGATAACATTGAACTCGAGCCAAATGAATACCGATTTCTTTTGAGAGGAAAAGAGATTGTAAGAGCAAGTGTTATACCTGACCGAGCTCTTGCCATGAGTATGGGAGGTGGCGATGCCAGTAAACTAAATGGGATTCCCACAAAAGAACCAGTTTTTGGGATAAAAGCGATGTGGATTCCAGAAGATGAAAAAAGAAATGCCGAGGTTGCAGGCTGCACGGTTGTAGATCCTGCCTCAGTTCTCGTGACTCATCTTTCCGATGTATTAAAACGCTCTGCCCACTTAATCCTTGAGAGAGAAGGCACTCAAAGACTCCTCGACCTTATAAAAGACAAGAACCCAACCTTGGTGAGTGAACTACTACCTGATCTGGTAAATGTTGGGGTTATTCAAAGAACTTTACAGAATTTGTTACGTGAAAGAATTTCGATCAAGAACTTCACTCTTATTCTTGAGACAATTGCTGATATGGCACCCGTAACAAAAAATCCCGATGACCTTGCCGAACAAAGCAGAAAGCGACTGGGTATGTATTTTATAAAGGAATATGAAACTGAGACTAACAAGCTTTTGGCTCTTACCATTGAACCGACACTCGAGCAAACACTTGTTTCACGTGTCAAAAGAAGTCAGTTCGACATCGGTCTCGTCATGGATCCTCAACTCACTGAAGGGATTATTCGGGAACTTGACCCAAAAATCAACGAGATGTCTGAAAGAGGTATTACCCCATTAATTGTAACAACTTCCGAACTTCGCTTGGCGTTTCGTCGTTTCATGGAACCATCCTATCCGCAACTTATTGTTCTCG
This sequence comes from Opitutia bacterium, assembly GCA_002726435.1. Lineage (GTDB taxonomy): Bacteria > Verrucomicrobiota > Verrucomicrobiia > Opitutales > Seribacteraceae > Seribacter. Next base: position 1,456 of record PBSV01000086.1, on the reverse strand, counting down.
CTTACCAAGAATTACCAACAGAGACCCAAATCGAACCTTTTGGCGCCATTGCCATTGCCTCGCAGGCTCTGCCTGAAGAAATAACAAATGCGATGGAAGATCGATTGAAAGTTGACGAAAACCCCAAAGTTCCGGTCGCAGCTTAATTTTTTTACTCAATGAAGCCTACTCATGCAACCAGTCAGAAAGATATCTCAGGAAAGCGATACAGATTAGTGGTTCGTTCTGCGGAAGAGGCGGTCCGGGTAATAAGGGAAAAACTCGGAGATCAAGCAAAAGTACTCTCAGTTAGGCAGGTGGGAGGTGAAGGTTTGAAGCGATTCATTTCTTCACCCAAATTAGAAGTTATTGCTGAAATGCAACCATCCGAATCATCTTCGCACAACGAACTCGAGGAGTTGCCAGACAACATAGACAACAATATTGCGATTACACAGCCCAACTCTTTGCCGGGAACAAATGAAGATATCTCCAATAATTACTCACAACCTAACTCTTTAACAGGGAAGGAAGAAAATGCGGGAATAGAAACTGCAGATGACTTTAACAACGAGACACTCTCTTTACTTAGCAAGACTGGCTTTGACCATGGGTTGATCAAAGAGATTCAATCTTGGTCTAACTGGGAGAAAATTAAAGACAAACCACTGGCTGACGCACTTAAAGAAATAACCATAGGTTTATCCGACCGATACGGCTCAACAGAGAAATCCCCAACCTCTCATCGTATAGCTCTAGTCGGATCTCCTGGTGTCGGAAAGACAACAACTCTATGCAAATTCTTAGCTCATGAAGTTTTCATGAATAAATCATCACCCTCAGTTTTGAAGGTTGAAAATGGTGTCCCAAATCCTGACGACGCCCTAAGAATTTTCTGTGAAGTTGTTGGCGTAACTTTATACAGAGAAAAAGCAAGGATCCCAGATTCAAAAGAGGATTCTCCCTTGTACCTCGATCTTCCTGGACTTTCCCTGAAAAGCCCTGAAGACTGGTCTCATGCTAGTGCAACCTTAGACGAATTGGATGTTAGCACTCGAGTTTTAGTGATAAATGGTGCGTATGACAGAGAAATCCTTTTCAAAAATATACAAGCTGCAAAGCACCTAGGTGCAACTCATTTAGCAATTACCCATTTTGATGAAATTGCAAATTCCACCAAGTTGTGGCCACTCTTATTGCGCTGTGATTTAACCCCCCTTTGTATTTGTAATGGACAGAATGTAACTGGTGATTTCACCACCAGTGTCCTTAATCAGATGATTTCAAGAACTTTCCCGGAAGAATTGTATGCAAAAGGTTTTTCTTCCTATCAACGACTTTGATATAAAATGAATGATGACGCTAAATTCTTCTTTTGTTTGTGTGGATTCATTGGATTCATATTGCTTTTTCTTAGTACTTTCTTTGTCCATGGAGACGCTATATTAGCTCTCGTTTACGGAGCTATTGGATGCCT
>PBSV01000085.1 GCA_002726435.1 Opitutia bacterium | reverse complement strand
CCCGATGGGTTTTATCTTAAATTTTCTGAATTTATCGCCAAGGACGAGAATAGATTATCTCATATTTGCAAGCAAATGGAGATTGAATACTCAAAAACTTGGGCAGTGATTCCATGGTTTGTAGAAAACGCATGGTTTTTTGAACTCCTTAAATTTGAAGAATATTTAATGATCCTGATAATGATTCCAATTGGTTTGGTCGCCGCTTTTTCGATTGCAATTGCCTTAATGACTTCGGTTATTCGAAAAGTGAGGGAAATTGGTCTTTTGGTGGCAATGGGTGGGTCCAGGCAATCAGTTGGGGCAATTTTTTGTTTTCAAGGTATGATCATTGGTGGATTGGGTGCTTTTCTGGGATGTGGATTAGCCTTGGTCTTTATTTATTTTCGTGATGAATTGATGGGCATTATTGTCTCCAATATTGCTGGAGAAGAGGGGCAAGAAGGTGTCACTCAATTTTATGACTTCTATAGTCTGCAAGTTTTTTATCCTTGGGAGTCAAATCAAAGTCTGGTTACATTTATTTCTTTTGCAGCTTTTGCTGTAATAGTTTCAACGGTTGCCGGTTTACTTCCAGCATGGCGTGCGTCAAGAATGAATCCAGCAGATGCTTTAAGAAGTGAGTGATTCCCGGAATAGAATTGCTCTTAAGGCAGCAGAAGTTGAAAAGACTTTCTCTTTTGGAACTCAGAAACTTAAGGTTTTGGGCAATGTAAATCTTGAAATTGAGGAGTCATCTTCACTTAGCATCCGTGGTGATTCAGGATGCGGAAAAACTACTTTACTTAATCTTTTGGCCCGACTGGAAACTGGAAATCATGGAAAAGTTTTTTGGGGTGATTATGAGATGGACACCACCACCAAGCCCACTTCTTATGAAATTGCACTTCGGGCAAATTTTATCGGGGTGGTGTATCAAGCCTATTATCTGATTCCCGAGTTAAATGTTTTGGAAAATATCTTACTTGCCTCCAAGCTTGGAAAACAAGATTTGCGAGTGTCTAAAGATCGAGCTTTTGAACTACTCAACAAAATGGGGGTTTATGATAAGAGGAGTCAGATTCCACAAAAACTTTCAGGAGGCGAACGTCAACGGGTTGCAATTGCACGAGCTCTTATAAACACACCTAAATTGGTACTTGCCGATGAGCCCACAGGCAATCTCGACGAGCATACTGCAGGTGATGTTATGGAGTTGCTTTTAGAAAGTTGCAGAGAGAACCATTCATCCCTTATTTTGGTGACTCATAATCCGAAGTTCGCCGATTCAACTGATCGAACTTCATTTCTTAAAGATGGCAGTATTCTTAACCTGTGAGTAATGTAAGCCGATGATGTTTGATACTCGAAAAATAAAGTGTGGAGTTGCTGGAGTAGGCTACCTAGGGCGACACCATGCCCGTATTTATGATTCACTCGGGTCAAGTGAGTTGGTCGGAATTTTCGAGCCGAACGATGATGCCGCTCATTTAGTTTGTTCCAGTCACAAGTGTCTAAGGTTTTCCAGTTTGGAGGAGTTGGGAGCAGCCTGTGACGCTGTCAGTGTGGTAAGTCCAACCGACAGGCATGCAGAAGTGGCCATTCCTTTAATACATGCGGGTTGCCATCTTTTAGTTGAAAAACCCCTTTGTGTCTCTAGCGAAGAAGCAGAGCTGATACTTAATGAGGCTCAATCATCGGGAACGATTGTGCAAGTTGGTCACATTGAACACTACAATCCAGTGATGAAATTTTTAGAGAAGGCCGTGAATAAGCCGAAGTATTTAACTGGGGAAAGATTGGCTCCTTTTCAGCCAAGGGGTACTGAAGTTGGGGTGGTTTTGGATTTAATGATTCACGATATTGGAATAGCAATGGCTTTGGTCGACTCACCAATTAAACAAGTTGACGCAATTGGTGTTCGCGTACTTTCTTCGGCTGAAGATATTGCAAACGCTCGCCTCGTTTTCGAAAATCAATGCGTGGCTAATTTGAGTGCGAGTCGGGTGAGCGAGAAAAAGGCACGAGAAATTCGAGTTTTTCAGGATGCTGGATACCTCTCTTTGGACTTCATGAATCAAAAAGGACATTTGATTGAGAAAAATGGAATCAGTTTAGAAAAAAAAGAAGTTCCAGTCGAAAAAGGAGAACCTCTTGCTCTGGAATTGGATTATTTTCTTCGTTGTGTAAGCGAAGTTAGCACGCCCAAGACGGATGGAAATTTCGGAAAATCAGCTTTGGAAGTGGCCTTGTCAATAACCAGGCAAATCGAAGAAGCTTGGTAAAGTGGAAGAGCAACTATCATTCACTCCAATGGTGGAGGATCGCGTTGATCTTCTGATTGTTGCGGGAGAAGCTTCAGGAGATGAACATGCGTCTTTTTTGGTCAAAGAATTAAAAACTAGATTTCCCGAGTTGAAAATTGCTGCTCTAGGAGGGCGAGAACTTGAGGAAAATGGTGTACATTTATTATTTAATTTAGTCCAACATGCTGTAGTGGGCTTTTTCGAAGTTTTAAAAAACTATAGTTTTTTTCGTAGGTTGTTGATCCAAACAAAAGAATGGATTCGTACTTACCAACCGAAAGCAGTCTTGTTGGTTGATTATCCAGGGTTCAACCTAAGGCTGGCGGGTGCATTGAAACGAGAGGGGATTTCATGTAAAGGTGGGGGTCAGGTCAGAATGTTACAATATATAAGCCCACAACTTTGGGCATGGAAACCAAAGCGAAGATTCCAAATGGAAAAAATCATCGATAGCGTGGGAGTCCTTTTCCCATTCGAGGTTGATTGTTACAAGGATGTTGACTTACCAGTATCTTTCCTTGGTCATCCTTATGTCGCATCGGGTTATCAATCTTCTATTCGCTATGACAAAGATGGTCCGCTACTACTTCTTCCTGGAAGTCGGGTACAACCAGTTGAAAGAATTCTTCCGGTTTTTCTGGAAGCGTACGAAAACATACTGGAACGGTTTCCTGAACTTAATGCATGTATTCCAGTTCCCGATCAAAAAATCCAGAATTTAGTAAATTCAATTCTTCTATCCTTCCCAATGATCAAGGAACGCGTACAGGTTCATCGAGATGCTGAGGATTTAATTGGCCGAGTTGCCCTGATGAGTTCGGGTACAATGTCACTTGCCTGTGCTCTCGAAGGAATGCCTGGGGCGATTGGCTATAAAGCTCATCCGATTACATACTTTCTGGGAAAGAGATTAATAAGAGTACCAAGTTTGGGAATGGCAAATTTACTTTTACCAGAAAATCCACCTTACCCTGAATACATTCAAGGGCGGGCAACTCGAAAAAATTTGAGTAAGGAGATCGAAAGAATTCTTGATAACAAAATGGCACCAAAGGAATTTTCAATCGCTTCTAGGGAATTAAAAGAGATTTTGTCTCAACCTCAGGACTGTGGATTGATTGATTGGGTTATCGAGGAAGGGGGGTTCGAGTAGTCTGACATTTGTTCCCACAATCGGAGCGCTCTTTGAGAGAGTGCAGTTTTGCATCGATCGACCTCCGCCATTCTGGTCTTCAGATTCTCATTGGCGATTTCTGAGACATCATCCATGTTGTAAAGAAATACATTTTCTGCTTTGGCAACAGTTTCTTCAATGTTTCTGGGGACTGCTGCATCAATTAAAAAAAGTGGCTTAGCTGGTCTCTTTTTCATGCACGAAAGTATGTCCTCAAGATTAATCAATGCTTGGCCACTTGCAGTAGAGGTTAGAATAACATCGAAAAGATGAAGTGATTTTTTAAGCTGAGAAAATGAAAGTGCAAACGCTTCATACTTCTCGGCTAATTCGTCTGGTTTTCTCCGACTTAGCGGGCACCAATCAAATGTCCTGCCCGTAATTGTAATTGCCTGTGATCCCCTTGATTTAAACGCCTCCATTGCACTTTCAGCAACATCACCTGAGCCTACAACCAATAAACGACAATTTGAGATTTTGCCAAAAATTCGGCGGCTTAATTCACAAAGAACATTCCCCAAATTAACCTGTCCCCGCGAAATTCCGGTATTAGTTCTCGCCCACTTGGCTGCTTGAAAGCCTTTTTGAAAAAGACGGTTTAGAATTTTTCCTGAAGTATTTCTCACACATGCATCATCGTAAGCTTTCTTGACTTGTCCAAGAATTTCAGTTTCACCAACCATTTGGGAGTCTACTCCAGAAGCTACTCCAAAAAGATGCTCGACTACCTTTTCACCACTATGTTGATAGCAATATCGTTTAAGGAATTCAGACTCAATTTTACAAAATTCGCCCAGGTACTGCTGGAGAACCTGTGGCGAGAAACTGCTGTGTGAAGCACCGTAAACTTCGGTGCGATTGCAGGTGTTTAAAAGCAAACATTCATCCAAACCAGGAAGATTTTTTAAACCATTGTAGAAGTCATCAATTTTTTCGGGGGGAAGACTTAATCTTTCACGTGCTGCCATGTCGGCAATCTGGTGAGAGCTGCCCAACAAATGAAGTGAATTACTAAATTCGTTGATCATAATTTCAGATGAATCGTGGAAGGCATCCAAGTTGCAGAAACTTCGCGAATTTTTGAACTCACAAAACTTAAGCTGAAAATAGCGACGAAGAATAGTACTATGGAAGTCTTCGCAAATCTTGATCCATACAAACGGTTGCTGAATCGGAGAAAGAAAAGGCTGCAGTAGCCCATCCAAAGTATGATTGTGATCGTAAGTTTAGTGGAGGTAACAAACTCCGGATGACGAGTCCAATGCATCCCTCCTACAACGATTGAAAGAGTGAGAAAAGAAACTCCGATTGAAAGAAGTCTAAAAGCTGCGTGTTCCAAATCATGTATTGGGGGAAGAAAAGATCCAAGCAAATCGTACTTTCTAGAAAGCAGAGCTTTCTTTTGGACCAAATACATTGAACTTACAATGGTAAGCAGGGAAAATATCCCATAACTAAAAATGGCTATTGAAGCATGTAATTCAATCCATGGATTTGAAAATAGTCTGGTGTAATCTTCAGCTAACCAGTAGGGGAAATCACCATTTGGAAGAAGGAGAGAAAACCACCCGATGAAAGTAGCTAAACCAGCACAAAAAGTACCCAGTAAATTCAACCTCCAAGCAATTCGAAGAATTAGGTATGCGAGAATTAATGACCAAATAATAAATTGAATCCTTTCGAGCGAATTACCTAAAGGACAGCCTTGAATTTCTAGGCCTCGCAAATAAAGCCCGCGTGTATGAAGCAAAAATCCAAAAGCAATTGAAAAGAGAGGAACATTTCGAAACGAAGGAATTTCTCTTCTAAAGTTTTTGAGGAACCCGATTAAAAAAGCTATGCCGTAAAATCCACCGGAAAGCCAAAAAAGATCACGAGCATCGTTAAAGTTCATTGAAAATGAAGAATGAAATTAGATCTTTTTATACTTTTTAAAAAAGGTATTTAAAAGAAAGAATCAGGCAGAGGATGACGAATTTACCTGCGAAGTCTGGTGAACAGGAGAAGATTTAAAGTATTGTCGCATGGCAGAACAATCATATCCTTCGCAATTTAAGCAACACGGGCGGATTTCGGAAAGAAAATTAGAATCGATGTGTTCGATCACCAAACGAACACATAAATTGATAAAATCCGTCTCTAGATTAAAGCACTCTGATCTTTCGAAGTGGTCTACAACTTCTTCGGCATACCCACGGAATTCGATATCGATCTCGTCAAGGGTTTCAATATGATCGGTGGTAAAAGCAATAGGTATCATAAGAATTGCTTTCTGCTTGGTTTCCCTAATTACATCAGGTGTCCCAGGAGTGAGCCATTTTGTTCGTTGCGGACCAACTTTGCTTTGCCATCCCAAAGCGTGCTCGTGACATAACCCCCAATTTTTCAAAACTGATTCGATTCTATCCACAGAACCCTGAATTTCTATATTATACTTGTCACCTTTTTTAAAGCAATAGTCTTCAGGTAAGCTGTGTGCGGAGTATATAATTCGAATGTCTTTATCTTCCAGTTTGAAGTTTGACTTCATTTCTTCAAATTTGCGCCGAATCAGCATTGCCCATAATTCTGAATAATCCTGGCGGTCCCACCATTGGTCTATTACAGAAGTTTTGTCTCTAAAATTATTATTTTCTTCATATTTATCGAGCCAGCGATAAGCATCACAGAGTGAAGAACCACTTGTTGAACAGCTGTGCTGAGGATATTGAGAGAAAAGGATGATTCGCTCGGCGTGTTGCAACTCACTTAACATTTCACCAGTACGAGGTGACAAATATCGAAATCCTGAAACGCAAATGTGGGGCGCAGATTGAGGATGGGTTTCATCTAACTTTCTAGAAATTGCTTCACACTGTTTCTCCATAATCTTATGGGTTGGTGAGAAACATTTTAATTCAGCATAGCGCTCCTTGATCTGCGGTGATCTTTTCCACGCGATGTATCTCCCAAGAATTTTTTGGAAAGGGAGCTTTAGTATTTCACGGTCTTGGAAAAGTTCCTTTAAATAGGGGTGTACTTCCTCGTTATTTTGGGGACCACCCATGTTGAGAAGAATTACCGCTGTTTTTACTTGGGAATCTGATTCTTTAGTAGGCATTATTTTCATTAAAAGATGAACTTAGAATAAACAATTTATATCTATCATAAATGATGTTCCAAGACAAAGCGATTACACTTCAGGAATTTGAATACTCTGCTTTCAAGCAGTTGGGAAGAGAAACCCCAGTAAGGTGTGAACCAGAAAAAGTGAGTCCGGGATTGGATCGTTCAAGTTGTTGGGCGGCGTGTTTTCGGATACCCATTTGATTGTCGGGAAGGGGGATCCCTCTTTTCCATCTCTTGATGTGTTTAAAATCGGGAGTCCCGTCTATTTTCAGAAGTTTGGACAAATCTTTAAGAACCAGATCATAAGTTTGTAAATCATTCAATTCTGTCAAACCTGACATCCTCTCACCACCAACGAAAGCAGTTAATAAGACTTTCCCCTTTGGTGCACGGTCTGGAAAAAGTGTGCTCGAGAAGAGTGCACCTAAAATATTCATATTTTCCTTGGATGGAACAAGAAAACCAAATCCATCGAGGTCCTTTTTGACTTGTTCTCGGTCGAAACCCAAATAAACGAGGTTGAGAGGATAATCTGGAGTATTTGAAATTATTTCAATATTTTCTGATCTTTTAAGACCTTTCCATTCAATGTCCTGCAGTTTATGGGCAGGGAGAGTACAGACCACTTCATCATAGATATTTTCAATAAGATGGTTGTTTTTAAAGCGGGATGAAATTTTCCATCCCATTTCTAACTTCTCAATTTTAACAACTTTGTGGCCCATGCTGACCTTGCTCTTGATTTCAGAAGATATAAGTGAAACAATTTCCTCCATTCCGTTGGTAAAAGATATAAGACGACTTTTCGCTATGTTTTTGCGTTCACTTTTTGCTTTTATTAATCCCAGAAAAATTGACCTACTGTTTTTTTCCATTTCATAAAGTGAAGGGAATGCATGAGCTAAAGATAAAGATTCAGGCTTGGAAGCATAGATACCACCAATAAAAGGGTTTGCACAATAATCCAATGCTTCCTTACCGAGCCTCCTTTTAATGAATTCACTAACTGATTCATTTCCGTTAAAGTTTCCTTTTGCTATAAATGGCTCCAAAAAGAGTCGAAGTTTGCCAATTGGACTTAAAAAATTACTTGTAAGAAATGAAAAAATGCTCTGTGGAAGTGGAATTATTTTTCCATTACGGACAATAAATCTTTTATTAGCTTTCGGATTTGCATCAACCGCATGATTGAGAACTCCCATTTTTTTGAGTAAATCATTAGTTTCCTGCAGTCTAAGATTAAAAGTGTTTGCCCCGTAATCCAGTAGGTAACCATTTTCTTTTTTGGACTGCAGTACGCCACCCAATCGATTGCTCGCTTCTATCAAGTGAACTTTTTTCCCAAAATTTTCTTGCTGCCAAGTGACTGAAACACCGCATAGACCAGCACCTAGAACACAAACCGATTTTGATTTCATTATTACGAAAGGGCAGGGTTTTGGCTTGTCGGTTTCATCTAAGTTTAGATTATGAAAATTGTATGGATAAAATTAAAGTCTGTTTGCAAACGATTACAAACCCCGAAGATGCAAAATCTGGTGAGCTTTTGGATGCGTTGAAAATATTGGATTCGATTTTAAGCGAAAATACGATGAATCTTCATCCTCAATTAAAGCATTTTCTTGAAAAGAGGAGTTACCAAAAGGCTTTGATCTGGATGGATGGTGAAGTGCCAGAAAAAGGGACCTGTGGAACATGAGTGGCAAGGATGTCAAGAAAACGAAACTTTCAACGAATGTTGATTCGAATTTTGGTTCCTCTCCGTTTTCTTCATTAAATTTGATTGGTTTGGGAAACAACTCTGGGAATGTTAAAAGAGTAAAAACAAATTTGTATGAAGGAAATTCATTCAAAGAGGGAATGAAGATTGGTCATGGAAGACGTTTAGAGATTCGTCGAGAAAAGAGTGGTCGAGGGGGCAAAACTGTAACTACTGTAAAAGGATTTCCTCAAGAAATAGATTCGGAATTGAAAAATCAGATACTTAAGAAAATAAAGTCGTCACTTGGAACAGGTGGCACATGGGTGGGAAGCACCATGGAATTACAAGGAGACAGAAGAAAGGAAGTGTTTGACTGGATGCTTACCCTCGAATTTAAGCCGGTAAATGCGGGAGGTTAACTGGCAGGTTGTTTCTCTTCTTTTGTGGAAACGGAATCAGAAGGAGTAGATCTTGTGTCAGTATTTTGCTCTTTTTTAAAATCGTGATCTTCGAGGGGTTCTTGACTCATCACATCGTTAATGTCTTGCTCCCACTCGTTTTTTGCTTTTCGGAATTCATTAACGCCCTTCCCAAGAGATCGAAATAATTCGGGTACTTTCTTAGCACCGAACAGAAGAAGAACAACCAAAAAAATTAAAATCATTTCGGTTCCGCCCATTCCACCAATAATCGCAAGGTAGGTTAATGAAGTGCTCATAATGAAATACAATAATTGATACGGTCGCTATAAGCAACTTTTTTGTCCTTAAAGACCAAGTTGCCTGAGAGCCTCTGGCTTGGGTTTATTAACAGAGCTTTGGTCCGCTTCGAAGAATCCATGTAATTGACGAATTCGAGTAGGGTGTCTCATTTTACGAAGTGCTTTTGCCTCGATTTGACGAATCCTTTCCCGAGTAACTTTAAATTGTCTGCCCACTTCCTCCAAAGTACGACTATATCCGTCCTTAAGTCCAAACCGCAAAGAGAGAACATTTCTTTCTCTCTCAGTCAAGGAATCAAGTACATCTAAAATCTTTTCTCGAAGTAGCGAATAGGCAGTCATGTCGTAAGGATTTTCTGCTCCTTTATCCTCAATGAAATCTCCAAAATTAGTGTCATCACTATCACCAACTGGACTTTGCAAAGATATCGGTTGTTGTGCCATTTTCATAATTCCCTGTACTTTATCCAAGGGGAGTCCCATTTCATTGGCAACTTCGTCCGGTGTTGGTTCATGTCCAAGTTCCTGAAGCAATTGCTTTTGAACTTGCATGACCTTGTTAAGGGTTTCAATCATATGGACGGGAATCCGAATTGTACGTGCTTGGTCAGCAATTGAACGCGTAATCGCCTGCCTGATCCACCAAGTGGCGTAGGTGGAAAATTTGTATCCTCGACGGTACTCAAACTTCTCAACCGCTTTCATAAGTCCCATATTTCCTTCTTGAATCAGGTCGAGGAAGGAAAGACCACGGTTGGTATATTTCTTAGCAATTGAAATAACCAATCTAAGGTTTGCTTCAACCATTTCAGTTTTAGCTTTATGAGCGAGACGCATGAACTGCCTTAATTCTTTGATTAGCGCTACAAGATCAGCGGGATTCATGCGAAATTTTATTCTCGCTTCTTCAAGTTCGATCATAACACGATCCATTTTGACACCTTTACGTTTCACTTTAACGGTGTCTTTTTTTGAAAGTTCAAGGTTATGAATATTTCTAGCAATTGCCTTAAGTTCAGGATTTAACTGGTGGAGGAAATCTTCAAACACCTTCAATTTCAAACAACACTTTTTAAAAATTGGAGACAAATCACTTTCATAATTCTTGAATCGAGTGGTGGACCTTTTCCTTTGGGTTTCATTGGGTGCGTTTTCGATGCTTTTCCAAGCGTTATCAATTTTTCTGCTAATATCTTCCAGTGCAATCAATTGCTTGGCGAGGTTTTTGAAATAAGTTTCTCGGCTATCGATTTTCTTGTCCAAGACTACACGATCAAATCGTTCTTCACGGTCCAAGAGTTTTCGGCAGATTTCCATTTGAAAGTTGGAAGTTAAAGAAACTGAATAAATGATTTTCAACGCGGAACTTTCTGCAGCTTCAATTCTTTTTGAAATGTCGACTTCTTCTTCTCTACTAAGAAGAGGAACTTGACCCATTTGTTTAAGATACATGCGAACGGGATCGTCAAGCATGTCACTTTGGTTAGAACGAGCAGTTTCCTCCTCATTTTCTTCTTTTGCTTTCTTGAATTTTTCAACTTCCTTGGAATCTAAAAGCTTAATCTCCAAATTATTAAAAATAGAAATTACATTTTGGAGCTCCTCGGGTTGAGTTGCAATTTCAGGTAACGCATGATCTACATCTTTGTATGTTAGGTAACCTTGTTCCCGAGATAAATGAATTAATTCGCGAACTTTTTCGGTAACTGCATCGTCCAATGCGTGAGGTTCGGCATTTTTGTCTACCTTTTTTGCTGCTTCCTTGGAGGAAGATTTAGGAATTCTTTTGATCTTTGGAGCAGTTTTTGTACTTACCTTTGCTTTGGGAGAAACTTTATTTCGAAGACTAGTCTTAGGTGTTGTTTTCGGTTTGGGTGTATTCGGTTTTACAGATTTCACTTTCGCCTTGGAAGTAACTTTCGGTGATAATTTTTTAGGGGCTTTACTTTTAACCACTGCTGAAGATTTAGACTTGGTAGATGCCTTTGTGGGGGCCTTGATTTTGCTGGATGCTACTTGAGAAGGGGAGGCATTATTCCTTGTCTTAGACAATTTTGGGAGAGAGGAGTTGGAAACACTCTTTTTAGAAACCGAGGCGGTTTTTTTCTGAGTTGTCTTAGCGTTCAATTTTGAAGAAGTCGACTTGCTCGGTTTAACCGTGCTTTTTCGTGTTTTGGTAGTAGGCATGTGAAGTATTAATTAGCTGACACTGAAAGGGATAGAGATGGAGGAGAGTTTCTGAGTTTTCTGAGTTCTTTTAATTCTGATCGTATTTTGCTACTTGAGGAAGACACATCGTCTGAGTCTTTGAGCCTAGTGAGAATTCTCTCCTCGAGTTTCTTAGAACTTCTGAGAAACAAGACTGAAAGGCATTCATTGGCAAGTTGCAGAAAATTTTCTTTTTCTTGTGGTGGGTATTCCTGAAAGAGATGTAATTGAAATATTTTTCTTTCCTCATCAGTTTCAAGGAGGTCTTCAATGCGACTTGCTGTAATAGGACCATCCGCTTTAATTTCAGCAAACACCTTGGCCAAAATGCAACCCGTAACACTTTCGAGATTAAGCCACGTTGGCTCGATAAGGTAGGCAAGAGGTCCAGCGATCCGATTATCATGCAAAAGCAGAAACAATAAATCATCCTCAACATTTGTCAATCGCTCAAGGCCATTTTCTGGAGATTTATTATTACTTCTACTCGAATATGAGGACTTGGGATTAGTCCTTTTTCTTCGCTCAAAAGAGAGGAAATCCGTTTTTACTGATTCCATGGAAATTGCAAGTGAATTGGCGATTTCCTCAAGATAACTTTCT
>PBSV01000084.1 GCA_002726435.1 Opitutia bacterium | reverse complement strand
TTACCTCTCCTGTCGCAGTATAAATAGTCTGCCGACCATCATCGTAAGTAATAATTGTCCCATTTGTGGGGTGAGAACTAACGTGAATCTTTATGAAATCATCAAAATTATCAAAGAAAGCGATGCTTCCTCTTGGTGCTGGTGTTAACCAATGTATGACAGTGTGTCCTGTTGCGAACACGCAGCCCTCAATTACAACGCCATCACCAGAGATACCAGTTTCGTCGCTCTGACGACATACTGTAAAACTGGTCATACCTTGTGGGGCTTTGTTGGTCAGCTTTTTGGGCTTCAAGTCCTCAACATCTGTTGGGACCTGCTCTAATGCTTCAGCCATCACGCTTCTCCTATAATACTGTTAGTGTGTTTGAATAATTCTTCCATCATGAACTTGTCTAGTTTTTCTTGTAAGGCTTTTTCTGAGTCCTCTACATCTGGACAAATATCTGGGTCTTCTTCTAATCTCTTAACGAGACTTTCTATCTCGCATCTTGTTTTTTCTAACTTTGTGTCAATAGTGTCTATCTTGCCCGTTACTTGTTCGTAAGGGCAAACCTTCTTCTTTTTACTCATGGTTACTCCAATAAAGAATCGAAATCTACTTGCCAGATGGGAACAACAATTACAAAATTGTTTAGCACTTGGTATCCATACTCGTTTGCTCCAACATCCAATGCCATTACAATCCCAATTAACTCTCCTCTTTCATCAAACACGCCAGAGCCGGAAGCACCAGACCAAGCGTAAGTTTGTATGATTAAGTAATCTCCGGTGAAGCCAGAGATATTACCAGTCCATGTGGTTGGACCTATACTGTTAGGATAACCTGTATAGTAAGTCTTGTCAAGGAGATTGTAGCTTTTCTTCCAATTTGCGAGAGCGTTGGGGACTTTTATTGGCTTTCTTGATTCCATTTCTCCAATTTCAAAAATGGCATAATCGGCATCACGATCGATAATTATCATCTTTGTGCATTGCTGCTGTTCCTCAAAATGAAAAACCATCAAGCCACCACAACCTTTCAATACGCCATGCGCCGAGGTAAGAACATAATACTTCCCAGCGAATGTAAAGTATGTGCCACTCAGTGATGAAATGTTACCAACTGTAAAATCCATGGAAACAACGCGAACAGCGGAATTAACGGATCTTGTGATAGCCTGCTTCTGGTTGATGTCGTAATGCTTTGAGACAGTTTCGTAACTGTGGGGGCTCTGTGGCTGGGGATGGAGAAACAATATCGTTATGAGAAATAACCCGAAGATCACTCCGAATGTTACCGATGTTACGCCTTGGAAAAAGTTTCTCATATTGTCTCCTATATTTGTCTTTGATACGAAATAAACACTGGCACTTCTTCAACGCCTGCCTTTATAGCATAACGCAAATCATCTTCATTGCCAGTTATTTTTGCTCTCCCGTTTTTACCAATCGCTAAGTAAATAGGGTCGCGAGGTCCATTTTGTATAAAGTATTCGTAACCTGCGTCAAAATGATGACCGTGCTTGCGAGCCTCACGACCACAAAGATGCTTTAGATCTTCCACAGGCATCATAACGCTATAGCGCGTTAGATTAATGTTTGTTGGGGCATCATACATAACACCGCCCTCGACCCAGTCGTCTATAAGAGACTGGATGGTGGGCACTGGTGTCGTCCTTCCGGGTGATTGACGCATACTGGTCTGATAGTAAAGCTCTTCAAGGCGCTGCTTGCTTGACGAAACCAAGTCTGCTGGTTCTACACGGTGCAACCTAATGGATGAACTGATCTTGCGGATCTGCGGCACAAGGATCTGCTTAACCCATTCCTTTCTGCTCTTTTGTCCTTGTAGAGCGAACTTTAGACGCTGTAGTGATATACTTCTGTTACCCTGTGTTCTTCTCTTAGTGCCGATTGTACGGACTGTGGTAACATTAGGAATAGCACGTATTATGTTATGTATGTCTGTAATTTCAAAACCTTGGGCGAGAGGATAAGACATAACAAAGTCTATCTCGTATAGTCTAACGTCAAGTGGGTTTGCTCTCGCTTCTTGTATTGGCAACGCATCTGATTGCTGTGTCTCTTCTCTATGCTTCATCGCAGCTTCCTTAATGTATTCTTTGACAACCTTGTTAAAGGCTCCGACAATCAGATCAAAGTTATTATCATAGTATTCTATGAGGGGTCCGTAGAAAGATAATGTTGATTCGTTAACGTCAAACTTCATTGTGTAAGTAAAGTAATCTTGTTTTAGTTTTTGCTTCCTATCGTCAGAATCACCAGAATACGCACTAATACCTACAAACATGTTGTTTTTAAGTGATGATTCTTGCGGTCCAACGTAGCCACCAGAAAGTGAGAACTTTTCCCAAAGAGAGTCTATTTTTTGTTCGTATTTTTCTCCAAAATTAAGTTTCATTTGCCTCTTAGCAAATTCAATTGCTTCGCCTTCTTTCTTCGCTAGTTCTTGTAGAATTTTAGTTTTGAATTCTTCACTATAGTAATAGCCTCCTGCATTTTTGTAAAATCCGTTATTTCTGGAAAAGACATTAATTCGTCTAATTGTTTGCATTTCTTCTTGGGTAGTGTAAAAAAGAATGGCAGAAGAGCCTATTATAAATTGGTATTGGCTTTGTTTCTTTAATGTTGAGATAACAAAGTTATTAAAGTTTTCTTCTACTTTTTCTCTGTAACTAATAATTGATGGCTTTGGTATTACTTCGTTTTCGATAAGGAAAGACTTTATTTCATCCCCGGAACCTTCCACTTCATCGATAAATGTTTCAATCGTTCTAAGGAAATCATTATAATCACTTGCATCTTCTGTAGAGAGGTCGTCAGTGGCATCGCTAATTGCCGTGGTTAGATCACTCAAAACAAGGAAAGTGGAACTGCCCGCTGCAATTATTTCGCCGACTCCGCTCCGGGCGCCATACGTAAGCCACTTTTCCGTAGCTTCGCCAAGACTATTTGCTTTAATAAAGCTAAAATCAGGTCGGGTGCCGTAATATCCCGTTATGTTTGTTCCATCGTTGCTTTCTATTATTTCTAATAAATCGTCAGCGTAGTCACCGCTAAGGTCTTCTTCAAAAAAAGATAGATACTTATCTTCTAGCTCAAAAGGCATCTGTACTACAATAAAATCGATGTCGCCTTGGGACCAGCGAACAGTGTTTGTATCACCACCCCACTCAGTATCATCCTCAATCGATACTGATCTGAAAGAGGTGTGTTCGCCGTGAGTCTCCCTAAACGATTGCTCATAACCTTCACACTCGTCAGTCATATTTTGTATACGCTTTTCAAGAGAACCCTCAAAAATTATACCAGTCTCACCAGCCAACCATTCCCCAAACTCTTCGAATTTTTCTTGCTCCTCTGAATGTTGCCCGCTTTCTCGCAAGTATCTTGCACCCATGTTTCTGATAAAGTCGGCAATGTGGTTCCATAACGACTCAGGCGGACATGTGTTAAAACGACCTTTGATTTGAAAAATTGTGTTTTCGTTTTCGCTGTACGCAATCGTAACGAAAGACTTGGATACCGCTCCTGATTCTTTATCTCTTTTGCGAAGAGAATACAGGGTGCCGTCGTCATCATTACCACAGTGCCCCATTCTTTCTGACTCTATTTCACAGTAGCTGCTTTCCAAGTCATACCAATAAGAGCCGTCATCGAAAGTCTGGATGATTTGATCTTCTTTATCAAGAGATTCTTGATAAATACTGGCTTTTTGCTCAACCAACTCCCACTCAGATGGTGGAAAATCAGAAATAGAATCATAGAGGTACTTTTTCTTTGTCTTTTTTTCTCCCGTGTCAGGATCTATGTACGGGATGTATACAATTTTATCAAAGAGGTTTGCTACTTTATAGTTGTTTGGATCTTGGTTTAGGGTCAACAAGGTCGATTCCACGTAATAAAGGAATGTCGTAAGCGACGTGGCTAAATGGGAATCCAAAAAGGACAAAATCCTGTTTACGTGGTCTTGGCTTTTGCCCATCTTCTTCGCTGATTTTACAAAAGACTTTCTTCTTTTCAAAATAACAGAAAATTTTTCTTCTTCGAGAGAATCAAACAAATCTTTGAGTATGTTAAAGCCTTTATTTTGGAAGAATGGTAAAAATTTCTCTTCATACTCCGTTTTATCAGATAAAAAGTTTGCACTTGATGTTAATTCTATTCCACCTTCAGTGATTTTATAGCTATTGGTGTCCTTGAAGGCATTACCAATCCAAACTCTGCCCTTTTCGCTTGCAGAAGGCATGTTCGAACGGATTATGTCAACCAACTCCTGTGGCAGTCCAATATCATTAAGACCCTCTGTAAGTATTTCTTGGCGTATGTGCTTAAACCATTTGTCAGTCGCAAAAGACATCTGTTTTCTCCTGTTTCCCAATAAATAGTTTCTATCTTCGATAGTCGTCTTCCAATCTCACAACATCATCAAGATGGGGTGTACTTACTTCCATAATCTCTACATTTGATTCGTTAGCGCCAAAGCGATGTATCTGGTGTGGTTGGACGTGGAAGCGATGCCCAGGTGTCAACTTAGTGATGTTGCCGTCGCCATCATAAATGTAGAGAGTGCCCGAGAGCACATAAACGGTCTCTTCTTTTATCTCGTGGTATTGCAGCGATAGTCTGTGTCCAGCCTTAATGTGCAGGAGCTTGCCCACGTAGTCTTTTGTCTCTGCCCAGATGATCTCGTGACCCCAAGGCTTCTCTACTTTTCTCATTTTAACCTCATTTGGATGTATACGATTGCAAAAGCCAGAATGGTTGATGCAATATTTTTAAAAGTGAAAAACGATTCATTCATAAAATACCAGAAAAGTGTTGGCATCACAACAAACGAAAGAGAAAAAATATAAAATCTTGGACCCCAGCCAGAATTAAAATATTCAAAAGCGAATCTGATGCCGTAAATAAAACATAGAGCAGCGGGTATGGCTGTAATCAAGGCAATCGTAATTGGCTTGTCTGCTGCCCAGTCCCACACAAATTGGGAGTAGGAACTAAACCAAGTAATCGTTTGCCCAAGAATAAAAAGCAGTGTAGCAATGATTAGTTTATCGTACATTATGTAGAATTATCTCTTTTGCTTGTTCGAACTCTGTGGTTTGTCTTCCGTGCTGATCAAGGAGTACTTTTTCATACTCAGGTGTTTTAAGTAGAGCACGGTGGGACTTAAATACAATAACTGTTCTGCATGATTTCATATTTTTCAGAAGTTCCCTGTGTTTAAACTCAGTTTCTTCTTCACCTAGTATCTGCTCATTCTCCAAGAATGATACTCTATATTTGCCAGCGTTTATGATAGAGATATTTTTATCAAACTCTTCTATTTTTTTATCTCCGAGGAAGTTCACATGCATGTTGTCAACATTGAAGCCCCTAAGATCTCTAAGAGCGAAGGCATTATAGTTTTTTGTATCAAGTTCTCCGTGCGTAATCATCCCGAGGCTAGAACACCGATTAAGGAGAAAGAAAAGGGCAGAGCGCACAAAAGGATCTTTGTAAGAATACCAATTTTTCTTTAAGATATCAAACGTATTTTCATTCAAGCTCGGGTAGAATGATTCTGCTATTTTGCTGATGCGATCAGGATCCTGCATGACACATGACCAAAATTCATACACAACATAATTAGGTGTGTGCGCTACAACAAACCTGTCGGATTCAGACAACTTGATGCACAAGTCACCAGAATAAATAGGGTAGTAGTCAACCACTGAGCCTTTTGGTATAAGTTCAGAGATGACAGAGAAACAATTAGTTTGATTCTTCAGGTTTTTGATCGGGCTGCGCACTAAACATCTCCTTGAATTTTGTTATTTGATCTTCTAATTGTTCAACTTCCAATTCATCAGATGTTTGCTGAAAAGGTATCTCACGGTCGGGTGGAGGTTTTGTCTTGAACCTGATGTATCCTTCTATAATATTCTGAACGTCGCCCAGCATTATATCAACTTTCGCTAAATTTTGCCTGAAAGAGTCAATCTTATCAAGACCCTCTGTGCCAAGATTAACAACCGGTGTGCCTCCTACAAGAAGTCCTCTTTCAAGCTCTCTCATAGCTTGCTCAAACAGCCTATTGACCTCATCTTCCAGATCTTCAAGCTCTACAGAATACTGAATGTTTACTCGTTGTCCCATTATTACCCCTTTAGTACATAGCTACGAATATTTAATGCGCTCTCGACCGTATTTGGATCACCTATGACAACAATATCTGTGCCAGTTGTTCCCTTATCGATGGTTAGTTTTGAGAAGCGATGCTTTTTATCAAGCCCTTCAGTCAGCATACCCTTTTCATTTAAAGTACGAATCTGATGTTCCTCTCTCACCATAACAACGTGCTCGGGATTAACGAACACCTCTCGCAAGGAATACTTGCGACCGCTTGTAACGGCACCTGTTCCACATACTTCTGTTAACTTAACTAACATTTTCTAACTCCTGTGTGATTGGGTAAATATCTCTCGATCTGACATCCCAGATTTTCTCTTTATAGTAAACCGAAGCCCAACTTGGATTTCTTGTATCTAAACACCAAAATATAGCACGACTTGGCTTTTCGATTTTTAGATAAGAAGAGTCTTCACATAACGTTGAAGGATCTTTTGAACCTAAAAGTAATGCACCTTGAGGAATATGAACTAAGTCTCCTTTCACCATTATGACACCTGTATGATCCCATAGTTGGTTGTGATAAGAGTACCAGCACAAGACGCTGCGTTCTTTAATGCTGATTTGGTAACTCTTACTGGATCTAAAATACCACGTTCATATAGGTTTGTCAAGGTTCCTGTGCGAAAGTCATATCCCATATTGTCGGGTTGATCAAGAACGTGAGCCAACAATAGGTCTTCGCTCTTGGCTCCGTTTCTGCACATCTGCCTGAAGGGTGCTTGACATGCTCTTTTAACAATAGTCATCCCTATTGACTGTTCTTGGTGATCTGTAATAATTGAGATAGAATTACTAGCACGCAGCAAAGCGGTGCCTCCACCACCAATGACACCTTCTTCTTGGGCAGAACGCACAGCTTCAAGAGCATCTTCAATACGATGCTTCTTTTCTGTCATTTCGACTTGTGTTGCGCCACCAACGTGTATAACTGCCACACCGGAGGACAATCTAACGATGCGACCCTGGATGCGTTCGCATTCTGCGAAATCTTCTGTGTTGGTTATCTCAGCTTTAAGGCTTTCAATGCGCGTCTCCACTCCTTCATAATCACAGTTACCCCCGACTATAATCGTTCCAACCTTGGTGCTTTCAATTGACTTTGCAGAGCCCAACTGAGCGAGCGTGGTCGTTTGCAGCTTTTGCCCTGACTCGCGGGTGATAAAGGTGGCACCAGTAGACATAGCGAGGTCTGATAGGAGGTTGCGTCTTTCTTCTCCATAGAAAGGAGCCTTAATGCCAGCAATCTTTAGGGAGCCACGCATAGCGTTCATAATCATAGCAGCGAGGGCTTGCCCTTCTATGTCTTCTGCTACAATCACAAGAGGACGTGCCTCTCGGGCAACCAACTCAAGGATTGGTAGGATCTGTTCTACCTGAGTAATCTTATAATCGGTAACCATAATGAGCGGTTCTTCATACGACATTACATTTCTGCGCTCGTCATTAACAAATGCAGAAGCGCAATAGCCAGCAGAGAACCTAAAACCTTCAGTAACATCTATACTAGTCTCCATAGATCGCGACTCTTCAATTGTTATGGAGCCATCCTGACCCACCTTGTCCACAGCCAAAGCAATAAGATCCCCAATGGTAGAATCATTGTTGGCTGATATCGTAGCAATATGTTTGATGTCATCAATGCTAGTAACTGGTCTTGCCATTTCCGTAAGATTTTTACAAATTTCTGATACAGTTGCATCTATCCCCCTTTGCAGTTCAATCGGAGAAACACCAGCGGCTATATGTCGCTGTGCCTCGTTTAGTATTGCTCTCGCAAGTACCGTAGCGGTAGTGGTGCCATCACCTGCGCTTGTGTTGGTTTCGTTTGCTGCTTGGCGGATAACTTGTGCGCCAGCGTTCTCAAACTCATCTTCCAACTGAACGAACTGTGCAACAGTTACACCGTCCTTAGTCGCAAATGCTGGCTTATCCTGCTCTTTAAGCAAAACCGTTCGACCCTTGGGTCCGAGAGTAGAAGAAACATAGTCAGCCAGAGTGTTGGCTCCCTTTAGAATCTTCTGTCTCAATTCTTCGTTATTAGCGAAGACCATCTTATTTGTCATCTTAACCCCTTGAAATGATAAATACTTCGTTTGATTCTTTACTCTTGTTCATACCATAAGCCCAAGCTGCTGGTAGGATTTCATAGTCAGAATAATGCTCACGAATAAAATCGCAATCATTATAACATAATAACCAGTTCTGACGATTTGTCAAGAGAGAATGCAAAAGTTTATGATCGAACCCTACATGCATATCTCCATTCTTTCCATATAGCTTGCTCTTGGCTTCCAAAAAGTATGGAGGGTCCAAGTATAGGAACTCTTTTTCGTGAAGCGCTATCGACTCCTCAAAGC
>PBSV01000083.1 GCA_002726435.1 Opitutia bacterium | reverse complement strand
TGAATGCAGTAAAGTGGCTGAGATTGAGTAGACAGCTTTTAAATTGTTAATATTGTGAACGGATTAATTATTTAGCAAGCATTCCTTAACTAGGCCCTATGGACAAAATCAAAATGAATTCAATCTGCTGTAGATGAGATGTGTTCAAATCCAAGTTATGTATCTAGGTGTTTGTCCTAACGAGTAAATATCCTGCATTATCTAATGTCCATAGCAAAGAAGTTTTCAACTTTATGCCTCAATTCCCCAATTGCTTTGTCATAAGGAATAGGATCTTTTCGATTGGATTTAGTTGGGATTAATGGAACTGCATTATTTTCAAAAAGGAGTCTTCTAAAAATTTAGTGGGTTTAATATTTAGAATAAACTCCAATTTAAGTATCAGGAATCCTCTCTGCGGGACAAATTAAATTTCAGCATAAACTCGCTTCGCTCGACCTACTTCGTCGGGATTTTGTATGAAATTTAATTTGCCCTCTGGTCGTATTCCTCACAAGTAAAGGTTGTAGTTTTTTCAGAAAAAACATAATTGGTTTTCGGGTAATAAGAGTATCATTTTTGACTAAATTTTAAATATTATATTCATAAGTTGTTCTAAATGAGTTATTCACTCACTCACTTTACATTTTATCGTCAGTATAAATACTGAACTAATCCTATCCTCCTAAGAGTTTTGACTATGCCAAACCTACTTTTAAAAAGATAGTAAAACTTCGACTATTATGGTTGAAATAGCTCCTCGAGCAAATAGCAAAGCAATTTGTTCTGGGTGCTTTAAACCAATTGCTGGCTAGGAACGATCCAGTAAAGAGACATTTCGATTTTTTCTCTATGTGGGGTTTTCTCGTAATTTTTCTTTATGCTCTGCGTCGGGTTATTTGTCCAAGTTGTGGAATTACAATCGAGTGAAAGCGAAATCAGTATACAATTCGGCATCGATCGTGCCGCGACCGACACTACTTTCATCCTCAAGCGCGCTACTAATCTCGACGGAGGCAACTTCGAGGAGATGTAGCGCTTCGATACCTCAGACCAGAGTGAAAGCATGGAACCCGGCGTCCATGCTAAATTCACTCCCAACCAGTTCACTATCATCAACGAACTGCAGCCTGAAGGTAGCTCCTACTATAAATCCGCGGAGTAAATGGCGACGTCTGGTTCGACCGCCGCGAATTTTCATGTCGTAATAGAACATTTCGTTGTCGCGGCAAGTCATTGATATTCTGTGTCACCCATACTACAATTAGCTCTCTCTTTTTATCAAGCATTCCCTGATGGCCAAAGACCTGATCGTATCTAGACGCTACGAATGGACTTAAAATTTTATGAAATATCTCATTACAACCCTACTTTTTACCCTCTCTCTTGTGGCTGAAAAAGCGCCTAACTTCATCATTATCTACGCAGATGATTTGGGCTATGCGGACACCTCTGTGCAAATGATGGATGCCGATCCTAGCACGAAGCATAAATTCATACAGACGCCCGGCCTCGACCGCCTAGCCGAAATCGGCGGACGTTTCACTGCAGGTTACTCGCCGACACCCACTTGCACTGGTTCGCGTATGAGCATACAGTTCGGCAAGTCGTCTGCAGCCGTGCAGTATCGCAACGTGAATGACGTGCTCGCGAAATACCAGCGCCCCCAGGGCTGGGAGAATGAAGTTACCATGGCACAGATGCTCAAGGACGCCAATTTGAATTATAAGACCGCATTCTTCGGTAAAGGTGCTAGTCAGCTCGGACGCTTCGAAGACCTCGGCTACGACATCACCGACGAGATAGCGGGGGAAATCAGAGGCAACGGCAATGCACACGGACAATACTGGGATATAAAAAAGCAAACACCCTTCCCTCCCGACAATCCTAAGCGCCTTCACTCACTGCGTAAAGAATCAGTTAATTTCATCAACGAATACGCAGGCAAGCAGCCTTTCTTCGTGATGGTATCCCACTACGCGGCGCACATCCCCTTCGGCTGCACAAGAGAAGCCTTTGAACGCAACAAGAAGCGCTGGATTGAAATGGGCTTCGATACAGACGGCATGGAAGCGGTTCCAGGCGATTACATACTCAAACCTAGCGGCAACGCTAATATAGAGATCGCCTACGCCGCCATGGTCTATGAAATGGACATGACCGTCGTCGACATCATCCAAGCGCTTGAATTGAAAGGCGAACTCGACAACACCTACATCATCTTCACATCCGACAACGGAGGCGGCAAAGCAGTGCTCCGAAAAGTGAATGGAGACAACCGCCGCTTCAACGGCCCTCTTCAAGAAGGCAAACGCTCCATTTTTGAGGGAGGTATCCGTGTGCCGACGCTTATTTCTGGCCCCGGCATCAAGCCCGGCTCCCAGATTAGCGTGCCGATTGTCCAATATGACTTCCTCACGACCATGCACGACTTAAGCGGTAGCAAAACGCCCCTCCCTGAAGGCGTCGACGGAGGCAGCCTGCGCGATGTCTTCTACAAAGGTAATAGCGGCAAAGTGGAGCGTTTGTCGCCCGGCATTCTGCACCACTACCCCTGCCACTACCATCCACCGATCAGCTCCATCATCATCGGCGACTACAAGTTAATGCGCCATCTCAACTCTGGTGAAATCAGACTCTACAACATCAAGACCGACTATCGCGAAAAAAACAATCTAGCCGACAGCATGCCCGAGAAAGTCGCTTCGATGGACAAACTCCGCCAAGACTACGTAGACAAAATTGGCGGAGGCTCCGCTGAAGATGTCCGCGAAGCTCAGTTCAAAGCGCAAGACGAAGCATCTGAACAGCTCAAGAGAATTTACAAAAATAAGCTAGCCGTCCTTGAAAAAGAGAGCCCAACCGACCTCGAAGCAAAGAAAGCCGAACTCCTTAAAGCGCTAAACGTCATACTCAAGAAACACGAACTAAACAAAGAGAAAGCCAGACGCCACGCCGAGCTCTATTCATGGCGAGGCTACGTGGATAAGAATGCGGCTGAAGCTTATGTAAACGCCAATTGGGTCGATTACAATTGGAAGTAGTCCGTCCTGAGATTGAGTTGAGAATAATGCGTAGTGTCAGACAAAGAAATCTCTTGGCGCGACACGGCATTGATATTTTATGACACTTGAACATCCTCACAAGCGAGTTGCCGTAGTTGGTTACAAAGAGTCAACATTACACCCTGAAATCCCTCAGCGTATTCCTAGGCCGATTGGTCTCCAAGCGATTAAAAAAACCGATAAAATTTAAAAATCAGCCATTACAACTATACGAAAATCGGATCAAACCGAGCCATCATCAATTAATTATGAAAAATACGAAAAAAACTAACTTGCGCCGTAAAAAGGGTCTTTTCAGAGGTGCTCTAATGAAAACACTCTTCAGTATTCTCACACTCCCCTTTTTTGTCGCTGCCTTGCAAGCCGAGAAAGCACCTAACTTTATACTCATCTACGCCGACGACCTAGGCTACACACAGACCAGTGTGCCGATGATGAAGGAGCGCCCCGCAACTGCGCACGCCCTGCATCAAACACCAAATCTGGATCAACTGGCCGCCGAGGGTATGCGCTTCTCCAATGCCTACGCGCCTTCGCCTGTTTGCACCTCATCGCGTGCCAGTATTCAGCATGGCAAAACTACTGCACGTGTCGGTTGCATTTCTCTGCACGATGTCGTCGCGGCAAAGAAACAGGTGGACCTCGGCGACAATCTCTCACTCGCCGAAATGCTGCACGAAGCCAACAAGGACTATATTACCGCAATCTTCGGTAAAGGTTGCAGCCCCATGGGTTGGTTTAAAGATCACGGCTACGACGAAACCGATTTCATCCACCTACACCCCAATAGCAATGGGCATGGCGACTGGTGGGAACCTGCTGACAAGACACCGATCCCACTGGACGATCCTAAGCGGATGTTCAGCCTCGCCAAGACATCGACCGACTTCCTTAAAGCACGCGCAGACGATAAGAAGCCCTTTTATCTAATGATTTCCCACTACGCACTGCATGTTCGTAACAGGTCGCTCAAAAGCACGCGTGCAAAGTATCTCGATATCGTCGCCAAAGAAAACGACATCACTGGTGGCATTCCAGATATCTCGCGTTATGATGACAATGCCACAGACATGCCAAAGAATCTTCGGGCGCTCTGGGAAAAGGCGAATTATGCCGCCATGGTCGAAAATATGGATAGCTCTATCGGCATCGTGCTCGATGAACTCAAAAGCCTTGGCCTCGACGACAACACCTACGTCTTTTTCACTTCCGACAATGGTGGCGGTGTCAGCAATGCACCCCTGCAAGGCGGCAAAGCTAAAATGTGGGAAGGTGGCCTACGCGTGCCCATGATCGCCTCTGGCCCAGGCATTCCTGCCGATACACAGTGCGATACACCTGTGGCTCAATGGGACTATCTTACCACCTTTCACGATCTAGCCGGAAGCCATGCACCACTCCCCGATGACCTCGATGGGGTCAGCCTTCGCCCTGTTCTCGAACAAGGCAACGCTGGCCAACTCAAAGATCGTGACACCGGTTTCGTATTTCACTTCCCCGCATTCTATACCGTTCCGATCACCGCGTATCGGGATGGCGACTACAAACTCATGCGCCAACTCAATACAAACGAGATCAAGCTTTTCAACGTCGTCGATGATATGGGCGAGACCAAAGACCTATCCAAAGCCATGCCAGAAAAGACCGCTGACATGATCCGCAAGCTCGACGCCTATCTAGAAAAAGTCGGCGCTTGGACGATGGAAGAAGTCTACGAAACACGCCTCGAGGAGCTAAATATGTGGAAAGAGAATAGGCAAAAGGAGGTCAGCCTCATTCAGCAGAAATTGAAGGCCACGGACCTGAGTCCCGCAATGAGGAAGCAGTTGAATAAAGAACTGAAGTCGAATCAAGCCTTACTCAAAAAGCAAACCGACAAACTAGCCAATCAGTCCAGCATCCAGAACTCCGCAAGCTGGATGTAGTTGAGCAGGCATCCACCATTTCACCAGAAGAGGGCTACGAAAAAGCGTTGTCCTCTTTTGTTTGGGCGGAGCTAGGATAAAACACACTGAAAGTATTATAACCTAGTTCACTCAAGGGTAAGCGTCTGCTAAACTCCGTCATGATTTTATCAAATAGCTTGGAAATTTTTCGGACTAGTAGCTTTCCAGTTTTCGGGATACTAGTGGTAGGAAGTCTTGTTGATTCATTGCAGGGATTTCAGTCATCTCATCATAGAGATATTCCTTGCTCCGTTTGTTTATTGTCTATGTTGGCATTTAGATGCTTCGTATATTCTTCCAGTTTGTCCCTTTGATTGCGTGCATAGGTTACAGCTATCCTCATTGGATTTTTCCGGTGAGCATCCAGTTTCTGTTTCTCTAGACGGGTTTTGATCTGATTCAATCTCTTGTGACTTTGATTCTGACCTAAGCATGCAGCGTTTTCTCCTACATTTTTCTTGGTTTCAAATGGATAAAGTTCTTTGGTGGAAAGTATATACCAGATAGCATCCTTTACTTCAACTAGGTAAGCTTCATGAGACTTGCGTCTAAGCTATGCCTTGCACCCAACCAGAGGGAAGCCAATCTCTTTAACTACAATTGCGATTCCTTTTTCAATGACATGAGGGGGAATGGGTTTATAAATCGGCTTTGCATCTTACTCTTTTTTGACACAAAACGGACGAATTATGACTTTTTTAATTCATTTTGCAGGAATGAGATTCACCCTTTCAAAGCCTCCTGCGATTCCTTTAGTTCGTCTAAAATATCCAGTGCAAGTTAGAAGTTGGCGCTCCGATACTTTTTCACTCTTACTGCCAAATAGCTTGTGCTTGAGTAAGTCTAGTTCTTGGCGCGTATATTTAAAATCCATCCGAGTATTTTATAATTCGGATTTTGTATCTTTTAGCTTCGTTTGATTCTCATCTAGCGGATTGAGAAGAAGAGTATTCTTTTTTCTTAATTACTCCAATAAACCCAATAATGTCATGCCAGTATGCGAAGCAGGTAGGGTGTCATTTTACTAATTTTGTTCCCTTTTTCTCACTTTTTTCCTGTTAGAATTTTACCCAATTATTCTACGTTGATTTCGGTGATCCCAATCTGATTTTCAGGCCACTGAAAGTTACCAAAATGCAATCTCCTAGTTCTTACCTTTATTCAAAATCGGTCTCGAGTAAAAACCTTCCAAAGATTATGGCTCCTGTTTGAGAATGAGTAGAAAGCATTGCCTCCTACTTCTCCAATGAGCGATTTTAACCCTGAGTAAGCTTTGCGCAAATCAACCCCTCTACTGCAAATAATAATTTTTGATATTTCTTTCATCACCCGTAATTGTAACCGATTTTGACGAGTGATTTCTAGATGGGGTGCACCGGACGTTTAACTTAAAATTACTCAAATGCAACTCCGCTACCTACTACCCGACGAGGCAATTTTATTCTTCGGAACAGTGCCTTCGAGAAGCTACTTACATCAGGTGCAGCGAAATCGGCAGAACCAATAAAGAAGATTCTTGCAATAAGGAGCTTAGGGATGCACAGTTTTTTCTAAGGAGATCATCTGTCTGTATTGGAATTACTCAGGAATCACATCGACCCAAGTCGCTTCAATACTTCTCTTTGCATCTTGTGCATAAGGATATTCTTTCCAGACATCCGATTCGGAATAGAGGCGAGTCTTTTCTTTGCTTATCGCATTGCGCTTGAGCGTGTTGTTCATCTCCGCAATAAAATCTGCTTTGCGCTCTTCTAGATTCGCGGGATTCTCTGCAATGAGCGCTTCCAAATCATTTTCATACTTGCTCCGTGCACGACGACTAAATTCATCCATCAAATTATACAGTGCGTCATAGACTTGCTCGAGACTACCTCCGTCTACATCGTCGACATATTGTTGACGCATCGCTTCCATGCTCGCAACTTTCTCTGGCATGGAGGCAGACAAGTCGTGCTGCTGACGGTAATCACTATTAATATTATAGAGCTTAAATTCACTCGTGACCAAATGCTTCATGAGTCGATACTCCCCCAAAATAATGGAGCTCACTGGAGGATGGTAATGACAGGTGTAGTGATGAATGATACCAGGTGCACTACGCTCGACCTTTCCATTGTTACCATTGAAAAAGACATCTCGCAAACTGCCTCCATCGATGCCTTCTGGCAGCGGGCCAGTGCTATTACTTAGATCATGAAAGGTTGGCAGGAAATCCCATTGCACGATCGGCACAGCGCACTCCGATCCAGGTTCGATCCCAGGGCCTGAAATGATCATCGGCACTCGTAGACCCCCTTCCCACATCGAGCGTTTGCCGCCTTGAAGCGGGCCATTGAAGCGCTCATTGACTCCATCCACCTCACGTCTATCCGAATAGCCTCCGCCGTTGTCGGAGGTGAAAATGATATATGTGTTCGCAAGTTCACCCTTGGCTTTTAGCGCATCAATAATTCCGCCCACAGTCATATCCATCTCCTCGATCATCGCGGCATAAAGAATGTCTTTGTTTTGTTTCGAATTAACATTCTCTAGATTCTTAGGATCGCCTCCCTGAGCGAGCCATCGCTTGCGATTACGCTCAATTGCACCTTCGGTTGCCATGAACGGAATGTGCGCCGCATAGTGCGACACCATTAAGAAGAATGGCTGCTTGCCGCCATACTCGTTGATGAATCTCACGGAATCCTTTCGCAGCGAGTGCAGACGCTTGGGGTCCTCTTTTGGAAACGGTTTCTTTGTATCAGGATTCCAGTAATGGCCATGACCGTTCCCATTTC
Organism: Opitutia bacterium; assembly: GCA_002726435.1. Lineage (GTDB taxonomy): Bacteria > Verrucomicrobiota > Verrucomicrobiia > Opitutales > Seribacteraceae > Seribacter. The sequence continues at coordinate 731 of PBSV01000083.1, read as the reverse complement.
CCTGCGGTGTGTTCTCATCGGTGATGTCGTAGCCGGACTGATCCGCACGACTCATCGCGCTGCAACCTTTGCCAAACATTGCCGTGACATAATTTTGACCAGCGTCTTTAAGCATCTCTGCCATCGTGATCTCATCATCATAGCCGTTCGGCCTCTGAATAGGCGAGAGCACATCAAACACATTGCGATACTGCATTTTGGCGGAAGACTTACCGAACTGAATACTTAAGCGCGAACCGGTGCAGGTCGGTGTCGGCGAATAGCCTGCATTAAAGCGCGCGCCAAGATCCGCCAAACGTTCGAGTCCTGGCGTGTGAATGAACTTGTGCCGACTGCTCGGATCCGCATCCATCATCTGCACGGACGTGTCCGCATAGCCGAGGTCGTCGTTGTAAATAATAATAAAGTTCGGAGACTTGGCCGCAAAAAGTGCGGAGCAGCACAGGCTCATAGATAAGAGGGATAAAAGTTGTTTCATAATAAGAAATGACCAAAAGAGGAAGCCATGGAAAGACAAAAATACATACGGATATAAGAACTAAAACTGCAATTATTATCCGTGTTCATCTGTGTCCAACCGTGCTTAAAAAATACGTTTATAGAGGCGCCTTTACTAATTACTATCAGCAGTGCCACGCTCCTCGTGCAGTTTGATCATGCGAAGGCATTTTTCTTCCTGCGAGGCTTGGAAGTTTACATGGTTTTGTGAGACGTCGACCTGATACGCTACT